>JAOACC010000126.1 GCA_026418035.1 bacterium
CTTACTCCTGATAACTTCCTACTTTCTAAGATCTCTTTAGGAAAGAATATACCAGCAGACTCAAAGAGTTTTACGCAATCATCTAACATCCTACCAGAAGGTAAAGCTATAACTAACATAAGAATATCTTGCTCCTTCCACTTCTACTTACTAAGTCACTTTCTTTTGAACACAAGACTATCTCTACTTTGAGTCCCTCTTTTCTTTTTATTTGAGCTAAATTCATAGCCTCTTTGAATTTTTCCTCAGTATAGCCTATAACTAAGTCAGGTTCAGATTCCTCTTTCAAGGCTCTTCCTGCAACCCTTTCTATTCCTATAGCAAATCCAGTTGCTGGTAGAGATACCCCAAATCTCTCAAGCAGTCCATCATATCTTCCTCCTCCTACTACAGGTAGCCCTAAACCTTCTATATATCCTTCGAAGGTTATACCGGTATAGTATTCAAAATCTCTTATGACACCTAGATTTATCTTAGTTCTTTTATATCCTAAATCTTCTAGATTTGATATAAACTTAGAAAGCTGTTCTAGAGGTTCCTTTAATCCTGGAATATATCTTATATATCTTTGTGCCTCTTCTATAACATCTTTACCTCCGCTTAAGAATGGAAGTTCCTCTACAAAAGATAGTATATTTTTATTGTTTATATGCGATTTTATACTTACAAAATCTCCAGCCTTTATTGCATCTAGAATGGATGGACTTGTTGCCTCAATGATAGCGGGTATAATTCTTGCATGACTTACCTCTATATGAATGGGTAGATTCAATCTCTCAAATATCTCCTCTATGAGGGAGATGATTTCTATATCTCCGAAAAGGGAAGATTCCCCTATTAATTCTGCCCCTCCCTGAGTAAATTCTTTCTGCATAAGAGGCTGAAACTGTATATTCCTAAATACCTTTCCTATATAGTAAAACCTAAATGGTCCTTTTCCATCTCTGTATCTAGTAGTTACTAACCTAGCTATAGAAGTTGTAAATTCGGGTCTAATGGATAATAATGCACCATCTCTGTCTATTACCTTGTATAGTATAGTGTCATCTTTGGTATTTGTTCCCAATTGTATTACGTCTGCATATTCTAGTGTTGGGGTTATAACCTCTTTATATCCAAAAGATTCAGACACTTTTCTAATGGTATCTTCAACTAATCTTATCTTTTCAACCTCTTTTGGGAGATAATCCTTGAAACCTGGTGGAGGACTAACGTATCTCATCTCTTTGTCTCAAAATACATAAATTCCATAAATTTTTCTTGGAAGTCTCTTCTTGAGGAGAGTTCTATGTAAGAAATATTCTTTGAAATCTCTTCAGCTATTCTCCTCTGGTCTTTATCTAGGAGGGCAAGCTTTGCCCCTTCTCCCGCTGCATTCCCTACCGAATATATCCTACCTATAGGAATTGGAGGGAGTAGTCCTATCTTTACTGCACTCTCTGGGTTTAGATATGTTCCAAATGCTCCTGCTAGATATACGGTATCGATATCTTTATAGTCTCTTCCTGTTTCTTCTAGTAATATCTCTATACCTGCCCTGATAGCACTCTTGGCTAATTGGAGCTCCCTTACATCTCTTTGGTTTATTAGAATCTCTCCGCCATTAGCTCTTAGTAAAAATTCTAACCCATTTTCTGTTTTACGTATTAGGTCTTTAATAAGTTCTCCTTCGGGATATACAATTTTTCCTGTCTCATCTAAGATTCCTAGTTCTATCATAACTGCAATAGCATCTAAAAGCCCTGAGCCACATATTCCTATCGGTTGGACATCGCCTATTACATGGACGTTTATCTTGCCATCATCTATGTTTATATGATCAATTGCTCCTTTGGCTCCTCTCATCCCATAGGTAATATTTGCTCCTTCGAAAGCGGGTCCAGCCGCGGTAGAGCAGGCAAAAAGTTTATCTCCATCCTTTAATACCATCTCTCCGTTAGTCCCTATGTCTAGGGCAAGCTTAACACCATCACCTTTGTATAGTCTAGTAGCTAGAACTACTCCAACTGTATCTGCTCCTACATAGCCTGATATATTAGGAAGCACATAGCATTTACCTCTTGGGTTTATATGTATACCTAATTGAGATGCTTCAAGAAGCATTGACCTTGTAAAGGTAGGTATATAGGGAGATACCGCTATATAGTTTGGTGGGACTCCTAGAAATATATGCATCATAGTAGTATTACCAACAATCGTAATGTCATAAATATCAGTAGGCTCTATACTCTGTCTATTACATAATTCCTCTATAAGCCTATTAATCTCTCCTACAACTAGGTCTCTTAGCTCTTGGAGTCCACCCCTAATAGAATAATCTATCCTAGATATAACATCTGCTCCTCTTTTAGCTTGAGGATTCATTGATGAAGCTACATCTATCTCTCCTTTTTTAAGATCCAATAAATATGCCACTATTGTTGTGGTTCCTATGTCTATTGCTACTCCATAGAGAGGTTTACTAATTGGTTTTCTTATATCTATAAGCTCACTTCTATAAATTACAGCCTCTATATCAAAATTACTTTCTCTTAGAATTATTGGTAGTTTTTTTAAAATATCTAAATTGGATACTGATATTTTTGAACCAATTGCATCTTCTAACCTTTCTAGATCTGCTCTTTGGTCTTCTAAACTTGGGATAGGTAGACTTATTCTAAAGGTCTTTACATCAGGATTTATCTTAGCCTTTTCTATAACAACACCACTTGTAAGTATCTGATTGCCATATAACCTTGTCTGAGGAGGTATCTCTATATCAATATTACCCTTTATTACCGCTTGACATGCTAGTCGATATCCATCTATAAGCATCTCATTAGATAGGATGCTCTTTTCATTGGAAGATATTTCAGATAGAGCTCCGTTAACTTTTACAATACATTGTCCACACCAACCCGCTCCTCCACAGAGGGTTTCTAATTTTATCCCAAGTTTTTCCAGCCCTTCTAATATAGTAGTGTCTTTTTCTACAAACCCTTCTATGCCATCTGGGTATATCCTTATTCTAATTTTCTCCATTTTTCAATCTCCTAGACAAATCATATCCTTGTAATTATACCATTTAGAATTAATCCTAACAATGTTATAATTGAGACTGGACTGTAATCACTCTTTGATTACTTCCAATATAACCACTAAATCTCCTGTCTTACTTACCTTTAAGACCATGCTGTAAATATCTACAGCTAGAGATAAGATAAACTTCTCACTATAACAACTAATATTTCTTTATTCTTTTATGCATAGGCAAATTTTGCATAATAGTATACCAACTCTAATCAGAAAGGAGCTCTCCTTTTAAATCTGGTTACAGATCAGATTAACAAGCCTCTTGAAATTTTATATCCTTTATGATATAGTATTTTTGTCACTGATGAAAGGGCCCATAGCTCAACGGTAGAGCTGCCGGCTCATAACCGGTCGGTTCCTGGTTCGAATCCGGGTGGGCCCACCATGGGCGAATAGCTCAGTGGTTGGAGCGCCTGCCTTACAAGCAGGAGGCCACAGGTTCAAGTCCTGTTTCGCCCACCATTTTATTTCTTTTCAGGGGGATTATAGATGTCTCTGTCGGATGAACTTCAAAAACTCTGGGAAGTTCAGTTATTAGATGTAGAGATTATGAGTCTTGAAGAAAGGTTTCAAAATCTTGATAGGGGGGAAGAGTTAAAGAAAAAGATTGATTCTCTTATTAATCTTTACAACAAGAAATCTGAGGAGATAAGATCAAAGGAGATTTCTCTTAAAGAATTTGAGCTTGAACTGTCTAGTTTAGAAGAAAGAAAGAGAAAAGATGAGGAACGGCTTTATAAAAACGTCACTACACAGAAGGAAGTGGATAGGATTACTCAAGAGATTCAGTATATAAACCAAGAAAAGAGCAAGTTAGAGGATAAAATTCTAGAAATTATGGAATCTTTAGATTCTCTTAGAGAAGAAATTCCTAAGATTAAGAAAGAAATAGAAGATTTAGAGATTTCCCTTACTGAGATTACTGAAAAAGCAAGAGTATTTGAGAGGGAAATTCTAGAGAGACTTCAAGACCTGAAGAATAAGCGCTCAGAAAAGATAAATGGTATAGATTCAAAACTACTCTCTAGATATGAGATGATAAGGAAGAATAGACGGGGTAGAGGAATGTCTAAGGTTATGGGAGAAAAATGTTCGGAGTGTGGGGTTGAGTTATCCCTTTTTCTTGTAGAAAGACTGAAACAGTTAGATGAGCTAATCACCTGTGAACACTGCGGAAGAATACTATTTTGGGAAAATAGCTAAATAATTTATATTTTTGTAGGCATAAAAAGTGTTATAACCTATAGAAACGTGTAAAGAGAATAAAAAAAGCGGGGAACTTATCCCCGCTTTTTTATCTTAACTCTTACTTATCCCTAAATGCCTGTTTCTCTTTAAGTGCTGCATGAGCCGCTGCTAGACGAGCTACAGGAACTCTAAATGGAGAACAGCTTACATAGTTTAGTCCGATTTCATGAGCAAACATTATGGAATCTGGATCCCCTCCATGCTCTCCACAGATTCCTACCTCTAAATCTGGTCTAGTAGCTCTTCCCTCTTTTACAGCCATTTCCATAAGTCTACCAACGCCCTTTGTGTCGAGTGTTTGGAATGGATCGTTGGAGAGGATACCTTTTTCTAGATATACGAATAAGAATTTACCCTCGGCATCATCTCTAGAATAGCCAAATGTCATCTGGGTTAAGTCGTTAGTTCCAAAGCTAAAGAACTGAGCATACTCGGCAATTTCACCGGCAGTAAGGGCTGCTCTTGGAACCTCGATCATTGTTCCAAACTTGTAGTCTACTGTAATCCCTTGTTCTTCCATAACTTTCTTTGCCACATCTTCTAGTTGTTCCCTTACTACCTTAAGTTCATTTACATGTCCAACTAAAGGTATCATAACCTCCGGCTTTGGATTATATCCCTCTTTCTTAAGCTCACAAGCTGCCTCAAAGATAGCTCTTACCTGCATCTCGTTGAATTCAGGTCTAGTAATACCAAGTCTGCATCCTCTTAGACCTAACATTGGGTTGGCTTCTCTCATTTCTTCTACACGCTTTAGAAGTTCTTCCTTTTCTGCTAAGGCTTTTGGATCTTTTCCTGTAATCCTAAGCTCTATCACTTCAGCTAGAAGTTCTTCATGTCTTGGTAGGAATTCATGTAAAGGTGGATCAAGTAATCTTATTATAACTGGTAGTCCATCCATAACCTTTAAAATACCTTTGAAATCTTCCTTCTGGATAGGTAAGAGCTTATCTAGCGCAGCCTTTCTTTCCTCTGAAGTTTTAGCTAATATGGCCTGTCTTACTATAGGTAATCTATCTGCTTCAAAGAACATATGCTCAGTTCTGCAAAGTCCAATACCTTGAGCGCCATACTCCTTGGCCTTTTGTGCATCTCTTGGATAGTCTGCATTAGCCCAGTTTTGAAGCCTCTTGAATTGGTCAGCCCAGGATAATAATTTCTGAAGTTCTGGGGTAAGTTCTGGTTCTATTAGAGGAACTTCACCTAGTATTACCTCTCCAGTAGTTCCGTTTATTGTTATAATATCTCCTTCTTTTACTGTATAGCTATTTACATTGAATAGCCTCTTTTCTAGGTCAATCTTTATAGATTCTGCTCCAACTACACAGGGCTTTCCAATCCCTCTTGCTACGACCGCAGCATGGCTTGTTGCTCCACCACGAGCAGTAAGGATTCCTTCACTCGCTATCATTCCTCCTACGTCATCAGGGTTTGTTTCAGGTCTTACAAGGATAACTTTCTCTCCATTCTGTGCCCACTCTTTAGCCTTTTCCGCATCAAAGACAGCCTTACCAGTAGCTGCCCCTGGGGAGGCATTTAAACCCTTAGCTATAACAGTAACTTTAGCAGAAGGATCTATCTGTCTGTGGAGCAGTTGATTTATCTGATTAGGTTCTACTCTTAGAACTGCCTCTTCTTTAGAAATAATACCTTCCTCAGCCATATCAACAGCTATCTTTACTGCAGCTTGAGCAGTTCTCTTACCAGATCTTGTCTGAAGCATCCATAACTTTCCACGCTCTACTGTAAACTCTATATCTTGCATATCTCTATAGTAGTTTTCTAGCTTCTTTGCTATCTCTACTAACTGGTCGTATACAGCAGGCATCTTCTCTTTTAGCTCGTCTATCTTTAGTGGTGTACGGATACCAGCTACTACGTCTTCCCCTTGAGCGTTGAAGAGGAACTCTCCAAAGAACTTCTTCTCTCCTGTTGCCGGGTCTCTTGTAAATGCGACACCTGTCCCAGAATCGAAACCCATATTACCGAATACCATGGTAACTACATTGACTGCTGTTCCAAGATTATGGGGTATCTTATGGTAGTTTCTGTAGTCGATAGCTCTCTTATTGTTCCAAGAATTAAATACTGCACCTATCGCTAGTCTTAATTGCTCAAGAGGTTCCTGCGGAAAATCCTTTCCTGTTTCTTTCTTAACAATATCTTTAAAAATAGAGACTATTTCTTTTAGATGGTCTGCTGTTAGGTCTGTATCGTAGTGTGCCCCCACTTTCTCTTTATACTCTTCAAATGCCTTGTCGAATAAGTCTCCAGGAATGCCTAGAACTATCTTACCGAAGAGCTGTATGAAACGTCTATATGCATCATAGACGAATCTCTCATTCTGAGTAAGCTGTATAAGCCCTTTTGCAACCTCATCATTTAGTCCTAGATTTAGGACAGTATCCATCATACCTGGCATGGAGAACTTTGCTCCTGACCTTACCGAGACTAAAAGAGGATTAGAGACGTCTCCAAATTTCTTCCCTGTCCTCCTCTCCACTTCTTTGAGCGCTTCAAGCACCTGTTCCCACATGCCTTCTGGAAACTTTTGGTTATTCTCATAGTAGGCATTACATGCCTCTGTAGTGATAGTAAATCCTGGAGGTACGGGGAGCCCTGCCTGGGTCATTTGTGCTAACCCAGCACCTTTACCTCCTAAAAGCGCCCTATCATTAGGGTCGCCTTCGTCGAATAAGTAAACCCACTTCTTCATCTTTCACACTCCTTTTATTAGAGATTATTGTATGCGCTTTCAGTCAAACCTTATTTATTATATCAGAAAACATATAAAATATTCAACATTGTACCTTTGCGGAAATTATATCTTTATAAACATCGTCCTTAAATAGAGATATAGGAAGAATAGCCAAAATCCTAATATATAGAAAATTGTAAAACTCCATCCTCCTACTGTTAACCCCAATTTATTAATAAGGAAATGGAGGATTGCTTCCCTTAATGAAAGTATTGACCCGTTGGACATTCTCCACTTCCATTCATTAAGGATATAGACCTTAAAGAGAATAGGTAATATATAAGCTAGGATAGCATTTCTTCCTAATACTATGAAAGGAAAAGTCCATTTCTTCCATCCTATAACCTCTATTAGTAGTTGTAAAACGCCTAATAGGATAATTCCTAATCCTGAGGTATAAAGGATATAAGAAGATGTCCAATACGCCTTGTTGAAGGGGATATCTAAGTTCCATAACCAGCCACTTATTGTTAGTAGAGCCCCAATAGAAAAGATGATAAGTATATTCTTTTTAGCTTCCTTTCTCATTAGTATAGTGCCTATAATAGAGCCTATAATGACAAGACCAGAGGTCGGAATTACACTAATAATTCCATTAATATGAAACCTCTGAAGGTATGTTATATCAATATATCTAATAATATTTTTGTCTTCCGTGAATATCCCACTTCCTACTCCAGGAATAGGGATAAATTTTATTATGCTCCAGTGTGTCATAAGAAGAATAATGGTCGTAAGTACACGATAAGTAATAGAAAAAGGACAAAAGATTACACCTATAAGATAATCTAACCCGATGAGTTGAAGGACCTCCATCCCGAAATATGGCTGTTTATATATACTTGAAGTGAGAAAACATCCAATAAGGAATAGCTTAATAGTTCGTTTTATTGCTCTTAAGTTATATTCTTTTGATGAAATACCTTTCTCTTTACTTGAGGATAAAGAGAATGGAATAGATATTCCTACTATCATAAGGAACCATGGCATAACTAGATCAGCGATTGTTATACCTTTTCCCCAAGGAGCATGCTTTAGATAATAAGGGGTTATGACATCTATAGCCATATTGTTGACTAACAACATTAATAGTATAGTTATTCCTCTAAAAGTATCTAGAGGTATAAATCTGCTAGAAGTTTTATTATTCATTAATTTAATATTATACTCTACCTATGCTATTATATTTATATTAGTATGACGATATAAATAATTTTTTATAGCCAAATTCAAATATAGGAGATGTAAAATGTATAAGATTGTAAGAAACATCTTACTGATAGTAATTTGGATATCTCTCTTTATAACATCTAAGGGATCTTCCTATGTTGTGATTGGTGACAAATTTTCTGATATATCTTTGGAAAGAAGAGTCTACGACTCCCTTAAGGAGCATAATTTAGCTAGTAGAATCATTAATATAGATTCCTTAAGATATAAAGATAAGGTCGTAGTTGGTATTACATTCTTCTATGGATTATTTTATACACAAGATAGAGAAAAGATTCATCAAGATTTAATTACTTACTCAACATCTCTATCTAAAGTAGTATTTTGCTCTTTTCCTTATGTAACAGAGCTTGACTTGTCTGGAGTTTATAGGGATAGTAATAGAATTGAAGATAGTTATAAAGAACCTACCTTTACAGCCTCTATATACAGAAAAGACTTTGAGAGTCTGTTCAGAGAAGATCAGTCTCTTAGCCTATTGTTAGATAAGACTGGTAGGGTCTGGTATTCCGATGCCCTTTTAAAATTGGACTTATCTAGCCTAAAGAAAGAGTCTTATATAGAGGAAAATAGTAATAGAAAGGTTGACACTTCTAGAAAAAATCTATGGGTTATACTTAGAAATCTCTGGTTGACTTATAGAAAAGTTAGAACCGGGGGTACCTATAAGAATACTATATGGAGAGGTAACCCTCATCTTAAAGAGATATCAATCACATTTGATGATGGTCCAAGACCAGTATATATGCCAATAATACTTGATATACTAAATAGATATTCTGTAAAAGCCACTTTCTTTCTTGTAGGAAAGAGAGTTAAGCTATATCCCTATTTTGCTAAAGATATTATAGAGAATGGACATACTATAGGAAATCATACTATGCACCATCTAAACCTTACAACTCTTTCTTATGATAAAAAATATAAAGAGATTCTAGAGGCTCAAGATATTATATACTCTACTACAGGTGAGAGATGTAGATATTTTAGACCTCCTGGTGGAGATTACGATAAAGATATAGAGGAAATATTGAAGAAGCATTCTATATATCTTGTCCTTTGGACAAAAAAGTTAGGTGACTATTTAATACCGCAGAGTAAAGGGAAACTACTTTTAGAAAGAGTAAAAAGAGAGCTGATACCAGGAGCTATAATAATCTTCCATATAGGATCAAGAAGTACTATAGATATATTACCCCAATTTATTGATTATGCTAGAAGGGAAGGTTATAAAATTGTACCTCTTGAAAAGCTTATAGAAGATGCAAGATAATGCTTCCATCGGGCTTCTGGCTATTCCTTTAAGTACTATAGTAGGTATTCTATGAGATAGATATTCTCTGTCTACGCCTTTTGGGGAGCAATATGCTCGGTACTAGCAATAAATCTTAATAACCTTGTTGTAGGATAGAATAGTGCTAAGAGTTTTCTCTCTTTATATGTTATAATTGAATAAACTAAATCCTTAGCAAGAAAGAGGTGAATATGTGGGATGTATAAATTGTTATATATTGTGTTAGATGGACTAGGAGATAGGCCATGTAAAGAATTGGGTGGTAAAACTCCTTTAGAGGCAGCGGATACTCCCAATATGGATAACTTAGTTAGAAAGGGTAAAACTGGTGTGGTAGATACAGTAGGGCCTGGAATAGCCCCCGAATCTGATATCGCAGTTATTAGTATATTAGGTTATGATGCGGAGAGGTATTATACAGGAAGAGGTCCCTTAGAGTGTTTTGCCGTTGGTATTGACGTTCAGCCTGGGGATCTTGCATTTAGAGTAAATTTCGCTACTATGGATGAGAATAGATATCTAACAGATAGAAGGGCTGGAAGAGACCTTACCACGGAAGAGGCTAAGGCTTTGGCTGAAGAGGTAAATAGCAAGGTAAAATTGACAAGTCATCCAGCTGAGTTCAAATTCGTAAGTACTGTTGGACATAGAGGAGTACTTTGGATTAGATGTCATGAGGGACCACTCTCTGCTAATATTACAAATACTGACCCTGCTTATGATAAGATTGGTTATTTTGGTGTAGCTAAGGAAAAATTTGAACCATATCTTCAGGTCTGTAGACCTTTAGATGACAGTATAGAAGCTAAGAGGTCAGCTGATTTAACTAATGAATTTGTAGAGAAGAGTCACATCGTCTTAAACAATGCGGAGGTAAACTTAAAGAGAAAAGCTCAGGGGAAGATGATGGGTAACGTTATCCTTACTCGAGATGCGGGTGATAAGCTTCCTCAATTTCCTAATATAAAAGAATTATTTGGGTTGAACTTTGCCTGTTTTGCAGAGATGCCTGTAGAGATGGGCATAGCTATGCTTACTGGAATGGATATAGTAGAACTGCCTGAACCTACTGGTGATCCTAAAGTGGATTATCCTCTAAGAGCAGATAAGGCTATAGAGTATATGAGTCTTTATGATGCACTTTATATACATCTAAAGGGTCCAGATGTCCCAGGACATGATGGTAAGGCTATCGAAAAGAGAGATAGTATCTCTGCAATAGATAAGTACTTCTTTGGAAATCTTTTACCCAATATAGACCTTTCTAAGGTTGTTATAGCTGTTACTGCAGATCATTCTACTCCTTGCTCTTTAAAGGCTCATTCTGATGATCCTGTGCCTTTACTAGTAGCTGGAGCAAATATTGATAGCGATGGAACTAATGCCTTCTCTGAAAAGGACTGTGCTAATGGCTCTCTGGGTAGATTGCTTGGAAATCAGTTGATGCCTCTATTTATAAAATTGGTTAAGAAAGGAGAAGCTTGATATAAGTAGGATATGAAAGGGTTAGTCAGAGATTATATAGATATAGGCAGGAACGATCCTTGTCCTTGTGGAAGTGGTAAAAAGTTTAAAAGGTGTTGTCTACCTTTATATGAAGAGTCTTTAGAGGTGAATTTTTTAAAGTTTTCTCTATACTACAAGGTTGCCTATCATTCATTTACAAACTATCGTGAAGCATTTAGGGATATTGCAAAGAAGTTTGATAGAGGTGATCTTTCCTCTGTCGAGAGCTTTGATGATTTGATTAGAAATAAGTCTGATTGGGAAGAGATTTTGGATTGGTTTATATTTAATGAGTATGTAGCTAAAGGAAAGACCCCACTACAACTATTTTTAGAAGAGGATATTGCTACAGAGAAAGAGAAGAATCTTTTAAGAAGATTTCAAGGAACCTACTGGTCAGTATATGAGGTAACGGATATTACCAAAGAGTTGGGTAGAGCTAGACTTATAGACATCTTAACTAGTAGAGAGTATCTAGTATTTGATGAAAATATAGAACGTTTTTTGGGAGGAGAAGTGGCTTTTGGTAGAATTATCCCACATGACAACTTCTATTTTCTAGGATATGTATTTTTCCCATGGTTAGTAAATAAGCCAGAAGGGTTAGAGAGTATTTTGAGTCAATTTCTAGATCCATTTTTAAAAGACGGGGTTTCTGTAGAGAATGTTCTTCGCAACTATGGATATAGACTCTACATTTATATAAATGGCATATCTCAACATAAAGAAGAAGAACCAAGGGTTAAGATTTCTGAATATGAGATAAAGGATATAGATAAGGTAACTAGTGTTTTACAGTTGTCTCCATTCTTTGTCAAAAGGGAAGACAATCCTAGGGGAAAGATATTTGTATGTGTTAGAAATCCTAGAACTGACATCTTACTTAGTAATCAGATAGTTCTTCCTAACGAGGAGGAGACAGAAGAGGACTTAGAATTAGGTGTAGTTAGGATATATGATGATACTCTGGATATCTTGGCTTTAGATAGTAAGAGACTAGAAGCGGTAAGGTCTCTAGTGGAAGAGATTTTAGGAGATAGTATCACTCTGAGAGAGACTGGATAGGTCTATGGCAGAAGTAAAACCTTTTGTAGGACTTATTTACAATAAGGATATAGTAGATAAATTGGAGGATGTGATATCTCCTCCATACGATATTATTTCGCCTGAACTTCAGAGAAATCTCTATAATAGGCACCTTTATAACATAGTGAGATTAGAACTACCTCTAGGTAATGGTGAAGAAAAGTATCTAGAGGCGGGTAAAACGCTTAGACTTTGGTTAGAAAATAAGATTTTAGTTCCTAGTAAGAAACCATCTTACTATTTTTATGAGGAGATATATACGCTAGACAAGGAAGAAAGGATACTGAGAGGATTCTTTGGTATTGTAAAGGTTGAACCTTTTGAGAAGAGAGTTATCTTACCCCATGAATTTACTTTTCCGAAGCCTAAAGAAGATAGGTTTAATCTTTTAAAGTATATCAAGTCAAATGTGAGTCCTATACTAGGCATGTACTTTGATGAGGTTGGTATTAGTAAAGAATTATGGGAACATGTTAAGTTAGAAGAACCGTTGTTTTCTTCAGATAGATTCAAGATATGGGTTGTAGATGATGTGTTAGAAGACATTTCGAACTTCTTTAGAGATAGAACAATACTTATAGCAGATGGGCATCATAGATATGAGACAGCTTTAAAATATAGAGAGCTAATGGAATTAGAATATGGCAAGTTTGGTCCATACAGCTATGTGATGATGTTTTTAGTTGATGCCTATAGTGGAGGGCTGAGTTTATTGCCTACACATAGAATTATAAAAGGAGTCTCTAAAGATTTTGAGGATATGCTGAAGAATTCTTTTCTTTTGGAGAAGACTGATTTGATAGAGATAACTCAAGATGAGCACTTAGTATATTATTACAAGAAGGGAGAGGCCTTTAAATTTAGGACTAAAGAGCTTAATGTTGCTTCTTTACATGAGTTTTTGAGTAAATTTGATAATCTTTCTATAACTTATTCGCATAGCATAGAGGAGGTAAAGTCCTTGGTAGATAGAGGTACTTATGAGTCTGCGTTTATTGTTAATCCGCCATCGATGGATACATTGAGATGTATTGTAGAGAAAGGAGATAGATTACCCCAAAAGACGACCTATTTTTACCCTAAGATAGGAGCTGGGTTAGTTATATATAATCATAATCTGAATGAGAGGGAGATGAGTTGGGATGCGTAATATGAAAAACAGAATTTTAGCGTTATTAATAGTATTTCTTTTTATCCTTCCGTCCATATCTTTTACCCAAGAGTTAAAAGTAAGATTTGCCTTAGAGACTATTAATGTTCTAGAGTTAGATGGATGGAATTCTTGGATAAGGGGAGATAATAAAAAGGCTATAAAGAGTTGGGAGAAGGTAATATTAAGTAATCCTGACAGTTACTCTTCTCTTAGCTATTGGTATCTTTTAAGCGATCTATACGATGAGGAAGGTTTATATAGATCCTCTCTGTCTTTTATAGACAAGATGATTAATAAGACAAAGAATCCTAACCTGCTATCTTCTCTTTATTGGGAAAAGATACAAGTTTTAATGAAACTTGGTAACTATGATTCTGCAAAGGAATATATATCTAAGCTTGGTCTAATTAATGATTGGCTTGTAATAGGGCCATTTGATAATGTAGGTGGTTCTGGATTCTATAAGACATTCCCTCCTGAAGATGAACTAAACCTTAACAAAATCTATACCGGTAAGAATGGGATGGAAGTAAGGTGGTTCCCTAGTAGAGCCACTTTCGGAATAATGAAGCTTGGGAACTTACTATACCCTTCAGATGCTGTAACCGCTTATGCTCTTACCTTTATCAATAGCGATTCTGATAGAGAAGTTTTTATAAGGTCTGGTAGTACAGGTGCTCTGAGTATCTGGTTAAATGATGCTAAAATTTTATCTCAAGACATATATAGGAATATCTATATAGACCAGGACATAGTAAAAGTCAAACTCAATAAGGGTTGGAATAAACTTTTAGTAAAGGTCTGCGAAGATAATGGACTCTGGCAGTTTACTGTTAGAATTACTGATAAGGATGGTAATCCTATTCCTACTTTGAAGTATTCTCTAGAACCGAAAGAGATTAAGAAAGGAACCGAGTTTGCGCTTATAGAAGATGTTATATCACAGGATTATTGGTCATTAGTTCATTCAGGTATAGTATATAGGCAGAGAGGACTTTGGGACAGGGCAGAAAAGAGTTTTCTTAAAGCATTGGAGATTTCAGATACTATCCTTCCCCATTACTTTCTTGGTTTAACTTATCTAGATGAAGGTAAAACTGATGAAGGTGTTAGCGAGTTGAGAAAGGTTATAACTTCTAAGCCAGAGTTTGTTAGAGCTTATGTAGATCTTGGCTGGAATAGATATGATAAGGGTTTGTACGAAGAAGCAATTGAGCTATTCAAGGAAGGACTGAATTATGGTAGAAATTTTTCTCAGCTCTATGCATATCTATCTTGGACCTATCTTATGAAGGGTTGGATTAAGGATGCAGAAGACGTTATAAATGAGTCTCTGAGGGTGAATCCTTCCCATCCAGTTAGTTATTATGTCCTTGGGCTTATATATGAAAGAAGAGGTTGGTATAAAGATGCAGTTAACACGTATAAGAAACTATTAAGGATAAACAGCGTATTTTATAGCGCCTTTAATAATTTAATGTCTATATATAGAAATATAGGTAATTATAAAGAAGCTATCTCAATTATAAAAAAGAGGATAGAGAGAGAACCTTGTAATATCAATCTCTATTTAGACCTTGTAAACCTTTATATGAGGTCTAAGATGTTTAGTGAGGCTATTACACTGTTAGAAAACGCCAGTGAGATATCTCCTTATCATCCTGAT
Source organism: bacterium (assembly GCA_026418035.1). Taxonomy (GTDB): domain Bacteria; phylum DUMJ01; class DUMJ01; order DUMJ01; family DUMJ01; genus DUMJ01. The sequence goes on from JAOACC010000126.1 coordinate 15,014, forward strand.
ATATATGAGTATCTTGGGAATCTTTACTACGAACTTGGGCAGAAAGAGAAGGCTTTCTTATATTGGGATAAAGCCTTAGAAATAGAACCAGGTAATATAGCGCTTAGAGATTATCTTAGTTTTCTCAAAGAGGAAACTTATACCCTTGCAGATATTTCTAAGCTTATTGCTAGGACTCCTACACAAAAAGATTATCCAGATGCATCAGCTATAATAATCCTCGATAGTGCAGAGAGGATTATTAAGCCGGATGGAACATCTTCTTTAACTTATCACAAGGTAATTAAGATTTTAAACGAGAGGGGAAGAGAGACTTATGGAGAGGTTTATATACCATATAGTCTCTACGGTGAAAGGGTAAAGATTTTGAAGGCTAGGACTATAAAGCCTGATGGAACAGAGGTAGAAGCTACAGCTATTCATGATGTCTCTTTAGCTGAAGGTTACCATCTATATTCAGACGCTATGGCTAAGGTTATATCTATGCCGGCACTTGAGAATAATGCAATTATAGAGTATGCGTATACCATAGATGACCTTGGAAGAGGACCATTAGGGAAGCATTTCCAGGATGAATTTTTATTTCAAGATTTTGATCCGATGATGATTTCTAAATACACCTTAGTGGTTCCAAAGGGGACGAAATTTTACTATAAGATGTACAACGGAGAGCTAGAACCTGAGATAGAAGAAAAAGGTAATACTGTGGTATATAAATGGGAGATGAGGAATATACCACAGATTATTCAAGAAAATTATATGCCTCCTCTGGCTGATATAGCCCCCAGATTGGAGATAACTACATTTAAGGATTGGCAAGAGGTTGCTAGTTGGTATTATGATATAGCCAATCCTAGGACAAAGTCTGATGATGCCATAAAGGCTAAGGTTATAGAACTTACTAAAGATAAACAAACTCTTGAAGATAAAGCCAAGGCAATATACTATTTTGTAGCAAATGATATTAGATATGTCGGTTTAGAATATGGAATAAGAGGACTTATGCCACATCAAGCTAGCGAGGTATTCAAGTATAAATATGGAGATTGTAAGGATAAGGCAACATTACTAATTTCAATGTACAGAGAGTTGGGTATTCCTGCATATTATGTTTTGGTAAGGACTAGATATAGAGGTACTTTGCCTTTGGACTCTCCCGGATTTCAATTTGATCATGCGATATGTGCTATAAAACTTAACGATAGGCTTTATTTCCTCGATGGAACCGCTGAGGATACACGCTTTGGTTATATTCCATCTATGGATCAGGGAACAAAGGCTCTACTTATTGATGAGGGAAAACCAATACTTGTGGATATACCTATAGATAAACCTGAAGATAACGGAAAGATTAGAAATATAGAGATTAATCTTTCTAAAGATGGGAGCATTAAAGGTAATGCTTATGTTTTGTTTAAAGGATACTACGATACATATATTAGAAGCGTATGGAAGAATGCCTCTGATAGAGAGATTAGAGAAGATTTAGAGTGGTCCTTAAGGTCACTTGTTCCTAATGCAGTCCTAGAGGGTTATGAACTTTCCAATCTTAAAGACCTAAATGTAGATGTGTGGGAGAAGTATAGATTTAGTGCTTCTGGTTATGCACAGGTAGTGAGAGATACTATGTCCTTCTTACCCTCGATTATGGAGAGGATAGAAACAAGTGAGTCTGTAGCAAAGAAGGAGAGAAAATATCCTATAAATTATTGGTCTCCTTATACTAATAGGGATATAGTTACATATAAACTTCCAGAAGGTTCTAAGATTATTCATTTACCCGAAGATCTGGTCTTAGATAGACCTTTTGCTTATTATAGTATGAAATTTTCTGTTAATGGGAATACTTTAAAGGTAGAAAGAGTCTTTCAGATTAGAAGTATACTTATTACACCTGATGACTATCCCGCATACAAGTCATTTATAGAGAGCATAGTAGCTAAGGATAGAGAAAAGGTGGTCATAGGGTTTTAAGGAGATAGAATTTTATGTTTAAACTTTTAGAGAAGATTATAGGTAAGAGTTCTGATCGAGAGCTGAGGAAATATTGGCATATAGTAGAAGAGATAAATAGGCTTGAGCCAGAGGTATCTAAACTTTCTGATGAAGAATTAGCAAAGAAGACCTTAGAGTTTAAAGAGAGATTAAAACAAGGGGCTAATTTAGACGACTTAATGGTTCCAGCATTTGCAGTAGTAAGAGAGGTAGCTAAAAGAAAGGTTAATATGAGACCTTTCGACGTCCAACTTATAGGGGCTATTGTACTTCATGAGGGGAAAATAGCTGAGATGAAGACAGGAGAAGGAAAGACCCTTGTAGCTACTATGCCTGCATATCTAAATGCGTTAACAGGAGAGGGAGTCCATATAGTTACTGTAAATGACTATCTTGCTAAAAGAGATAGATACTGGATGGGTCCTATATACGAATCTCTTGGTCTTACTGTTGGACTCTTACAGCATGACTCTACCCCCAGTGAGAGGCGCATAGCTTATAATGCTGATATTACTTATGGAACTAATACCGAATTTGGATTTGACTATCTTAGAGATAATATGGCTTTAAGCGCAGATGAACTGGTACAGAGGGATTTTAACTATGCCATAGTAGACGAGGTTGATAGTATCCTTATAGATGAGGCTAGGACTCCACTTATCATCTCTGGTGTAGCGGAGAAACCTACCCGTCTATACTATCAATTTGCTCATATTGCTAGAAACTTGATAAGGGATGTTGATTACACGGTAGATGAAAAACTTAAAAGTGTAAGTTTGACCGACTCAGGGGCTAAAAAGGTAGAGAAGATTTTAGGTATAGAGAACATATATGCTGTTAGTGATATAGATTATCTTTCCTATCTTATAGCAGCATTAAAGGCTAAAGAACTCTTTAAAAAAGATGTTGATTATATAGTTAAGGATGGCGAGGTTATTATAGTTGATGAATTTACTGGTAGGCTTATGTACGGAAGAAGGTATAGTGATGGGATACATCAGGCGATAGAAGCCAAAGAGGGCCTTAAGATAAGACAAGAAGCACAGACTTTAGCAACTATAACACTCCAGAACTATTTTAGAATGTATAAAAAGCTGGCAGGTATGACTGGGACTGCTGCTACAGAAGCTGATGAGTTTTTAAAAATATACGGACTAGAAGTTGTAGTAATACCTACCCATAAACCAATGATACGTATAGATTATCCAGATGCAGTTTATAAGACAGAGAGGGCTAAATTTAAGGCTATAGTTAATGAGATAGCTGAGTTGTATAAGATAGGAAGACCTGTCCTTGTAGGGACTCGTTCTATAGAGAAGTCTGAACTTCTCAGCTCTATGCTTAAGAGATTAGGTATACCTCACCAGGTCCTAAATGCCAAGTACCATGAAAAAGAAGCGGAGATAATAGCCAAAGCAGGTCAAAAGGGTAGTGTTACTATAGCTACAAATATGGCTGGTAGAGGTGTTGATATAGTACTTGGAGAAGGAGTTACAGAGCTCGGTGGTTTGCATGTTATAGGAACAGAGAGGCATGAATCTAGGAGAATAGATAATCAGCTTAGAGGAAGATCTGGAAGACAGGGAGACCCAGGTTCCTCTAGGTTCTACGTTTCTTTAGAAGATGAACTGATGAGGCTGTTTGGCTCAGAGAAAATAAAAGGAATTATGGATAAACTTGGTATAGATGAGGATCAGCCTATAGAGCATCCTATTATTTCTAAAGCTATAGAAGGTGCGCAGAAGAAGGTAGAAGCCTATCATTTTGATATTAGAAAGCATCTTTTAGAGTATGATGATGTAATGGAAACTCAGCGTAGGGTGATATATCAAGAGCGTAAGAAGATACTCACTAAGGATGATTTAAAGGAATCTGTTCTTTCGATAATGAGTGATTATCTATTAGAAATTGCAGAGGCTTATATACCGAAGAATAGAAGGGATATATGGGACTTAGATGGATTTGTTGGAGAGGTAAAAAATACCTTCAATATACTGTTGGATATAAAATCTATAGAGGAATCATCCTATGATGAGATAATCTCTCTATGTAGAGATATGATAAATGCTAAATATGAGGAGAAGGAAAAGGATATAGGGTCTGATTTATTGAGGCAGGCAGAAAAGTTTATTATGCTTAGGGTTGTTGATACTCACTGGATAGAGCATCTGGAGAATATGGATTTCTTAAAAGAGGGGATAGGATTAAGGGCTTATGGGCAGAGAGAACCTCTGATAGAGTATAAAAAGGAAGCTTATGAGATATTCCAGGATATGCTTTCTAGTATAAGGAGAGATATTTCTAGATTTCTTATGAGGTTAGAGCTTAAGCCAGAAAGAATGGAGCATAAGCCTGTAGCGGTTGTCTCTCAGAGTTCTGGTGATAGTATGAAGAAACCTATAAAGACAAAAAAGATAGGTAGGAACGATCCTTGTCCTTGTGGAAGTGGAAAGAAGTATAAATATTGCTGTGGAAGGGATTAATAGTGAAGAAGGAGATACTTGAGTTAGAGAAGAAATTTCTAGAGTTGGGTGGTTATCTTTGACAGACAGAGTGCTAAGTTATCTAGTTTAGAAGAAGAGACTCAGAGAGAAGATTTTTGGAGTAACCCTCAGGAAGCTCAGAAAGTTTTGTCTGAGTTAAGTAAATTAAAAAAACTTATAGAAAAGGGTAAAAGACTCTCAGAACTATTAGAGTCTTTAAAAGAATTTTCTGATTTATTAGGAGAGGATGATACATTAGAAGAGGAGTTGAGACAGGAATTAGAGACCGCTAAAAAACTCTTAGAGGAGTTAGAGCTTCAGACATTTTTCACAGATGAGTACGATAGTTATAACGCTGTTGTTACTATTCATGCTGGAGCAGGAGGAGTCGACGCTCAAGATTGGGCAGAGATGCTCTTAAGGATGTACACAAGATGGGCAGAGAGAAATGGATTTAAGTTAGAAATGGTGGACACTTCCTTTGGGGAAGAGGCTGGAATAAAGAGTGCTACCTTTATAGTAAAAGGAGACTTTGCATATGGTTTGTTAAAGGCAGAAAGAGGTGTCCATAGACTAGTTAGGATATCTCCATTTGATGCTGCACACAGAAGGCACACATCTTTTGCATTGGTAGAAGTAATTCCCGATATAGGCAATGAGGTAGAGGTAGAGATAAGACCTGAGGATTTGAAAATAGATACGTTCAGAGCAAGTGGGCCTGGTGGACAGTATGTAAATAAGACAGAATCTGCGGTAAGAATTACCCATATACCTACCGGGATTGTTGTTGAATGTCAGAGTGAAAGGTCTCAACATCAAAATAGAGAGACAGCAATGAGAATCCTTAAGGCGCGTCTCTTTGCCTTGGAGAGAGAAAAGAGAGAAAGAGAGCTACAAATTATTAGAGGAGAGAGAAAAGATATAGCTTGGGGAAACCAGATAAGGTCCTATGTTTTACATCCCTATACTTTAGTTAAAGATCATAGGACTGGGATAGAGGTTGGTAATATTCAGGCGGTATTGGATGGAGAGATTGATATATTTATCTCTTCTTACCTTAAGACTACTGTGCTTAAAATAAATAAGTGATGTATAGAGTTCTAAATCTATTCCTATTAATTACATTAATAGTTATCTTCTTATTTTCATTCCTTATGTATCCTCCTTTGCCATATAGAGGTATTGAAACGGTAACTATAAAGCCAGGTATGAACGCTAGAGATATTGCTATTCTTTTAAGGAAAAGAGGTCTTATATCTTCTGTAAATGTGTTTCTCTTCACACTCCGATTAAATGGAAATAATGGAAAGAATTTTATTCCAGGCACATTTGACATTCCTAGAGGGCTTAGAGTAGATCAGCTACTCAAGTATATCTTTGAAGCTAGACCTAAGACTGTTTGGGTGACTATTCCTGAGGGATTTAACTCTAGAGAGATAGCAGAAAGGCTTTCCTCTATTGGAGTTGTTTCAAAAGAAGAGTTCTTTAATGCTTTAAATAGGCCTATTAAAGGTAATTATCCCTCTTTTATAAAACCTCCTTACGAAGGTTTTTTATTTCCCGATACATATGAGTTCTTTTTAAACAGCCCACCTGAGATAGTAATAAAGAGATTTTTAGATAGATTTGTAGAGGTTCTCCCTGCTAATTTTGAGGAAAAGTCTAGAAAACTAGGCCTTGAACCTAGGGAAGCTATAACTCTTGCATCTCTCATAGAGAAAGAAGCAAAGATAGATAGTGAAAGGCCTATAATAGCTCAAGTCTTATTGAAGAGACTTAAGATTGGTATGAAGTTGCAGTGTGATGCCACAGTTCAGTACGTCTTTGATAAACCTAAGCCTGTTTTGAGTTACGAAGACCTTAAGATTGATTCCCCTTATAATACATATCTTCATTATGGGCTTCCACCAGGTCCGATATGTAATCCAGGACTTTCCTCTATAGTATCCGCTATAAATCCTGCTAATACAGATTATCTTTTCTACTTTACTAAAGGGAATGGTATTCATATATTTTCTAGGACCTATGAAGAACATTTAGAGAAACAGAAATGAAGAGGGTATTAAGAAGAAAAGGATTAAGTTAACTGTATGTTTAGAGAAAAGTTGATTGTAAAGGTAAATTTTTAAGAAAAGGCAAAATTGGCATTTAAATTGGTAAAGACAGTGATGCCCCCAAGCCTTTTAACTAGGTTAGATTAAAACCTAGTAATATGTTTAAAAATTAAAATAAGACAAATTCAATAACTATACAATTTTTAGATTTTATAGTATCAAACTTATGCTATTACTCTATAGATGCTAGAATTTCTCTTAGTTCTTCTCTATCGAAATGATATCTATTCCCACAAAATACACAGGTAACTTCTGTAGAACCTTCCTCTACTATAGAGTAGAGCTCTTCTTTGCCTAGAAGTATTAGCGTAGTTTTAGCCCTTTCCCTAGAACAAGGGCAGTGATATCTTATACTCCTTCTTTCTAATATTATATATGAAATATCTTTAAAAATAACTTTTAATATTGATTCTACAGTATTAAGTTCTCTTATCAATTCGCTCAATGGTGGAAGATTCTCTAATCTATCCTGTAATATCTCTATCCTGTCCAAAGCGGTTCCAGGCAATATTCGTCCAATCATCCCGCCTGATGCTTCAACTCTGCCATTTGGTCCTATGTATGCCCCAGCTGCTACAACAGAAGGTGTTTGCTCAGAAGTGTAGAAATAATGGGCTAAGTCTGTTGCTATACCACCCTTTACAAGTGGAGTGATACCTATGTATGGGCTTCCAAATCCTAAATCTTTTACTACATATAAATACCCTGATTTTCCTATTCCAGCTTCTACATCTATATTGCCTATCTCATTTGGTGGTAATTCCACATAGGGGTTCTTTATATATCCTCTAACATTTCCACTTGCATCTGATTGAACAAATAAGCCCTTTAAGGGCCCATTAGATATGATTTGAAGGCTTACTGTTTGTTTACCCTCTAGGTCTGTCCCCATTATGCCAACAAGACTTAGCGCCCTTCCTAGTGCTGCAGTAGCTAGCCTACTAGTCTCATGAACTTCTCTAGCTCTCTCTACTAATCTTGTTGTTATAGCTATACTAACAGTAAATGAGAGATCGTCAGATGCTGCCTTTACTAGATAGTCTTCCATATCTTTATCCTACCTCTAGGGTATTTCTTATCTTATTAACGATCTCTTCAAATACATTTGAAGACTTCATACGACTGTAGAAATATATATATGGCTTCCCCTCATCAGAGGATAGTGTAATGTTAGGTTCTATAGGAATCTTGCCTAAGAAAGGTACACTCATCTCTTGGGCAATTCTCTCTCCCCCTCCGGTTTTAAATATCTCAGTAATTGTTCCACAGCTTGGACAGATAAATCCACTCATGTTTTCTATTATTCCTAAAACTGGTATGTTTAAAGCCTTAGCAAAGTTTATAGCCTTTCTTGAGTCTAAAAGCGAAACTTCTTGTGGGGTTGTAACTATTACCGCTCCATCTAGACCTTTGAGTAGCTGAATTACAGATAAAGGCTCATCTCCAGTTCCAGGAGGAGAGTCTATAATGAGATAATCCAGGTTCCCCCAGTCTGTCTGTTCTACAAATTGTCTAATTAAACTTGTTTTCAACGGACCTCTCCATATTATTGGATCATCCTCTTTTGGTAAGAGGAAGCCTATAGATATAACCTTTAGGGTTTCTCCATAACTTATAGGAATGATCTTACCATCTTTACTTTGAACCTGTCTCTTATACACATCTCCGAGCCCACGA
>JAOACC010000139.1 GCA_026418035.1 bacterium
AATCTGTTCTATATTAGATAACTCAATAGTATTGAAGTTAGAATCCATTGAATGGAAAGAACACATGATATTCAAGCTATTAACTATCGTATCTACTGTGTCTACTACAACCGAACTATTTATAAGATTAAAAGTTACAGAAGACCCAAATAAAGGATTCCGATTCTCAAAAACCAATCTTAGCTCAGGATTCGAACTAAACCTTTGGAAGTTATAAAAAGAGAACAGTGGCTCTCCTTCAATCCTTACAGTGACAGGATGATCCCACCTAAGTAAATTGGGTTTAGAAATTAGAATAGATCCAGTGGCCCAGTTTGTGAATGGTAGAGTAACCTCTATAGGTACATTCATTTGTGGGGTAGGTGGCTCTATATTTACATCAAGATAGTTGTCTGCATATGATACAGCTAGTAGTGTATTAGGAGATACTCTATATTTAAATACACCACCAATCTCCAACTGTGGAGAAATATGTATACTATTAGACTTAACCTCTCTAACAGTTATCTGCTGACCAGTGTTAAAAAGTTTATCAAGCACACTTAAGTCGAGACCTTTATAAGTATCTATCAAAGCTAATTTTGGAGCAATAAACGAACTAAACCCTCCTCTAAGTGGTGAAAGGAATTCTGATACATACTTTAACTCTGGGAAGAATATAGGAGTATTGTAATTATCCAGCACTAAGTTATCAATTCTCTGTAACTTGGGGAGGGAAAATGGTACTGGTATTCCCTCTATCTCAGAGCTAAACTTCAATTCTAATTTCCCTATATCTCTTAACTTAAAAAATTGACTTTTATAAAGAGTAAATAAATCCTCTAAAGGAATAATTTTAGAGAAAGGCCCAAAACTAAGAGATACACCAACACCAACCTCAAGATTTGGGAAAGGATTATGATACACTGAGACATCGTCTATTTCTACAGTGGTACCTTCGGACTGTATATATTTGACATCTTTAAGAACCTCTAGAATCTTCTTTACATATAGATTGTATTCCTCGGAAATTACAGGTCTCATATCTAACATCTCCATAAGATCTATCTCTGAAACTCCAGAACTGACTCTTATACCACGATTGATTAATGGTAAAGATTTATTAGTTAATGTAATAGTCTTAGGAAGATTGAGATACTTACCACCTTCTGGAAGTTTTACGACAACAATAGGTTGTCCTTCATACATCACTTTCTCTCCGAGATTAGTAAGGGCTCTGACAACTGGTTCGAATTCTGTAGGTAGAGGGATATCTGAGTAAGTATAGTTATATCTATCCAGATAAGATTTTATCTCATCTAAAGTATAATTACCCCTCTGTCTTAATTTAATTAATTCAACCTTGAGATTCTCCTCATTTAAAAACTCTATACCCTTCTCAAATTGCTGATCCTTAATAAAATCTACTACCATCTGAGACATTTCTGGTTCTACAGCTTGGGCAGATCCTCCATATACCCCTCTCACATCTTTAACTTGACCATCTTTAAGAAGAATAGACACATGCCCCTTACCATCTGAATCTACGAAGACCCAAACATCATTCTCTAAAAGAACCTGTCTAGCTGAATAAACCGTACACCAAGGAGTTTTTTGAGATATAGCGGAGTATTGATTTACCAAAAGATTCCCTTCTTCTGGGGTTACTTTATCAAGTTTAGATAGATAAATCCACGCCCCTTCTATACCTTCTTCTGCTACTTTATAACTACTTGTTTTTATCTTATATAAGATCGCTTCACGCTGGCTCTTATTAAATTCCTCAAGATAGATCATAGTCCACTTAGATGGAAGTATTAGATTATCTCTAATTCTATTATATGTTTCTCTAACTGCCACAGGGTCTAACTCCATAGGAGTTGAGAGCGAACTATTAGAAAACTTTGCTACTCTTGAGATACCTGCATTATCCAAGTAAGCATATTCTGTAGCAATCTTATTGAATAAAGCTACACTAAAGATAGGGTCATAAGTTGTATTTTGATACAAATAACTCCACCATCTTGAGAGAGCTGCATATATAGCTTCATTTCTGACTTTCACTGCTCTCCGAGCGTATTCATCCATAGAAATTTCGTTATTCCTATACGCCAAGAAAATTTCTAAAACCTCACCCTGAAGTCTTCCATCCCTATACTTCTCCTCCATTTTCTTAAGTTCATTAGGAACATCTGGTATTCTTCTATACAATGGAGAAGACATATCGTCTATGGATTTGGCTATCTCTGTCTCTAACCTCCGCACCGTTTCGTCAATCTCTCTTCTACTCTTGAGTTTATTTGTAAAGAGTTTTCCTAATGCCTCATAAATAGATTGCATCCCAACAAAATCAAGAGTAACAGTTTTATCTTCCTGAACAAGCCCTTGAGCAAGTAGTCTTCTAAATGATTCCTCATGGAAAAATGTTTTAAACATCCTAAACAGCTTAGGTAGGATAGTAGAGACTCTTTCAAATAAGGCAGGTTCTTTCTTACTAAACTCATCTGAAAATGTTTTCAAATCTTGACCAGGTTCAATAATATGTGTAGCCACTTCATACGTTCTTTTTAGAACATCTCCTGACGCCAACTTAAATATATCGAACTTGCCTTTATCCAATAGAGGATCAGATATAGCTTGTCTTAGCTTTTTGATTTCTTCCTCAACTGGTTGAGGTAGGAATAAGGACTCATCTGGGATGAAAAGAGGTCTCTTTTCACGGTATGTAGTTAACAACTTCTCTATATGTGCAGTTTTTTCAGCAAGAGAATCTTTATGTTTTATTTCCAATCTTATGAGATTGGCTGCTAAATCAGCACGGGCTTCAGATGCAAGTTGCCTATATACAAACATTGGAATGGAGATGAACCCCTCAGGAGCTAACTCTTTCGCAGTAGAATAGTTTTTAAACTGGTGATCGTACCTAAATGGAACAATATCAGACATTTCGTCTAAAAAGGTTTCAATACGATTCTGAGGAATTACCTGAAGAAGAGCTGGTGTGTAGATAGATTTTAATTTCTTGTAAACCTCTAAAAGTTTATCAGCTGATAATGTACCAAAAACATCTCCTTTCTTTATGAACCCATAATTCTTAGCAAAATGAAGACTAAGGAGATACAGAAAATTCTTCATGGCTACACCAAAAGAAGTCCTATAATCCCAACCCAAATAAGCATCAATATAATGCTGCACCTCATGGCTTATATAACCTGGTACATAAAAATCTAAATCAAAAGCCAACTGTCTGGCAACGAAAGAGTCAAATGTAAATGAAACATCCTCTGGATTGAACCAGTAACGAGGGAGTTTATATTCAAAGAAAACCTTAGTTTTCTTTAGAGCTGGCATATTACCATAAGAAGGGAATAAATCAAACAACGTAGGATTTACAAACAAAGATGAAAAGTTATACGGGCCTACTCTCCCAGCAGTTGGTTGAGCATCCTCTAATACTTTAACTAGATTTCTAGGTCTAACGGCTAATCCTGGAGCAGTGGAAATAATAGCCCTTTCTACAGTGCGTGGTCCCATCTTCTCCTTAAAGACATCAAGGATTTGCTTTTTAGGGAGAACTTTCTTAACCATTTTATAAGTAACAATATGAGTATTTATTTCAGTTAAATCTTTCAGGTCAGTATTTAGAACATCACTTGATCTAGCAGCAGCTCTTGCCATCCTGAGAATTTGTATCAGCTCTGACTCTCTTACTTGTGAGGTTTGAATAAATCCCATATTGCGTAGGAAAGATATAACCCTCGCCCAAAACGCTTGTAGAAGTCTTCTTAAAGAAACATCCTGTACCTCTTCCTGCATATAGGAGAGGATCTCTTCCATTAGGAGAGCTTTCTTTTCTAACATAGATAA
>JAOACC010000166.1 GCA_026418035.1 bacterium
GCTCGGAGATGTGTATAAGAGACAGGATCTATTCTCTCTATAAGAGAAGATGAGATAGCATCTGAAGCTATGGGCGTAAATACTACTCAATTTAAGATATTTGCCTTTATTTTTGGTGCATTTTGGGCAGGTGTAGCTGGAGGATTATGGGCTCATTACCTTCAATTTCTTCATCCTAGTTCATTTACTTTTATGAAATCGGTAGAAGTATTAGTAATGATAGTTTTAGGAGGGCTAGGAAGTATTAGCGGTGTAGCAATCTCCGCAGTCTTTCTCACCATTTTACCCGAACTTCTTAGATATGTGAAGGTGTTATTTAATACTACTTTAGATCCTCGTATGGTCATATATTCTCTTCTACTTATTTTGACTATGCTACTGAGGCCTCAAGGTCTTTTAGGAGGCTATAGGAGGAAAGTTAGAGAACAATGAGTCTTTTAAGATTAGAAGGTATCACAGTTGCTTTTGGTGGTCTTTTAGCGGTATCAAACTTCGATCTGACAGTAGAAAACAAGGAACTTATAGGTTTAATAGGTCCAAATGGTGCAGGAAAAACAACGGTATTTAATGTAATTACCGGTTTTCATATTCCTATAAAAGGAAACATCACTTTTAACAACATTGATATAACAGGTAAATCTCCAAGTTATATAGCAAAACTAGGAATCTCAAGAACATTCCAAAATATAAGACTGTTTCCTAACCTCTCTGTATTAGAAAATGTAATGATTGCAGCTCAGTTGCATTATAACATACCTTATTTTCATACATTCTTTAGAACTTCTTCTTTCTATAAGGTAGAAAAAACTATAGAAGAAAGAGCGATTAAATCGCTAGAATTAGTAGGACTTGAAAGAATGAAAGATGATATAGCTAAGAATCTCCCATATGGAGATCAAAGAAAGTTAGAAATAGCTAGAGCCATAGCTACAGAGCCAAGGCTAATACTATTAGATGAACCAGCAGCTGGTATGAATCCCAAAGAAACAGACGAGTTGATGGAAATGATAAAATTTTTAAGAGATGAGTTAAATTTAACTATCATCCTTATAGAACATGACATGAGAGTAGTAATGAACATATGTGAAAGGGTTATAGTGTTAAATTATGGAGAGATTATAGCTGAAGGAACACCTGATGAAATAAAAACTAAGCCTGAAGTATTAGAAGCCTATTTAGGTAGTACTACAGTAGGATGAAACGGAGGTGTATAGGTGAAAAGATATATCAAATATTTCAACTCAGAGTCAGTAACAGAAGGGCATCCTGATAAGATAGCAGATCAGATCTCTGATGCTATCTTAGATAGTTACTTAGAAAAAGACCCTGAATCTAGGGTTGCTTGTGAAACATTAGCCACACTCGGTTTGATTCATGTTACTGGCGAGATATCTAGTAGAGCAATGATAGATATAAACAAGGTAATAAGAAATACTATAAAAGAGATAGGATATACTGACGCCTCTTACGGGCTTGACGCTGATAGTTGTGGGATACTTGTTTCTCTTAAAGAGCAGTCCCCCGATATAGCTATGGGGGTCATAAGAGATGAGGACATTGGCGCTGGTGATCAAGGACTAATGTTTGGTTATGCAACTAATGAGGCTATGGATATTATGGACAGTGCTTCATATATGCCAACACCAATAATATTGGCTCACCGTCTAGCATATAGATTGGCAGAAGTTAGAAAATCTAGGATACTTCCATATCTAAGACCTGATGGAAAAACTCAAGTTACTGTTGTCTATGATGGAGATAAGCCAGTAAGAGTAGATAGGGTAGTTATAGCTGCACAACATAATCCAGACATAAGTATGGATAGACTTAGAGAAGAAATAATAGAGTATGTAATAAAACATGTAATTCCAAAGGAATGGCTAGATAGAGATACAAAATATTACATAAATGCTACTGGAAGATTTGTAATAGGAGGGCCGGCAGGAGATGCTGGTCTTACTGGTCGAAAGATTATAGTAGATACCTATGGTGGAATGGCTAGACATGGAGGGGGATGTTTCTCTGGTAAGGATCCTACTAAGGTTGATAGATCTGCTGCCTATATGGCTAGATATACAGCTAAAAATATAGTAGCTAGTGGTTTAGCAGACAAGTGTGAGGTTCAGGTAGCTTATGTTATAGGGGTAAGTGAACCGATATCCTTATATATTGAAACTTTTGGTACAGAAAGAGTAGATCCGGAAAAGTTAAACAAAATAGTAAAAGAAATTTTTGACTTTAGACCTAAAAAGATAATAGAAAACTTTAATCTAAGAAGACCTATTTACAAAAAAGTAGCTGCTTATGGGCATTTTGGGAGGGTAGACATAGACCTACCTTGGGAGAGGCTTGATAAAGTAGATGATTTAAAGAATGCCTTTAATCTATGATATTCTTATAGATAGAAATGCTTCGAAAGATTTAATATTTTCTTACTCCTCGGGCGAACCCTTAAATATAGGCGACTATGTTGCAGTTCCATTAAAAGGACATTTGAGTAAAGGTTATGTAATAGATAAACGAGAAATAATATCTGCCCAAGACTTTAAGATGGTCTTGGGTAAAATATTTGATATTCCTTTAGTTTCGCCATATCTTCTAGACCTTGCCTATTGGATTTCTGAGTATTATATATGTAATCTATCTCAGGCACTATCCACTGTAATCCCACCAGAAGTTAGAAATGTAAAGGTTACATACGATAAAGAGTTAAGGGTTAAACTCCCTAAACCAAGAAAAAGGAACCTAGAGAAAGCTTATGTGAGCTATATAGAACTTTCTAACTCTAATACTTCTCCACCAGAAAATTTTTCTCGACTTTTAATAAGATTCCCTATAGAAAAGAGGCTTGATATTTATCTTAAACTTATAGAAAGAGAGATAAGTAATAATAAGAGTGTAATTCTACTATTCCCGGAATTAGATACTCTATTATCAGTAGAAGATATATTTAGAGAGGTATATGGAAAAGAGCTAGCTCTGATTCATAGTAGACAAAGTCCTGCGGTAAAAAACGAAGAGTGGTGGCGTATAAGAAATCACAACGTTAAGTTGGTTTTAGGAACTAGGTCAGCAGTATTTTCCCCAGTTGAAAATCTTGGTTTGATTATTATCGATGGGGAAGAAAACGACGGTTATAAAGACGAAAGTAGACCTTTATACGATGCTAGGAGGGTAGCTTATAAGATTCAGGAACTAGTAGGATGTAAACTTGTATTTGGAAGCAGTGCTCCTACGCTTGAGACTTACAAAGGAGTATTAGAAAATGGGATAGATTTCTTCACAGAGGAGGAGACTAGAGATTTAACCAATATAAGACCGGTAAATATGAAGGGGAAGAAAGGTTTTATAAGTAGAGAACTCATACACTATTGTAAGGTCAGTCTATCTAAAAAGAAGCAGATAATTATACTAATCAATAGAAAGGGCTACTTTACTCTAGGGATATGTGAAGAATGTGGGAATATAGTGAAGTGCTTAAATTGTAATATGGCTTTAGTTTATCATAAGGATGAAGGGTTTGTATGCCACTACTGTGGTTATAACACGGAAAAAATAGAAAGGTGTCCGCAGTGTGGAGGTAAGATAAATTTATTGGGTTATGGAAATGAGAGAATATTAGAGATATTAAAAAAGATTCTCCCTAAGGCAAAGATTACTAAAATGGATGCAGATCTTTCAGATAAAGAGATAGATAAGATATGGCGAGATTTCATAGATGGGAATATAGATATACTTGTAGGGACACAGATAATAGCTAAAGGCTTCCGGCTTCCTAATGTGGCGTTAGCTGGAGTACTAGCTCCTGACTTAGCTTTAAATCTACCTGATTTTAAAGCTAGTGAAAAGGTATTTAGACTCATATATAACCTAGCAGAACAAGTAAAAGAGAATAAATATCTGGTAATTCAGAGCATGCTTTCCAATTATTATGCAATAAAATATGCAAGTAAATTGGATTATCAAAGCTTTTATAAATATGAATTACAGTTAAGAAGATCCCTTGGATATCCACCCTATAACCATATATTAAGGATAATAATCTCTGGCAAAAAAGAAGATGAAGTAAAAACTATAGCTATCTCGTTAGCATCAGATATAAAGAGAAAACTTGGAGTAGATTATTCTGGGCCAGCTAAATGTCCTCTTTACAAGATAAAAGGAGTATTTCATTGGCACATCCTATTAAAGGTAAAAGAAATAAACAGAGACTTATCTACTGTTGTAAAAGAACTTGTAGAAGCTTATAATTATAGAGATATCAATATAACAGTAGATGTAGACCCAGTATCTACAGTATAGTTACCTTAGGAGGGAATATATAATGTCAGGATTAGCTATAAGAATTTATGGAGATCCAGTTCTAAGGCAGAAGGCTATCCCTATAGAGAAGATAGACAGAAGGGTGAAGAGACTGGCTAAATATATGGAAGAAGCTATGGATAAAGCTAATGGGATTGGTCTAGCTGGACCTCAGGTAGGGATAAGTGAAAGGATTATTATAGTAAAAGTAAAGTCTCCTATAGTAGTGATAAATCCTATAATTGTGTATATGGAGGGAGAAGAACTTGGAGAAGAAGGGTGCCTAAGTATCCCTAATGTTGTTGGAGATGTAAGTAGAGCTACCAAAGTTGTAGTAAGAGGATTAGACCTAAATAGTAGAGAGATAGAGGTTGAGGCCAATAATCTCTCTGCTAGAGCATTTCAGCATGAAATAGACCACTTGGACGGAGTATTATTTATAGACAGGGCTATTTCTATAAGGAAGGTGGAAAAATTTTAAAGATAGTATTCTTTGGAACCCCTGAATTCTCTATCCCATCTCTAGAAGAGCTAAAGAGTTGGATATCTCTAGTTGTTACAAAACCAGATAAACCTCAAGGTAGAGGTTTGAAATTAACACCAACACCAGTTAAACTTAAAGCCCAAGAATTAAATATGCCTGTTCTTTCTCCGGAAAAGTTAAGTGATGTAAGGGATAAACTTCGTGGGTTTGATCTTGGAGTAGTAGTCGCTTATGGTCTTATTATTCCTAAAAAGGTGATAGAATTGTTTCCGAAAGGGATTATAAATCTTCATCCTTCTCTTCTTCCAAAGTACAGAGGTCCTGCACCTATACAATGGGCAATATTGAATGGGGAGGAAGAGACGGGAATAAGTATTATTTACCTTACAGAAGAGGTAGATGCTGGAGATATTATACTACAGGAAAGGGTTGAAATTCTTCCAGAGGATACTACGGAAACTCTTTCTAATAGGTTGAGTATTATTGGGGCAAAAGCATTAAGAAAGGCTATAAAATTGATAGAGACAAATAATGTAAATCCTATTCCTCAAGAAAATCTAGGCCAACCAACCTACGCTCCTAAGATTGAACCAGAAATGGGTGAGATAGATTGGAGTTCTAGAAGTAGAGATATTGTGAATAAGGTGCGAGCTTTTATCCCTTGGCCTAAAACATACTTTTATAGAAGTGGGACAAAGATCTTTATTTTAGAATCAGAAGTATCTCCAGTAGAAGGAGAGCCTGGAAAGGTTATAGATATAGGAGAAAAGGGTATACTAGTTGGGGCTCAAGATGGAAGTGTATGGTTAAAAAGGGTTCAACCTGAAAGTAGAAAAGCTATGAATGGAATTGATTTTGCAAATGGTTATAGGATAAAGATAGGAGAAATATTGATTAAATGAGTGATATCTTGAAAGCTAAGGAACTAGCTTATAGAATTCTTATACTAGTTGAAGAAAGAAGTCTTTATGCTAATGCCTTAATGAGAGAAAAATTAGATAATACATCAACCAAATATCATCCGCTTATAACAGATATTGTTTATGGAGTCTTGAGAAGAAAGAATACTTTGGATTGGTATATATCGAACTTTGTAAAGGTGGATAGGTTAGATATAAGATTACTTACAATTCTTCGAATGGGAACCTATCAGCTCTTATATCACAGCATATCCAAACCACCTATAGTGAATGAGGCGGTAGAGATGGGGAAAAGCTTAATAAGTAGAAAGGCTGGAAGTTTAATAAATGCAGTTTTAAGGAAAATAACAGCTGTAGATATAAAACCGATGGAGAAATCAATTCTCTATTCTCATCCTGCTTGGTTGATAGATAAATGGGAAAGAGAGTTAGGAGAAGAAGAAACTCGGAGATTATGTGAACGAAATAATAATCCCATGACCCTTAGTTTTCGAGTAAATGTCCTAAAGACAAGTATAACAGATGTCGAAGATACCCTTTTGAAAAGTGGAATAGTTGTTGATAGGGGAAAATTTAGTAAAAACTGTCTCATGTTGAAAGAAGGTCCTTTGAATTTAATTTTAGCCCTTGAAAATGAAGGTAGAATATTTATACAGGCAGAACCATCTATGGTTGTGGTAGAGATGCTTGAACTTAGGCCTGGAATGAGGGTTCTTGACGGATGTTCTGGAATTGGTGGTAAGACTACATATATAGCGGAGCTTATGAAAAACGAGGGAGAGATTGTAGCAGTAGACAAATCGAAATCAAAATTAAAAGTTCTTAAAGAGATAATAAAAAGAAGAGAGATATCTATAATTAAATGTATCGAGAGTCCTATAGAAAGTTTAAGGGTTGAAGATATTGGGTCTTTTGATAGAGTATTATTAGATGTTCCCTGCTCCGGGCTAGGAACTCTTTCTCGTAGGCCTGAAATAAAATGGAGATTAAAGCCGAAAGATATCATTAAACTATCTGAGATACAGAGAAGTATACTTAGTAGTGGTTCTAGGTTTTTAAAGCCTGGTGGTATTTTGGTTTATAGTGCATGTACAATCTCTAAAGAAGAGACTTATGATATAATAAAATCGTTTATAGATAAAAATAGAGAATTTCATGTAGTAAAAGAAATACAGTTTTTTCCACATATAGATGAGGTAGAAGGTTTTTATATAGCAAAACTTCAGAGAAACTATGCTTAGTATACTTGGAATAAAGGATGAGGAACTAAAGGATATAGTTATAAAAGAAGGCTATGAGCCATATAGGGCTCAGCAGATATTAGATTGGATATATGATAAGGCAATACCGGATTTTTATTCAATGAGTAATCTACCAAAAGAGTTACGTAACTTTCTTTCCGATAACTTCTCTGTACTACCATTTGAACCTTTGAGTTATATCCGAGACGAAGATACGGTAAAGTTTCTTTTTAAAACTAAAGATGATCTTACATTTGAATCGGTCTTAATATTTCATCATAACAGAGTAACAGTATGTCTCTCTTCTCAAATAGGATGTCCTATACGGTGTAAGTTTTGTGCAACTGGAGATTCCTTCCATAGAAATCTAACATACGAAGAGATAATAGGTCAGTATATTTTTGCTAAAGGTTATATAAGAAGAGATATTCGTGGCATAGTATTTATGGGAATGGGAGAACCGTTTCTGAATGAAGAAAACGTCTATAAAACAATTGATACTCTTATCAGTAAGATTAAGATATCACCCAGACACATAACAATCTCTACTTCAGGAATACCTCAAGGAATAGAGAACCTTTCCCTTAGAAAACCTAATGTCAGATTAGCTTTCTCTATATGGACCCCAGATGAGGAGAAAAGAAAACTTCTAGTACCATTGGCAAATAAGTATAAACTAGATGACATATTAAAAAGTTTAAGAAAGTATGTAAGTGTAACTGGAAATAGGATCTCAGTTGAATACACGTTACTTAAAGGTATAAACGATAGTCTTAATGATGCTTATAAACTTGTAAAGCTTTTCTCAGATATTCCTGTATTCTTTAATGTAATACTTTACAATCCTAAGGACAGGCCTACCGAAATCTACAGGACATCTATAGAAGAAGCTCAGAGATTTGTTGATCTCCTAAAGAGCTTAGGGAAGGAGGCTTATTTAAGAATAAGTAAGGGTTTAAAGATATCTGGAGCTTGTGGTCAACTGAGGAGTACATATGAAAGAGTTGAGTGAAAGATTTATTATCCTTGAAGAATCTAAAGGCGATAGAGTTAGGGCTTATGATAAACTATTGATGAGATTTATTTCTTTAAAACAGGTAAAATCTGGACTCAACTTAGGGAAAATCTTAGCTATACTAGATAAGCTTATGAATCTAGATAAAGACTTTCTAAAGATTATCGGTTATCAGACTTTAGAGGACGGAACAGTTTATGTTTTAGAAGATTTACCCCCACAGGAGAATATTGATCTAAGGAATAACTTAAATGAACTGTTACAAGTTACAAGATATATAGGCAGAATGTTCGAATACCTTAACAGTCTAGGTCTAAGGGTAAAGTTGCCTGAGGAAGACAAAATATATAGGGACGGTAGCGGGAAATATCTTATATCTCCAATTGATCTAATAGATATGAATAATCCAGATAGAATCCAAAGTAAAGAAGAATTACTAGATACACTGACAACGTTCTTTATATCTTTTGCCCCAAAAACTTTAAGGGATATCTTGTCTTCATTGATAGAGAGAAATATAATACACAAACTTGATAATGCGGATGCTTTAGTTAATATGCTACATACGTTTATACTTCAGGAGGAAAAGATGAAGTCAAAGTCAGAAATAAAAAAACAAGAAATTGAAGCTAGAAGAGAGAAAAAAAGGGTAAGCCTTTGGGTTATTGTTATACCGATCTTAGTGGTCCTTGCAGGAATTAGTTTGTGGATTTTATATTCGATAGGAGAGAGACTTCTTTTTGGAGAAAATACGGTTTCAGACGTTATTGTTCCTGATATAATAAATAGATCTCTTACCGAAGCTTATAGCATATTAAAGACTTCAGGACTTAACATAGAGATCTCTGGGTTAGAGTATAGCAGTGCTATCCCTGCAGGAAATATAATCTCTCAGGAACCCATAGGTGGCTCAAAAGTAAAGCAGGGAAGAAGCATAAAAGTGACCGTTAGTAAAGGAATAGAACTTATAAATGTACCTAATATTGTTGGGCAGGATCTAAATAATGCTAGGAAGACATTAGAATCGGTGGGATTGAGGATAGGAGATATAAGAGAAACGCCAAGTAGAACTTCACCTGATGGGATAGTAATCTCGCAGAATCCTAAATATGGCAGTATTACCAGTAAGAACTCTCTAGTAACCGTAGAAATATCGAAGCATCTTCAGAGTAATATGCCCAGACTAGTAGGTAAACCATTTAAAGATGTTGAAGAGATTTTAAAACCTTTGGGTCCATATATACTCATAGTTAAAGAACAGGAAAGTGATACTCCTGGAGTTGTTATATCTCAGTCTCCATCAACTAATACTACATTATTGCAGGAAATCCCTAGGATAGAGATTGTAGTAGGAATCCCTAAAAGGATAATTCCTGAATCTGGAACTACCTCGCCAAATTCTTTTAATACCGAAACATCTCCATCCGAGTCTACTTCTCCGTTACCTTCTAATACTGAATCTTCTCCACCAGAATAAACTAATGAGAACTTTAGATACTATAACTATAACTGATCATATAGAGAAACTCTGTAAGGAAATAAATTATAAATTGGATGAAAAGGTACTATCTTTAATTGAGGAATCAGCCAGAAGAGAATCTTCCATTATAGGAAGAGAAGTATTTTCTCAGATGTTTACTAGCTATAAGATAGCGAAAGAGGATAAGACTCCACTATGTCAGGATACTGGGATAGTATCTGTATTTCTAGATATAGGACAGGAGATATTATTAAAGGGAATACCTATAGAAGAAGCCGTAAATATAGGAGTAAGGAGAGCTTATACAAGTTCTTTTTTTAGAAGTTCTATAGTAAAAGACCCTATAGGTAAAAGAGAAAATACAATGGATAATACTCCATGTGTTATACATACTAAGTTTACTACTGGAGAAAAGATTAAGATTAGTATTTTGGTAAAGGGATTTGGAAGTGAAAATGCTACAACTCTAAAGATGTTTCCACCTACCGCGACTAAAAGTGATATAGAGGAATTTTTACTGGAAGTGATAAAAGAGAAGGGACCCAATGCTTGTCCACCACTCTTTATTGGAATAGGGATAGGTGGAACTGCAGATTATGCTTTAAAACTTTCTAAAGAAGCTCTTCTAGAACTTCAGCCAATGGATGAATGGGAATCTTATCTATTAAATAGGGTGAATAATCTATGCATAGGACCTGCAGGACTTGGGGGAGATATAACTGCTATTTATGTAAAGACAAAGACTTTTCCTACGCATATAGCTGGTTTACCGGTAGCTATAAATATTAACTGCCATATACTTAGAATAGGAAGTGTAATAATTTAAAATATGGAGTATCATCTTTCTTTACCTTTAAAAGAAGAAGAAAGATTAAAACTTAAGGTTGGGGATAAGGTTTTCCTTACCGGAGAAGTCTATGGGATGAGGGATCAAGCCCATAAAAGGATAGTAGAGCTTATAAAGAAGAGGGAATCTATTCCAATAGAGCTGTCAAATAGTTGTATCTTTTATGTAGGACCTACCGAACCAAAACCAGGTGAGAAAGTTGGTTCGATAGGTCCTACCACAAGTGGCAGAATGGATCCGTTTACACCTATGTTAATATCATATGGAGTAAGAGTTATTATAGGGAAGGGAAGAAGAAGTAAAGATGTTATTGAAGCTATTAGAAAACATAAGGCTCTATATCTTGTAGCTCCAGGTGGAATTTCTGCATATTTGAGGAGATTTGTTTCTGAAATAAAGATGATCGCATTTGAGGACCTTGGACCAGAGGCAATATATAGTCTAAAATTGAAAGATTTCCCAACATTTGTGAGTATAGATACAGGAGGTAATAGCTTATGAGCTTTTTTAGAGTTTCTCACCCATTAATAGAGCATAAGTTGAGTATTCTTAGAGATAA
The DNA here is from genome assembly GCA_026418035.1 of bacterium. GTDB lineage: Bacteria > DUMJ01 > DUMJ01 > DUMJ01 > DUMJ01 > DUMJ01. The sequence continues at coordinate 10,849 of JAOACC010000166.1, forward strand.
GAATACAAGTACTAAGGAATTTAGAGAGCTTGTTATAGAACTTTCTATGCTTCTTGCATATGAAGCAACTAGATATTTACCGTTAGAAGAGGTAACAGTAGAGACACCCATAGCACAAGCTAAAGGGTATATGATAATGGGGAAAAAGCTTAGTGTTGTTCCTATTCTGAGAGCAGGACTGATAATGGCAGAGGGTATTCTAAAGTTAATACCATCTGCTAGAGTTGGACATATAGGTCTCTATAGAGACCCAGAGACATTAAAACCAGTCCCATACTATTGTAAATTACCAAATGATATAAGGGATAGGGATGTATTTGTTGTTGATCCTATGTTAGCAACAGGGGGGTCTGCAGTTACCGCTATAGATATATTAAAAGAAAGAGGATGTAAAAATATAATCTTTATAAGTCTAATATCTGCTCCTGAAGGGAGAGACTTTGTTTTAAGTAGACATCCTGATGTGGACTTTTTCGTTGCTAGTATAGATGAAAGGTTAAACGATCACGGATATATAGTTCCAGGATTGGGTGATGCTGGTGACAGATTATTTGGGACAAAATAGTATAAAAAAGATTATGTTTGTTTTTGGAACTCGTCCGGAGGTCTCCAAGTTAGCTCCGGTTATATTTGAAGCCCGTAAAGAGTCTAGACTAGAGACTATTATAGTCTCTACTGGACAGCATAGAGAGATGCTAGACCAAATGTTGAAGGTATTTAGTATTACCCCAGATATAGACCTGAGCATTATGGAAGAGAAGCAGAGTTTGAGTAGTGTTACGGTAAAGATTATAGACAGAATAGAACCAGTAATCTTAAGTTATAAACCGGATATGGTAGTAGTTCAAGGAGATACTTCATCTGCATTTTTGGCTAGTCTTGTAAGCTTTTATAATAAAATCCCAATAGCTCATGTAGAAGCTGGATTACGTAGTTTTGATATATACAATCCATTCCCAGAAGAGGCTAATAGACGATTTATTTCTGTAGTCTCTAGTCTTAATCTGGCTCCTACTAAAAAGGCTAAAGAGAATCTTCTGAGAGAAGGGGTAAAAGAAGAAAGTATAATAGTTACTGGTAACACTATAGTAGATGCACTTTACTGGATTGCAAAGGATATTTCAGAAATTGATACGACTAAAAGGCTTATTTTAGTAACTGCTCATAGGAGAGAAAACTGGGGAGAACCAATGGAAGAATTAGCTCTTGCTATAAAAGAGCTTGTAATGGAGTTTCCCGATATAGCTTTTATAGTTCCGCTTCATAAGAATCCTGTAGTTAGAGAGATATTTGGTAAGATACTTTCAAATGTGGATAGGGTCGAACTTTTGGAACCATTGGATTATCCTTCTTTGATAAAAGTGATGAAGAGTGCATATCTAATTCTTACGGACTCTGGAGGTATTCAAGAAGAGGCTCCAACATTTGGAAAACCAGTTCTTGTCTTGAGGGATACTACAGAAAGACCTGAGGGTATAGAGAGAGGAGTAGCAAAGCTTATAGGAATGCATAAAGAGAATATTATAGAAAGCGTAAGAGAGCTTCTTACTAATCAAACCTTATATATCTCTATGAGTAAAGCTGGGAATCCCTATGGTGACGGAAAGGCTGGAGAAAGAACTGTAAAGGCAATAATGCACTTCTTTGGGATGTGCGAAAGGCCTGATGAGTTTACATCTTAAAAAGCCATATGCTGTATGGAAATATATAGGTCTAGCATTTTCTCTTGGATTTACTATAGTTGCTTCTATTGCTTTAGGCTTATACATCGGAGGTTATCTGGATAAGAAACTCTTTACTGGTTATTCATTTAGAGTTCTTTTTATGTTTTTAGGAGCATTTACTGGCTTAAGAAGTATATACAGACAATATCGAAAATGACTAATTCTATACTTTATATCATCAAAGTCTATGTCTTAGTGTTGGCTTTATCTGGAATTGCATTTTTAGTTAAACTAGATAGACACTATACTTTAGGTCTTCTGCTTGGTTCCTCTCTAGTTCTACTCAATATATCTCTTTTATCGATAAGCTTTAGACGAGGTATACCAAGCTACCCTAAGGCCATAGTATATATGCTTCTTAGGATCTTACTTCTAGGCTTAGTTATACTATCGATGTTTATTTGTGGTATAATTAATAAGTTAAATATTATTGGAGTAATTATAGCGTTATTGATATATCCTTTAGCTTTGATTATAGGAGGAATTAAGGTTTTAAGATGGAAGAAATAGCGCCAAGAGTAGTATTTAGTATATTTGGAATACCGGTAACGGACTCAGTTACCACTACCTGGATAGTGATGTCATTTATTCTATTTCTAGGATGGATTCTTTCTAAGGGTTTATCTGAACGTCCGTCTAAAATTCAATCAGTATTAGAGAGTATTATAGAATTCTATGAAAATATAGCAACTCAGATAATGGGAGAAGAGGGTAAGCAGTTTGTTCCTCTGGCAGTGTCTATAGGTTTGTTTATTCTATTCTCTAACTGGATAGAGATAATACCAGGTTTTAATGCACCAACTAGGGATTTAAGTACAACTATAGCGCTGGCTATAGTTGCAGTTTCTTCTACATATGTGGCTGGTATAAAGCGGAAGGGGCTAAGATACTTTAGAAAATATATAGAACCTAATCCAATCTTTTTACCTATAAATATCCTAGAAGAACTGGTAAGGCCTATCTCTCTTAGTTTCCGTCTATTTGGTAATATTCTAGGAGAAGAGATTGTTATAGCCATATTAGTAATGATAGTTCCTTTAATACTACCGATCCCTATGATCCTTCTAGGATTGTTTACTGGGTTGATTCAGGCGTTTATCTTTTCCCTATTAACTCTTCTATATATAGCTGGTGCCATAGGTGAAGAAGTTTAAATTGGAGGTGAATAATATTTATGCTAACTAGTAAAGCCTTAGTAATTATAGCTTCTGTTATATCTGCCGGATTTGGTATGGGTATAGCAGTATTGGGGGGAGCATTAGGAGAGGGGAATGCAGTTTCTAAAGCTATGGAATCTTTAGGAAGACAGCCTGAAGCTCAGAGTTCTATTATGACGGTGCTTCTATTGGGCCTTGCTTTTATAGAGTCACTAGTGATATTTATGCTAGTCGTTGCTCTTGTTCTAATCTTTGTAAATCCTTTTGTTGGGATGGTTTAACGTATGATAAGGTTTAGTCTTCCTACATTTATCTTCCAGACGATAAACTTCCTAGTTACATTATACTTGATATATAGATTTGTCTATAAGCCTCTAGCTAATTATATATCCAAGAGACAGGAGACCATTCGCAGTGAGCTTGAGCAAGCTAGAATTGAAAGAGAGAAGGCAGAAGCTTTAAGATTGGAATACGAAGAGAAATTAAAAGAAGCACATAAAAGGGCAGAGAATATTATAGAAGAGGCTAAAAGTCAAGCAGAATTGGAAAGAGCGCAGATAATAGATAGGGCAAACAGAGAGGCACAAGCACTTTTGACAAGAGCTCAAAATGAGCTTCTGCTTGAGAGAAATCATGCTATAGAGAAGTTTAAGGAGGAAGTAGTAGACCTAATAATGAATTTAACAACAAAACTTATAATAGCTGAATTCAACAATAAGGATGAATTTAAAGAGAAAATATTAGAGGAATATATAGAGAGGGTAAGAAGCAACTAATGACAAGGGTAGCATCTTCTTCTAGTGCTATAGAAATCTTAAGTGAAGAATTGCTTAGAATAGCCGTAAGAGAAGATTGTGAGGATATATATAAGGAAATATTTAGAGACTTCCTAGATGAAATTACTTATAATCCTAAGCTAAATGTTATTTGGCTAGACAAAGATAGAGAGAGTAAAAAGAGATTTGTTAAGCAAAACCTCTCTAACTTCCCTAAAAGATTTTTAGATTTCGTTATTAAGGTTATAGAGTTTCAATTAGAAGATTCGCTTTATAACATATACCTTAGATTTGTTGAAATCTTAGAAAATCATCAATATCTAAAGGTAAGAGTTGAGTTACCTTTTTTAGTTTCTGAAGGGAAAATAGAAAGCCTTGAACAATATATAACTAAACAATTAGGTAAGGAAGCTATATGTTCTATTCATATAAATGACAAACTTATAAATGGTATCAAGATAGATGTAGGAGAAGAGATAATAGATTTTTCAATAAGATCTCAATTGGATATACTGCGAGAGGGCTTAGAAGGTATAGAAATAGGAGATTCTTTCTATGATGTACTTGCTAAGGTAAAAGAAAGGATAAATTCATTCTGTGTAAAGCCTCTCAGACTTTCTTTAGGTAAAGTAGAAAGTATAAGAGACTGTGTTGTGAGCGCTTCAGGATTAAAAAATGCTAAATACGGAGAATTAGTCTTATTCCCTAATAATATCTATGGAATGGTAATGAGTTTAGAAGAAAATTCTACAGGAATTATCCTCCTGGGTCCATCAGACAGAATATCTGTAGGAGATACTATAAGAGCTACGGGGAAGGTCTTAGAGGTTCCTGTAGGAGAGAGACTTATCGGTAGAGTGATAGACCCGCTTGGAAGGCCGTTAGACGGTGGTCCTCCAGTTGAAACTGATAGAACTAGAAAGATAGAAGCCCTTGCTCCTACTGTAGTTGAGAGAGAGCCTGTAAATACTCCTCTGCAGACAGGCTTAAAGATCATAGATGCACTCTTTCCTATCGGAAGGGGTCAGAGAGAATTAATAATAGGTGATAAACAAACAGGGAAGACAGCTATAGCCATTGATACAATCCTTAATCAAAAAGATGAGAATGTTATATGTATATATGTACCTATAGGTCAGAAGGCAACATCCGTTGCTGAAATAGTAAAGATACTAGAAGAAAGAGGTGCTATGGATTATACAATTGTTGTATCAGCCTTTGCTAGTGAACCAGCTTCTTTACTATACATAGCTCCATATGCTGGGTGCGCAATTGGGGAAGAATTTATGTATCAAGGGAGAGATGTCCTAATAATATATGATGACCTCTCTAAACATGCAAAGGCTTATAGAGAAATATCTCTACTATTGAGACGTCCTCCTGGTAGGGAAGCTTATCCTGGAGATATATTTTATCTTCATTCGAGGTTATTAGAACGTTCAGCCAAGTTAAATAATTACCTTGGAGGAGGATCTCTTACTGCTTTACCAATAGTGGAGACACAGCAAGGAGATATCTCTGCATATATCCCAACCAATCTTATTTCTATAACTGATGGACAGATATATTTGGACGCATCTCTCTTTCATGAAGGAATAAGACCTGCAGTAGATGTAGGATTATCTGTATCTAGAGTTGGTGGAAATGCTCAGATCAGAGCTATGAGGCAAGTAGCTGGGAGGTTACGATTGGATCTTGCCCAATTCCGTGAAATAGAAGCCTTTGCCCAGATATCTACGGATATAGACTCTAGTACTAGAAATCTACTGGAAAGAGGTAATAGGATAAGGGAGATACTGAAACAACCTCAATATAGTCCTATGGATGTAATAGATCAAGTTATTATACTATTTACTGTAACTAGAGGATACATGGATGAAATAGCACTTGATGAAATAGCTCACTTTCAGGATGAATTGCTGAAGTATGTAGGTAGAAACTATAAACATCTGAAAGATAAAATAAAGTTAGAAGGATTGACAGATGAAAATACTAGGGAACTTACAAGAGTTATATTTGAATTCAAAAGGACATTTAGTAGTGAATAATGTTATCAAAACAAAAGATTAAAAGACAGATAAATAATATAACCCATATAGCAGAAATGCTATATTCAACAGAGTTAATATCAGCCTCTAGACTTAGGAGAAGTCAATCTAGACTTAGAGAAATTATTCCATATTGCGATACTATAGAAGTTTTACTTAGAGACTTAATATGCGGTTTAGATAGGGAAAAGCTATCTAATTACCCTCTATTGCAGTTATCTTATACTAGTAGTGCAGATCTTTTATTAGTAGTTGGTGGGGAAAGAGGCCTTTGTGGTGGTTATATAGTAGATCTAGTAAGGATGTGTGAGAGTTACATTAGTAATAATTCTAATACTGACGTAACTGTATACGGTACTAGGGTTGGAA
>JAOACC010000132.1 GCA_026418035.1 bacterium
AGATGTGTATAAGAGACAGCATATACCTTGGAGATGTGCAGATGGTTTAGATATTACTCCTTTTGTTATAAATGGGAAGAATTTGATAGAGATAGAGGTGGTAGGTAGTCCTAGGAATATGTTGGGTCCTCTACATCAAAAGAGTGGAAAAAAGGCACGTACTGACTCTAGGTCCTTCAGGGCAGAGGAAGAAGAGTTTACCCCTGACTATGTTCTGATGCCATTTGGTCTCTTTGACCAAGTTGAATTGAAGGTATTAAGACTTTCAAAAGTATTAGTTACAGAATTATAGCTTCGAAGAATTTGATTGCTAAACTTTATAATCTTTTGAAATTTGATTTGAGATGTTATACTATGTATAGTATAATTTTCCTTAGAAATATATTGTTTTGTAAAATAAAACAAGAGGAGGTTTGATAGAAGTGCGAAAGGTTTTAAAGATAATACTTTCTGTTTTTATTCTCTTAACTTTACTTTCAAGTATAGTTCCTATTTCTCTAGCTCAGACTAAACTAATACCGGGTGGCCAGTATAATCTGTCTGAATATCAGAGACTTACTGGTACTAAAATCGTAAAATTTAGTGAGTCTCCAATTCTAGTAGAGCTAGTAAAGCAAGGTAAAATTCCACCTGTGGAAAAGAGATTACCAGATGAACCAGTAGTATCCATCCCATTTGAAGAGATAGGGCAATATGGGGGTACATTAAAAGGTGAGGCTCATTTAGGTGTATCTGACAAGACGGGTTGGTGGAGAATGGTTCATGAACCCTTAGTCTACTGGGACAAAGACTGTAAGAAGATTCACCCTAATATAGCAAGGGCTTGGAAAATCTCTGACAATGGAAAGACTTTTACTTTTTATATTAGGAAGGGGTTAAAATGGTCTGATGGGCAACCTTTTACTGTAGATGATATCATATTTTATTACGAGGATATTCTACTAAATAAAGAGCTTACTCCTACGTTTCCTACTTGGCTTACTACAAAAGGGAAGCCAGTTAACGTAGAAAAAGTTGATGATTACACAGTAAGGTTTAAGTTTCAAGAGCCGTATGGTTATTTTATAGCGAGAGTGGCTGAAGGAAACGATTTATATGCGCCTAAACATTATTTGAAACAATTTCACCCTAAGTATACTGACTCCAAAAAACTAGAAGAATTAGCTAAAAAGGAAGGTTTTGCATATTGGTATCAACTTTTTGCACAAAAGAATGATTGGGCGCTTAACACTGAACTACCAGAAATGTCTGCTTGGAAGACTACAACGCCTTTCACATCCAACTTTCATATAGCAGAGAGGAATCCATATTACTTTAAAATAGATCCTTCAGGTAACCAGTTGCCATATATAGATAGAGTAAGAAGAGAGTTATTATCTAGTTCACAATTGATAATAATGAAGATATTATCTGGCGATATAGATTTTCAATTAAGACATGTCTGGAATATGTATGATAATTATCCTCTTTTTATGGAAAATAGGGAAAAAGGAAGTTATAGGATAATAAAGTTCATTGGGAGTCAAACTAGCACAGGAGCTATTTATATTAATCAAAATGTCCAAGATCCCGTTTTGAGATCGCTATTCCAGAATAAGATGTTTCGTAGAGCTCTCTCTTTAGGAATAAATAGAGATGAAATAAATCAACTTGTTCTCTCAGGGTTGGGAGAAGGTAGATTAGGACTTTTATCTCCACTACATAAAGCTTATGTAGAAAGTGTTGACAAAGCATATATAGAGTACGATCCTGTAAAAGCGAATAAGATTTTGGATTCTTTAGGATTAAATAAAAGAGATAAAGATGGTTATAGATTAAGGCCAGATGGAAAACCTCTTATGGTTACTATTTATGTACATGCAAATCTAATAACTACTATTGATATGATGAAGTTGGTAACCGATTATTGGAAGAAGCTTGGCATAAAAGCTGAAGTAAAACCTGAGACAAACGTTCTTGTTGGAGCAAAAGTCCAGGCGAATGAATTTGAAATGCAAGGATTTACTATTAGTGTTGGAGCGGATGGCTATTCAGGGGACCTTTCTCCTAATAACAATTGGTGTCCTTTATGGTATAGGTGGCTTAATACAGGGGGCAAATCAGGAGAAGAACCTCCTAAAGAGATAAAGAGACTTTGGCAGATATTTCAAGATGAATTCTATTCTACCACAAGTGAAGCTAAGAGAGTAGCTTTATTAAAAGAGGCGATGAGATTACATTCTCAAAATCTCTGGATTATAGGAACAGTTGGAGTAACCTGGATGATGGCAATAGCTAAAAATGACCTGAGAAATGTTCCCGAATCTGGCTTTACATGGCATCCTGCAGCGCCTGGAGTTTTTAGAGCAGAGCAGTGGTTCTTTAAGACGAAATAAAAATGTCTCAAGGGGTCCTTTATTAAGGGACCCCTTACTTTTAAAGATTACTAAAATAGAGTTTGAACATAGTATTAGTTAGCTTACGAATCTTTTATCTTAGAATATCCTACTACTAAAAAGGAGATGCTTATGGAGGATATAAGGTATCTAGAAAATAAGGCAAGAGAAATAAGAAGAACTATTGTAGAAATGATTTATAAAGCAAGATCTGGCCATATAGGAGGTTCTCTCTCATCTGTAGATATACTTGTTGCCTTATACTACAAGGTCCTTAAGATAAACCCTAAAAATCCAAACTGGCCTGATAGGGATAGGTTCATATTAAGTAAAGGTCATAGTGTTGAGGGATACTACGCTATTCTGGCGGACTTAGGTTTTATAGAAAAAAAAGAACTTGAAACATATTGTAAATTTAATTCTCGATTGACTGGTCATCCGACGGTTAAACTTCCTGGAGTGGAAGCAAATACAGGTTCTCTTGGTCACGGATTATCTATTGGAGTCGGTATGGCTCTAGCTGGAAAGATGGACGCAAAAGAGTATAAGGTATATGTTCTTATGGGTGATGGAGAGCAGGCAGAAGGTTCTATATGGGAAGCTGGAATGTCTGCCAGTCACTACAGGCTCGATAATCTGGTGGGCATAATAGACAGAAATAGACTTCAGATTGGAGGCTCTACTGAGAGTGTTATGAGTTTAGAAGATTTGTCAGATAAGTGGAAAGCTTTTGGTTGGAGTGTTGTAGAAACAGACGGACATAATATAAAGGAGCTTTTAGATGTATTGGAAAATATTCCTATTACTCCGGGTAAGCCTACTTTGATAATAGCACACACAGTGAAAGGTAAAGGGGTATCATTTATTGAGAATAAGGCTGAGTGGCATCATAGAATTCCAACTGATGAGGAGTTTGCTAAAATGATGGAGGAGCTTAGCTAGGAGGGGAAATGAGTCAAAAGGTATTATTGCCAAGCAGGAAGGTCTTTAGTGATGTATTATTTGAGTTGGCAAAGAAGGATAAAGAGATTATCGTTTTAACTTCAGATTCTAGAGGTTCTGCTAGTGTGGAGAATTTTGCCAAATATCTACCTGAACAGTTTATAGATGTAGGTATAGCAGAGCAGAATCTTGTAAGTATTGCCAGTGGTTTAGCTGGCTGTGGTAAAAAGCCTTTTGTTTTTTCTCCTGCCTGTTTTTTAACTACAAGGAGTATAGAACAGATTAAAATAGATGTTGCTTATACAAATAGAAACGTAAAACTTATAGGTGTTAGTGGAGGTGTTAGTTACGGACCTTTAGGTTCTACACATCATGCATTAGAGGATATTGCTTTTATGAGAGCTATTCCTAATATGACTGTTGTTCTTCCGTCTGATACAAATCAGGTAAGAGTTTTAGTTGAGAAACTTATCTTGTATACTGGTCCTGTCTATGTAAGAATCGGGAGGAATCCGATAGAAGAAGTATACAGTAGTGAAAATATTCAGTTTGAAATAGGAAAGGGAAATATCTTGTTAGACGGTGACGAGGTTACTATAATTGCCACTGGTGAGATGGTAAAGACTGCTTATGATGCTGGAATACTTCTAAGAAGTAAAGGTATATATGCTAGGGTGGTAGACATGCATACTATTAAACCTATCGATGAAGAACTAATTATCGAATCTGCTAAGAAGACTAAATTTATTGTTACTATTGAGGAACACAATATAAGAGGTGGCTTAGGTTCCGCGGTGGCGGAAGTCACTGCTCAAAATTTCCCAGTAAAGATGATCATTCTAGGTATTCCAGATGAATTTTCTATTACAGGGTCTCAGAAAGAGATTCTGGAGTATTATGGTCTTACCTCAGAGAATATATGTGGTGCTATTTTGAGAGAATTAAAAGAAGGTTAAAGAATACTACAGTACAGAATATATTTTTTAACTTATATTTTTTTCTTATCATTATTGTCATTATTCCAGTCACCTTTTTCTTTTACTTTTTTACCCATCGTATCTTAACTTCAAGAGTAATAGATTCTATACAGAAACTTTCTATTTCTATATCTAACCAGTTGGACCTCGAGATAAGGAAAATGGATACAGTTTCTATCAATATAGCTTATTCAAATCTAGTAAGAGACCACTTTGCTAGTTATCTAGCTGAGAGATATAACCCTGCTTCTAGATATAAATCTTCAAAGATTCTTATGGACATATTTGTTGCTATAAGTGGACCTTTTATCACGGTACAGCAGATTAATCTTTATGATTTTGATGGAAGTATGATAGGAGCTGGCTTTTTTAATGGTACTATGCAAGTTAAGTTAGACAAAACGTCCTGGTATAGGAAAGTAATGTTACTTAACGGTAGAAAATATATATCTTCTCCATATAATAATGCTTTCTTTGTGGGAGATTTTTATAAAGATAGGTATTTTATCTCTCTCTATCGAGTATATTTTAATAACTTTAGAGAAAGAGTAGGAATTATAGAGACTGTGACAGATTATAATTCTATCTTTGCTAGAATCGAAGACATAATCCATCCGAGTTCTAGTGAAATAAAGATTTTTGTATTTAATGATGAGAATAAGATTATATATCCTATACTAGCAAAGAAAGAAGATTATAGCCTCTACTTACAAATTCTAGAAGGGGGTTCTAAAAATGTCAAATCAGGGATAATTACTACATATAATCCTAATTTAGATGAGAAAGAACTTATTGCCTATACATCTTCAGAATATACAGGTTGGAAAATTATATTAGCTCAGCCTGCTAGATTAGTTATGTTAACAGTTTCTTATTTTACTAGGCTTATATTAGTTGTCTTAGGTGCTTTAGTTATAGTTTCTATCTTTCTATCTTTCATAATATCTAAAAAGGTTACGGAACCAATAAAGAGATTACATCATATAATAAGAGAGACCGAATTAGAAACGCTTGGTCAGAGAGATATCCCTAGTTTAGAGAGTAACATTAAAGAGATAGATGAACTATGCAGTGCTTTTAGAAAGATGAGTATAGAGTTAAAAGAATCCATGGATAACCTATTTGTAGCAAAGCAGAAAGAAGTAGAAGCAAGAATGTTAGCACTTCAGTCGCAGATTAATCCACACTTTTTGCGTAACTGTTTGGCCAATATAAGTGTTATGGCAGAGGAGGGAGTAGTTGAACCTATTATAGCTATGTGTAAAAATATATCCCATATGCTTTACTACGTTTCAGCAGATTCTAACTCAATTGTTCCTCTAAACACAGAGATAGAGTATATTAAAAGATACCTAGAATGTATAAAAATTCGCTATGGAGAAAATCTGAAATATAAAATTGATATTGATGAAAGATTAAGGAATATAAAGATTCCAAAACTCCTCATACAGCCGCTAGTAGAAAATGCAGTAAAATATGGGACTAATGCTGAACCTCCATGGACTATAAGAGTGACTGGTAATATTGAAGACAAGTATTGGAAAATAGAAGTTCAAGATAATGGACCTGGGTTTTCAAAAGAGAAGCTAGAGGAAATTAATGAGAATATATTAGAAATAAAAGTTAATGGGCATTTGACTAAAGAGACGATTTCTGGAATGGGGATTCTGAATGTTTTTACTAGATTGTTCTTGCGATATCAATCTAATTTGATTTTTGAGATTAAAAATAATCCTAATGGAGGAGCTATAGTAACCGTTGGAGGACCTTTAGAGTAGAAAAGGGTTATGATAGAGTGTATTTATCGCGTAATGGTAGTCGAGGATGAAGAACGAATATTGAATAATATTATCAGGAAGATTGATGAAAGTAACTTGGGTTTTAAAGTAGTAGGCAAAGCCCTGACAGGAAAGCAAGCATTGACTTTGGCAGACGAATTAACTCCAGATGTAATCTTTACAGATATAAAGATGCCAGTTATGGATGGATTAGAACTTATAGAACATCTATATTTTAGATATCCATATGTAAAGGTAGTCATTATTAGTGGTTATGCCGACTTTGAATATGCTCAAAAGGCAATTATTTATGATGTGAAAGGATATCTTCTTAAACCAATTGATAACGAAGCTCTTATGGAGATTTTAAGGAAGTTAAAGATAATGCTTGATTCTGAGAAGAAACTTTATAGAGAAAGATTTTTATTACCTAAAGAGCCTCTTACTCAGGAAGAAATAGTATTTTTGGTTAGGGAGTTTATTAAAGAAAATTATACAGAAAATATAAACCTCAATTTTATAGCAGAAAGATTCAATTATAGCGTTAGTTATCTTAGCAGAATTTTTTCTCAGTATACTGGTATAAGTCCATATAGGTATCTTATAGAGTTAAGAATAAATAGAGCCAAACATCTACTGCAAAATCATAGGGAACTTTCCATAAAGCAAATTGGAGAGCTAGTAGGGTATCCAGATCAGGGATATTTTAGTAGGATATTTAAAAGATTTACTGGAAAAAGTCCTCAGGAATTTAGAGGAGAATAAGTTATTTATAAAAGAAAAAAGTCCAAATTCTGGATAAAATTGTTCATTTATTTTTCAATTTGTAAATTGTAATTTATTAATTGATAAAATTTTGGAAAGAGGAGGTTTGAAAATGCAAAGATATCTGATTATTTTTCTTGTAGTAATTTTGTTTTCGGGATTAACCGGAGGTATAGTGTATCCACAAGTAAAGAAGGATATAACTATTACCGAAATGGTCTCTCAGGGGTGGATGAGGGATGTAGATTTAGAATTGGCCAAGAGATTTACAGCGGAAACTGGTATAAAGGTAGATATTCAAATCGTTCCAGCAGCTCAACATCATGATTTACTAAAGGCAAAGCTAAATACTGGAGAAGCTCCAGATATATTTTGGATTCAGACAAATCCTTTTGCAATAAGAACAGAAATCGATCCAGAGAGAAATTGTGTAGACCTTACAAATGAGAAATGGGTTAAGGTAATGAACCCTCTAAGGATACCATCAGTTTCTTACAATAATAGAGTTTATGGTTTAATGTTATGGCATAATTCTCCTGAGTTCGTCTTTTTCTACAATAAGACACTTTTTAAAAGACTTGGACTTTTAGCTCCAACAACATATAGGACTTTTATGAATGCATGTGAAAAGATTTTAAAATCTGGTGTTACCCCAATATATGAGTTTACCTCTCAAGGTTGGCATCAAGTTCTAGCATTTGCTCAGATTGGAGGAAGATATGAAGAATTACATCCTGGGCTATATGAGCGACTTAACAATAATCAGATAAAATTTGCCGAGGTTCCTGCTATGCTTCAAGCTCTCAAACAGATGAAAGAAATAGCAGATCGTGGATACTATGGAAAAGACTTCTTAGCCAATGACGGAACAAAAACAGTAGAATTACTTGCTACTGGAAAAGTAGCAATGACCTTAGCAAATCCAGGAACAGTAAAAGAGATTAAGAAGGCTTATCCAGATTGTCCTTATGAGTGGGGACTCTTTTTGATACCAATAGTTGATAATCAAACCTATCCATTTAATCCTAATGGTCCTGCTAGGTTTGTGTATAAGATGGGTAAAAATATAGATGCAGTTAAGAAATATTTTGAATTTCTTACCAGAAAAGAGAATCTTCAATATAGGTTAGATAACCATCCAGAATGGACAAATCTTGATGTTACAACAAAGATCCAACAGCATTGGTTACCTATGGAGAGAGAGTTGATGGCTAGGATTCCTAAGAATAAATATAAGCTAGTTTTACAAAGTGGAGTAAAGTATTTTAATGAACAATGGATGGAGGTAGGGAAAGATATTGAGGCTATGTATATAGGTGTTCTTACGCCTGAGCAAGTACTCAAGAATATTGATGAAAGAAGAACTAAGATGGCGAAGGCTATTGGAGATCCTGCTTGGAAGTGAAGTATAGTTATATGTTTAGTTTTAGCCCACTACAGTTTTTACTGTGGTGGGCTAAAATATTTAAGGAGGTTGAGATGAAGACTATGAATTATAATAAGATATATCCCCAGTATTTTACATTAGTAGCTTTAGGATTATATATATTGCTTTTTATTGTTCCAAGTATTATGGGTATATATTATTCGTTTACTAATTGGAATAGATATTCAAGCGAGATAAAATTTATAGGGTTAGAGAATTACAGAGTTATTTTTAGCTCTGGTAGTAGTTATTTCTATTACATATATAATACACTAAAATTTACTCTTATATCCAATATCGTAAAAATTATCCCTGCCTTATTTCTAGCTATCTTATTAAGTGGAAATTTGAAAGGAGAAAGTATATATAGGGCAATCTTATTTTTCCCAGCTATTCTATCTTATCTAGTCATTGGATTAATATTTAGGTCTATGCTTCATCCTCAGATGGGACTTGTAAATAATACACTTAGAAATTTAGGATTAGATTTTATCACTAAAAGTTGGCTTGTAGACCCAAAGTGGGTATGGCCATCTATTTTTACTGTAGATGCCTGGAGAGGTGTAGGATATGTTATGACTGTATTTATAGCTGGTTTACATTCTATACCTAAATACTATTACGAAGCTGCAGATATAGATGGTGCTGGATTTTTCTCAAAGCTGCTATATATAACTATTCCTATGCTGAAACCAGCTATTGTTATAAATCTAGTATTTGGTATTACCTATGGATTGAGAGTTTTTGATATTATATTTGTGCTAACAAATGGTGGCCCTGGTAGAATGACGGAAGTGATAAATACTGCGATCTTTAAGGAGTTTGCTTTAGGAACATATGGAATTGGAACTGCTCTTTCTACTATTCTCTTTGTATTTATGGGACTCATTAGTATAATTCTAGTAAAATTGATGAGTAAAAAGGAGATTGGACTATGATTTTTAATCGAAAGGTAGCATATAAAGTAGGAAAACAGCTTATTGCATGTATACTTAGTAGCTTGGTGATAGTACCATTCTTGGTTATATTTCTTAATTCTTTCAAAACTGAAGCAGAAGCAGCCTTAATGGATCTATCTTTACCCAAGGTTTTCAGATGGGAAAACTATTCAGTAGCAATCGAGAGGGGAAAACTTATTATCTCGTTCTTCAACAGTTCTCTATATTCGATTGTTGCTACCATCATTTCTGTTATTATAAATTCGATGGCTGCCTTTGTCCTTTCAAGAAGAAGGACTAAACTAAATCAATTTCTATATTTCTTTATGATACTGGGGATTATGCTTCCAACTAACTATATAGCACTTATCAAAGTGATGCAAATTTTGCATCTACTCAATACCAGAACCGGAATAATACTTCTATATACTGCTATTAATGTTCCATTTGGGACTTTTATCCTTTACGGTTTTGTAGAGACAATTCCTAGAGAACTTGATGAAGCAGGAGTAATCGATGGGGCTAGCCCATTACAATTATTCTTTAGAGTTATCTTTCCTCTACTTAAGCCCGCCGTAGTAACTGTAGCATTATTAACTTTTATGGGAATATGGAATGATTTTATGTTACCCTTATATGTTCTAAATAGAGCTAGCCAATGGCCAATGACATTAGCGGTATACAATTTCTTTGGTCAATATCAATCAGAATGGAATCTTATTTTTGCTGATATTGTTTTGACCTGTTTTCCTGTTTTTATAATTTATTTACTTGGTCAGAAGTGGATCGTTTCGGGAATGACAGCTGGTGCAGTGAAAGGATAGGTGATAAAAACTGTGAAATATAAGACAAACTGGGAGGAAACAAAGAAGCGCTTTATAGCATGGTGGAAACATTCAAAGATAGATAGACCTATGATGAGAGTTGTGGCAAAGTTAAATGAGCCCATAGAGCCACTAGAACATATAGACCTTCCTAAGACTCCAGAAGAATATCATTTGGATGTAGAAAGAAAAGTGAAAGAGCTTAGAAATTATTGCAAGACTCATCTTTTTCTTGCTGAGTCTTTTCCCACTTTAGATATAAATATAGGACCGGGTTCAATGGCTACTTATCTTGGTTCTGAGCCAGTTTTTTCTTGGGAAACAGTATGGTATACACCTTGTGTTAAAACAAACTGGGAGGAGTGGGGACCATTGAAGTATGATGAGAATAACTATTGGTGGAAAAGACATTTAGAACTGATTAAAAAAGCAAAGGAGCTGACTAGAGATGAATTTCCAGTGAGTATTCCGGATATAATAGAAAGTATTGATATCCTTGCTTCGCTAAGAGGAGCTCAAAATCTTATTTATGATCTAATAGATACTCCAGATATAGTGAAAGAATATATAAGGCAGATAGATGAACTCTACCTTAGATATTATAGTACTATTTATGAGATAGTAAAAGATGATGAAGGTGGTAGCGTCTATACGGTATTTGCTATATGGGGCCCAGGAAAGGTCGCTAAAGTTCAGTGTGATTTCTCTGCAGTTATGTCTCCAAAACAGTTTCAGGAATTCTTTATTCCATCTTTAAGTTATCTCTGTAGTAAGCTTGACTATACCTTGTATCACCTAGACGGCCCAGATGCCATAAAGCATCTTCCAGCTATACTAAGTGTAAAGGATCTTGATGCCTTACAGTGGACTCCAGGTGCAGGTAAACCTGATGGTGGTAGTGAAGATTGGTATCCTATATATGATATGACGAAAAAAGCGGGTAAGTCCTTGTGGATAAGCATAAATGAAGGCGATTTTGACGAAATAGTAAGAAAAGCAGATAGAATAGTAAAACGTTACGGAGCAGATGGGCTATATCTTTTATTTCCTACAATGGACCTAGAACCAGCAAAAGAACTTATTAGAAAGGCAGAATTAGATTGGAAATAAAAATTTACTAGTTTTCTATAAATGGTTGATATATAGTTGTAGGAATGATTCACAGTTTGCTTCTATATGATAAACAAGTATACTTTGTCTGTTAAAACTTTACAACCGATTGATTTTTATGGGATTTTAGTCTATAATATATATGAGATTTCAAATAAAGTAAGAAAGGTGGTGAGATATGCTAGGTGAGTTATTTGAATGATATCTGGGACGTTTTTGAATGGGGAAGGTGAGGGTTTTAGTTTTATCTTAAAATTTATCTTTAAAAGAGGATGTTAGGAAGGCAATGAAAGTAATAAAAGGTTTATTGGGTTTAATGCTATGTATGGGTCTATTATTTGGTACAACTCAGCTTGTCTTTGGACAGAAGGAAGTTTCATTAACTCAATATGCCACTATAGCAGATTATGAAAAGGCTACGGGTAAAAAGATTACAAAGTTTAGTGAAGCACCTATTTTGGCTGAACTTGTTAAGCAAGGGAAATTACCACCAGTAGAGAAAAGGTTGCCCGAAGAGCCAGCTGTAATCCAACCATTAGAAGAGATCGGCCAGTATGGTGGGACATGGAGGAGAGCATGGCTTGGTCCTTCTGATAGCCCTGGGCCAGGTAGAATTACTTACGATAATACTCTTAGATGGGACCTTACTGGGACTAAGATTATGCCTAATGTTGCCAAGAGTTGGAAAATTTCTAAAGACGGAAAAACAGTCACATTATCTTTGAGAAAAGGGATGAAATGGTCTGATGGTGCACCATTTACAGCGGATGATGTAATTTTTTGGTTTGAAGATATTGTTTCAAATAAAGAGATAACTCCTACTTTTCCAGTTTGGTTGACTACTGGGGGGATTCCTGGAAAGATCAGGAAAGTTGACGACTATACTGTCCAGCTTCAATTTGAACATCCAAATGGGTTAATATTAGAATTCCTTGCAGCAAACTGGATATTTGCTCCAAAACATTATTTAAAACAATTCCATCCAAAGTATACAGACCAGAAAACTTTAGAAGAGGCTTATAAAAAGGCAGGATATGATGCTTGGTATAAGTATTTCCAAAACAGAAACGATTGGATACAGAACCCAGATCTACCAACTATAAGAGCATGGAAACCTTCAAACCCACCTGATTCTAAAGTATGGATAATGGAGCGTAATCCTTATTATTGGA
>JAOACC010000112.1 GCA_026418035.1 bacterium
CTCGTGGGCTCGGAGATGTGTATAAGAGACAGCTATCCCAGTTGCTATTGCTAAGGATGATCTCTCTAGGAAAAGGTTCTCTAAATATACTAATCTTATCTTTGATAGTGTAAATGAATATCTAAGATATGTTAGAAAGCGCTTAATAGGTATCTGAGGATTGACACTTACTGGCATAAGTAAAGAATCAGAATTACTGTATTAACACACAATAACTCTATAGATTCTGTAGTTTTTACATGGTTAGAGTTCGTGATTATCCCACTGCAATAAATACCGCAAGACTTTAGATTTATCAAGTATTCATGTAATAATCGCGGTTTCCAATTTAATGGTGTAATCTAAACTTCCAAAAAAGTTATAAATGATATTGACAACTTTTATATAATATGCTATTATATTTAGCGTGAAAATGCTATGAGTAGGAGTAAAGAGCCAGTTTACCTTATAAGTGTAACCGCAAGGCTTTTGGGGGTTCACCCAAGAACCTTGCGAATATACGAAGAGTGGGGACTTGTAGTCCCCAAGAGAATAGGTAACAGGCGGTTTTATTCAGAGGAAGACTTAGAAAAGTTAAGGCTCATAACCTGCCTTACTAACAAGGTGGGTATGAGTTTAGCGGGGGTAAAGCTGATACTTCAAATTGAGGAAGAGCTGGCTTCTCAGAACTTAGATAGAGTTTTTACAGAGATACTTAAAGAATTATTAGAAAATTTTTGAAAGGAGGTGTAGGATATGGCATTAAGAAGATGGGATCCATTTAGAGAACTTGAATCTTTGAGAAGAGAGATGGAGAGACTCTTTGATGAGGTGTTTGAGAGAACACCTTTCTTTAGGAGGGAACCACTCCTAGAGACTACCGAAGAATTTGGAAGAGTATGGACTCCTGCATGTGATGTTTATGAAACAGATAAAGAGGTTGTAGTAAAGGCTAATCTACCTGGAGTAAGCAAGGATAACGTAGAAGTAATTGTCACAGAGGACTCTATAACAATTAAAGGACAGGCTAAAGAAGAGGCTGAGGTGAAGGAGAAGAACTACTATAGGAGAGAGCTAAGCTACGGTGCATTTGAAAGAGTAATACCTCTACCAGTAGCTGTAAAATCTGACGAAGCTAAGGCTACATTTAAGGATGGAATACTTGAGATAAGAGCTCCCAAGCAAGAGGTTTCTCCTAAGGGTAGAAAGATAAATATCGAGTAAGTATAGTTTGGGGGCACCTAGGTGCCCCCAAAGTTTTATGAGAAATTTCCGAAAAGAAAGGAGGGAATAAAAGATGTTATGTGATATATGCCATCAAAGGGAAGCTACGGTACAGTATACACGTATAGTAAACGGGAAAAAGACTGTTAGTCATCTCTGTAATGAATGTGCTAGGGAACATGGATTATTAAGTAGTAGGAGATCTCTTTTTGATTTTGGTTTTGGTGGTTTCCCTGATATACTAACACGGTTTTTCTATCAGCCAGAGTTTGAGCCAGTATCAGATACCGTTTCTGAAAGCGCTGAGAAAGTTCTAATAAGCGCAGAGGAGGAGGCTAGAAGATTAGGTAGCGGAGCAATAAATCCTGAACATATACTTCTTGGAATAATACAGGAAGGTAATATTGGGGTAAAACTCCTCTCGAATCTTGGAATAAATATAGAGGAGCTAAAGAAGGAGATAGAAGAAAATGCTATTCCATCTCCTCTAGAAGGAGAGAGGACAGTTTCTCCGGAGGTTAAACAGATTATAGAAAGGGCAAGTGATGAAGCAAGCTCTTTAGGAGATAACTATGTAGGAGCAGAACATATATTGCTTGCTCTATTAAGAGGGAAAAATCTACCTTCACAGATACTTAATAAGAAAGGAGTAACTTACGAAAGAGTGAGAGAAGAATTGACAAAGACTAGGAGAGTATCTCCTAGAAGATATGCTGGGAAAAGTACAACGCCAACTTTAGACCAGTTTAGTAGAGATTTAACTCAAATGGCAAGAGAAGGAAAACTGGACCCAGTAATTGGTAGAGAAGAGGAGATAGAAAGAGTTATAAGAATACTTTCAAGAAGGACAAAGAATAACCCAGTCCTCATAGGTGAACCGGGTGTTGGTAAGACCGCCATAGTTGAAGGTTTAGCTCAGAGGATTGTGAAAGGAGAGGTCCCAGAGTCTCTTGCTAATAAGAGGATAATGGCATTAGATATGGCAGCTATAGTAGCTGGAACTAAATATAGAGGAGAATTTGAAGAAAGATTGAAGAGAGTTGTAGATGAGGTTATAAACAGTAATGGTGAAGTAATACTTTTCCTAGATGAGTTACACACTATTGTAGGAGCTGGAGCAGCAGAGGGAGCTATTGATGCGTCTAATATCTTAAAGCCTGCTCTCGCTAGGGGAGAATTACAGTGTATTGGAGCTACCACATTAGACGAGTATAGAAAACATATAGAGAAAGATGCTGCTCTAGAACGTAGATTTCAACCCGTTCTAGTTAGAGAGGCTACCGTTGAAGAGACTATAGAGATATTGAAAGGGTTAAGAGATAGATATGAGGCTTACCATAGGGTTAAGATTACTGATGAGGCTATATATAATGCAGCTGTTCTTTCTGATAGATACATTACAGATAGATATCTACCAGATAAGGCTATAGACCTTATAGATGAGGCATGTGCAGATGTAAGACTTAGAACTGTTTCTCCCCCGTCAGAGATAAAAAGTCTAGAAAAAGAGATAGAAAGGATAGCTAAAGAGAGAGAGGCTGCTGTAAATGCTCAGGAATATGAACGTGCAGCTACATTAAGAGATAGAGAAAAAGAGTTACAGAAAGAGCTTGAATCGGTTAAAAAAAGGTGGGAACAAGACAGACTTAAGGAGAAAACCGAGGTTACTGCGGACGATATTGCTAGGATAGTTTCTAATTGGACAGGTGTCCCTGTAACTAAGATCTCTATGGAGGAGAGTAAGAAGTTACTAGATATGGAGGATATATTGCATAAGAGAGTAATAGGGCAAGATGAGGCGGTTAAGGCTATATCGCAGGCCATAAGAAGAGCTAGGGCTGGATTGAAAGACCCAAACAAGCCGATTGGTTCTTTCCTGTTCCTTGGACCTACAGGAGTAGGTAAGACAGAACTTGCCAGGACTTTAGCTGAGTATCTATTTAATGATGAAGATGCCCTTATTAGATTAGATATGTCTGAGTATATGGAAAGACATACAGTCTCTAGATTAATTGGTGCACCTCCTGGCTATGTTGGGTATGAGGAAGGTGGCCAACTAACAGAGGCTGTAAGGAGAAGACCATACTCGGTGATACTTTTAGACGAAATTGAAAAAGCTCATCCAGATGTGTTTAATATCCTACTTCAGATATTAGATGATGGTAGACTTACCGATGGACAGGGAAGGACTGTAGACTTTAAGAACACAGTTATTATTATGACCTCTAACATAGGAGCTCCACTTATAATGGAAAAGCTCAAAGGGGGAGAAGATCCAAAGGTATATAACGAGATAAAGGCAGAATTGATGAAACAGTTGAATTATTACTTTAAACCAGAGTTTCTTAACAGGATAGACGAAATTATAATCTTTCATTCATTGACACAAGAGCAGATAAAACAGATCGTAGATCTTATGCTTAACAAGGTTTATCGTCAGATAAGAGCTCAAGGAATGAATATGGAAGTTACTGAAGAAGTAAAGGGTATACTAGCTAAAGAAGGATATGACCCAACATTTGGAGCTAGACCTTTAAGAAGAACTATACAGCGTCTTATAGAAAATCCTCTCTCTGAGCTACTACTTAGAGGAGATTTCAAGGAGGGAGACACTATACTAGTCACTGTAGAAGATGGAGAGATAAGATTTAAGAAAAAAGGAGAAGAATCTTTTACTTCTGTAGAAGCGAAGTCCTAATTACTAGCCCCCTAGAAAATCTAGGGGGCTTATTTAATAGTTTGTTGTGCACTTGATAATATTATACACTCATAGTAAAATGTAAGTGTAGTATAGGAGGGAACAATGAGATATCTAGTCTATCTTATAATAGCAATAGTTGTGGGGGGAATTTCTAGATTATTTCTAAAAGAGAAAGTTCTAGGGGATATATGGGGACTCATTATTTCTGCCTTTATAGGAGGCTGGTTAGTAGATATATTCCTATCTTCAATTAGAATAAAAGATGTGAATATAATGTCTGCAATACTTGGGGCAGTTGTTTTTATATATATCTATAGTATAATCTTTATTAAGAAGCAGTCTTAAGGAGAGTTTGATTATGTGGGATAAGTTTACTGATCAAGCAAGGCGAGTGTTAACATTAGGAAGAGAAGAAGCCAGGAGATTAAATCATAATTACTTGGGAACAGAACATCTTCTCCTTGGCCTTTTAGCCGAAGGCGAAGGTATAGCTGCTAAGGTTTTAAGTAGTTGGGGTATAGACTTAGGTTATGTAAGGGCTAAGGTCGAAGAACTTATTGGAAGAGGAGGAGGAATATATCTTCCTGAAATGACCCTGACCCCAAGGGCTAAGAGAGCCTTAGAGCTGGCATACGAAGAGTCTAAATTGATGGGGCAAAACTATATTGGTACAGAACATATCCTCCTTGGTCTTATAAGAGAGGGAGAAGGAGTAGCTGCTAAAATCTTAGAGAGTTTAGGTGTTACTCTAGATAAAGCCCGAAGTGAAGTTCTGTACTTCCTAGGAGAAGGGAAGACAATGTTAGCTGAAAATGTTAATAGGGCTAGAGCAAAGACTCCTCTTCTTAACCAGTTTGGTAGAGACCTGACCCAACTAGCTAGAGAAGGAAAACTTGACCCTGTCATAGGAAGAACTAGAGAGATAAGAAGATTGATGCAAATATTGTGTAGAAGGACAAAGAATAATCCAGTTCTTATAGGAGAAGCTGGAGTGGGTAAGACCGCTATAGTAGAGGGTCTTGCACAAAAGATAGTTAAGAGAGAAGGACCCCCTATCTTGCATAATAAAAGAATTATCGCGTTAGATCTAGCTGCAATAGTAGCTGGAACAAAGTATAGAGGAGAGTTTGAGGAGAGGATGAAACGTATTCTTGATGAGATACGTAGGGCTAATGGAGAAGTTATCCTATTTGTTGATGAGCTTCATACTATGGTAGGTGCTGGTGCAGCTGAAGGTGCCATGGATGCATCTAATATCCTAAAACCTGCTCTTGCTAGAGGAGAATTGCAATGTATTGGAGCCACCACTCTTGATGAATATAGAGAATATATAGAGAAAGATTCTGCTTTAGAAAGGAGATTTCAACCCATTATAGTAGAGGAACCTTCTGTTGAAGATACAATAATGATTCTCAGAGGAATAAAAGAAAGGTATGAAGCACATCATCAGGTAAAGATAACAGATAAGGCTATAGAGGCAGCTGCTATACTTTCAGATAGATATATAAGTGAGAGGCATCTGCCTGATAAGGCTATAGATCTGATAGATGAGGCTTCTGCTAAAGTAAGATTAGAGCTATCAGAGATTCCTAGTTCTAAGAAGGATTTAGAGTTAGAGTTAGAGAGTGTAAGAAGAGAGAAGGAACTGGCGGTAAAGTCTCAGGATTATGAAAGGGCAGCTCAGCTTAGAGATAGGGAGAGATTTATCTTAGAACAGCTACAGGCAGTTTCCGCTGAAGGTTTAGAGGTAAAGCGTAGAGAACCCATAGTTACAGAAGAAGATGTTGGAGAGGTCTTATCTCTATGGACAGGTATTCCTGTTACTAAACTTCTGGAGAAAGAGGCAGAGAAGTTGCTCCATATGGAAGAAGAACTTCACAAGAGAATCGTTGGACAGGAAGAAGCGGTAAAGGTTGTCTCTGAAGCTATTCGTAGAGCTAGAGCTGGGATAAAAGACCCCAAGAGACCTATAGGATCTTTCATATTCCTTGGACCTACAGGAGTAGGTAAGACAGAACTTGCTAGGGCTTTGGCTGAGTATCTATTTAATGATGAAGATGCGTTAATCAAGATCGATATGTCTGAATATATGGAGAAGTTTGCTGTTTCTAGACTTGTAGGGGCTCCTCCTGGATATGTAGGGTATGACGAGGGTGGACAGCTTACTGAGGCAGTAAGGAGAAAACCTTTCTCCGTTGTTCTCTTTGATGAAATTGAAAAGGCACATCCAGATGTGTTTAATATCCTGCTCCAAATATTAGATGAAGGAAGACTTACTGATGCTCAGGGAAGGACCGTAGACTTTAAGAACACAGTTATTATTATGACCTCTAATATAGGTAGTCAATGGATTTCAACTTCAAGTAAGATTGGGTTTAAGCAAGAGTCTAATGAAAAAGAAGAATATCAAATTATGAAGGAAAAGGTCCTAGAGGAGGTAAAACACACATTCAGACCGGAATTTCTGAATAGGGTAGATGAGATTATTATATTCCATCAGCTTACAAAAGAACAGATGAAGCAGATTGTGGAGTTACTCCTTAATGATCTTAGAAAACAGTTATTAAGTCTTGGTATTACGCTTGAGTTTACTGAGAATGCTAAAGAGCAACTTATTAAAGAAGGCTTTGATCCTCATTATGGTGCTAGACCTTTAAAGAGAGTTATACAGAAAAGGATTGGAAGTCCACTATCCGGTTTTGTAATAGATGGAACGTTTAAAGAGGGAGATGTAGTTATTGTAGACTATAGGGATGAATCGTTTGTATTCGAAAAGCGAATCCCAGTGGAAGCAGCGCAGGAAGGAGCAAGTTAATAGCTTAATCCCCTAAAGATATTACTAAGGCGCATCTATTAAATAGATGCGCTTTTATTATTTTAAGGAGGCTTAAAGTAATGGAAGTGTCAATTATGACCCCTAGAGAAAGGTTTATTAGTGCTTTAGAGAGAAAACCTTTGAAGGGTAGAGTGCCCCACTTTGAACTTGTTTTCTTCCTTACTATGGAGGCATTTGGTAAAGTACATCCTAGCCACAGAAATTATTCTCAATGGTTTCAGATGACAGAGAAAGAAAGACAACTTCATAGGGAGGATATGGCAGAGATATATATAGCTACCGCAGAAAAGTATGAGCATAGCGCTATATTTTTGCATCCAAATCCTAGTAATCTAGAGGAAACCCTTAGATTGATAGATATAATTAGAGAAAAAAGTGGATATAAATATTTTTTGATGATACATGGAGATGCTACATTTAGTATACCCTCAGGTTCAGAGATGGTAAACTTTGTCTATAGACTAAAAGATGAGCCCGATAAGGTTAAAGAAGAAGCAGATTTTATGGTAAATAAAGCGCTAGAAAGGGCGGAGATCATAGCAAAGCATGGTGGATTAGATGGTTTTGCCTTATGCTCTGATTATTGCTTTAATACAGGTCCCTTCTTGAGTCCATCTCTATTTTCTGAGTTTATTACACCATATCTCTACAAGTTAATAAAAGGATATAGAGATATGGGATTTTATGTGATCAAACATACAGATGGAAATATAATGCCTATACTAGACCAACTTATTCAGGCAAACCCACATGCTCTTCATTCTTTAGATCCGCAAGGCGGGGTAGATATAGCGGAAGTTAAAAAGCTAGTAGGGGATAAGGTCTGTCTCATAGGTAATGTCAACTGCGGTCTTTTACAGACAGGAACAGATGAGGAGGTAATAGAATCTGTAAGATATGCTTTAAGAAATGGCATGCCAGGAGGTGGATATATCTTTTCTACCTCAAACTGTATATATACTGGAATGCCTTTGGAGCGCTATGAACTTATGCTTGATATATGGAGAAGAGAAGGAAATTATAATTGATCTATAATATAGGGAGGTAAGAGATGGATGATAATAAGTTGTTTAGCGAACTTTATAGTAGGATAGAAAAGTTACCTGTAATAGATTGTCATGAGCATATAATGGGACCTAAAGAAGAGCTATCTATAAGAGAACCTATAGCTAGCCTCATTAATGGCTACATACAGAGCGATCTTTTATCAGCTGGGATATCTCCCCAAGAGCTTGACATTTTAAATGATAATAGTATTGATACAGAGAAGAAATGGGGAATATTTAAGAGGTTTTGGGAACAGATACAGTTTACTGCTTATGCTAAAGTAACTAAACTTATTGTAAGGGACATTTACGGTGAGGAGAAAATCTCTTTGGAAGCACTTAATAGAATAAGAGAGAAAATTATTCAACCCACCAAAGAAAACTATGATGCCTTACTAGATAAAGCCAATATAAAATTACTTCTCTCTGATATTCTGTGGGACTTGGATACACTTAAGAAGTTTATTGAAGGGAGGTTCCCTTATTACGATAGGATTAAATTCTTATTTTCACTACCTCAGTTCCATAATAATATAAGAAACTTTGAGTTTATTCAGAGAGTAGGAGCTCTTTTAAATAGGCACATAACTTCTCTTGATGATTATCTAGAAGTGGTTTATGAACTTCTTAAAAGAGCGAAAGAAAAAGGAGTTGTAGGGATAAAAGATCAAAGTGCTTATAGTAGAAGTTTAGACTATAGGCTAGTTACTAGATATGAGGCAGAGACTCTCTTTAATAAGATACTTTCAGACCCTAGGAACTCTCTCGGATGGCCAGAGGCTAAACCTTTAGATGATTACCTTTTTCATCAATTTATGAATTTTGCTAGAGAGTTAAAACTACCGGTCCAGATACACACAGGCCATATGGCAGGGATAAGAAATAGGATAGAGAAGACTAATGCAGTGTTGTTGAGTAGTATTCTTGAGTTATACCAAGATGTAAATTTTGACCTCTTTCATGGAAATTGGCCTTACATAGGAGAGATACTCTTCTTAGGGAAAAATTACCCTAATGTTTATATGGATTTCTGTTGGGTAAACATAATTGACCCAATGTACAGCGAAGAATTATACTGTAGAGCTATACTTACTCTTCCATATACAAAGGTTAATGGTTTTGGTGGAGACTATTTTGATGTCCCCGAATACATTGTATCTCATTTAAAGATAGCTAAAGAGAATATGACGAGGGCTTTGGTTAATCTTATAAAGATGGGATGGATAAATGAAGACTCTGCAATTAATATAGCAAAGAGTTGGTTATTTGAGAATCCAAAAAGACTATTCAATCTTGATGCATAGGAGGTTATGATTATGGACTGGAAGGCTAAGTGGATATGGGATGAAAGTGGTGAGCATCCTAGAAATTATTGGTTGGCTTTTAGGAAGACATTTGATAAACCTGAAGATATTGATGACGCAGTTTTGAATATAACAGCAGATTCTAGGTATGTAGTCTATATAAATGGTAAGAAGGTTGGTTTTGGTCCGGTGAGAAGTTGGCCCTTTGAATACTCTTATGATACATATTATGTCAAAGACTATTTAGTTCCAGGAAAGAATATTATCTCAGTATTAGTTACACACTTTGGAGTAAGTACCTTTCAGTATATTGAGGGTAAGGGAGGCTTAATAGCTCAGTTGGATTTCTATAGAGATGGGAATATCATCAAAAGTATAGTGACAGATAAGACTTGGAAAAATAGAGAGCATTCTAGTTTTAAAAGGGCTTCGGTAAGGATAAGTTGCCAGCAAGGTTGGGCAGAGATATTTAATGCTAATAACTTTAATTCGAATTGGCTAGATATCGACTTCGACGACTCAAACTGGAACAATTCTGTTGAAATCGGGGATTATGGTGTAGAACCTTGGAAAGATTTAATACCAAGAGATATCCCTTATCTTACAGAGGAACCTATATATCCTAGACGAGTGGTATCTTTGAAAGATGTAGAACCAGTAAAAACCCATATATCTCTAGATGTAAGACCGAACTTCTTTTCAGATGATTACTCAGCAAATCCGAAGGCCTTTCTTGGATATATAGCAACTATAATAAACTCACCCAAAGATATGAAGGGTAGAATAGTTTTCCCATTTGGAAAATGGATTAGCGTCTATGGCAACTTTAAGTTAAATAACAGAGTCTATGAGATAAAAGATGAAAATTCTGTAGAGGTTGAGTTAAGGCAAGGTGATAACCTTTTCTTAATGGATATTAGCGGAAGATATCATGAGTTTTTCGTTCATATGGGATTTGATTTTGAAGAAGCTCTCTCTTTTAAAGCTCCTTTATTCGAGGATTATGAGTTCATTACTATAGGGCCTTTTGATAAGAAGGAGATATTACTTATTGGTGAGCCTAGGGATAATACAGTTAGAGAGACCGATGAATATAAAAATGTCTGGAACATTCAGAGTTATGAGGAATTTTCCCAATATAGAGATTTTATAAAGCCTATATTAAAAGAGCATACCTGTAAGGAAAATGTCTATACACTTTCTACGGTAAAGAAAATATTAAAAGAATATACTGTTCCTCTTGAATATCAGAATTTAGTTATTCCTAATGAGACTTACACTACTATCAAAGCATTAAGTGGTGATATCGAGTTTATTGTAGACTTTGATAAGGAACTATCAGGTTTTGTTGAGTTTGACATAGATAGTGCTAAGGATACCATACTAGATTTTTATTTTTTTGAAAGTATGCATGATGGCATTATAGAAGATACTAATGGGTTAAATAACACTCTTAGATATATAGCTAGAGAAGGTAGACAGTCGTATCGTTCTTTTATAAGAAGAGGCTTCAGATATGTTATGATAACTATAAGAAACCTAAAAAAACCTCTAAAGTTCTATTCTATAAAAACTTATCTTTCCACCTATCCACTTGCAGAACTGGGTTCTTTCTATTCTAGTGACTATCAATTGAACAAAATATGGGAGATATCTAAGCATACTGAAAGATTATGTATGGAAGATACCTATGTAGATTGTCCTGCCTATGAACAGACATTTTGGGTAGGAGACTCTAGGAATGAAGCGTTGATAAATTATTATACATTTGGAGCTTATCAACTTTCTAAACGTTGTTTAAGATTAGTTCCAAAATCTCTATATAGAAGTATTCTGCCGGAATCACAGGTTCCTAGTGGTTGGCAAAATATCTTAACTGCATGGACTCTCCTTTGGATGAGTGCCTGTAAAGAATACTATATGTTTACTGGTGATGGGGATTTCTTAAAAGAGATTTATCCTTCCCTGATGAAGACTGCTAGAAACTTTGAAGGGTTTATAAATGAGAAAGGATTACTTGAGATAACTGCTTGGAATATGTTAGATTGGGCTCCTATGGATACACCAGATAGTGGCATAGTTACTCATCAGAATGCTTTACTTGCAAAGGCTCTAAGAGATGTAGCATATATCTCAGAAGTTCTGGGTAAGAATGAAGATAGGGACTACTTATTGAGGTTTTCTAATAATTTGAAAGAAGCTATAAATAGATACCTTTGGGACGAAGAGAGTAAAGCCTATATTGATAGTCTCCATACAGATGGACAGATACTAAAGGTTATAAGTCAACAGACAAATACCATTGTCTATTTGTGTGATTGTGCAGAAGGAGAAAGAAGAGAAATCCTAGAAAAGTATCTCCTTGAACCTCCAGAGAACTTTGTTAAAATAGGAAGTCCATTTATGTCTTTCTTCTATTTTGAGGCACTTACCAAGATTAATAGGATTGATAAGATATTAGAGGACATAAGAAGAAATTGGGGATTAATGTTGGATTATGGAGCTACTACCTGTTGGGAGACTTTTATAGGTTTTATGAAAGATAGATTAACTAGAAGTCATTGTCATGCTTGGTCTAGTGCGCCTGGTTACTTCTTACCGGCATATATACTAGGTGTTAGACCTTTAGAGCCAGGATTTAAGAAAGTATTAATTCAACCAAATCTGTGTGAATTGAGTTGGGCTAAAGGAACTGTTCCTACTCCGCATGGGGTTATAGAGATATCTTTCAGGGAAGAAAATAATTTTATAGATGTAAGTTTGAAACTTCCAGAAGGGATATCCACCGAAATAGTTCCTCCTAGTGGAAAAAAGATAATGGTGAATGGAAAAGAGCTCTAATCTTTTAGGCTTTTTTGAGTTTAGTAATATAGAAGAGGCAGAGAATCTACAGAGGTCATTATCTGAGAAGATTATTCTTTCTGATAGATTCTCTGTCTTGAGATTTATTGGTGGTGTTGATACTTCTTTTTCTAAAGATGGTAGAGTTTTATCAGTTATTGTAGTTATGGAATTAGAATCGCTAAAGTTGACGACGATCTCCTATCATATCGATGAAGTGAAAATCCCTTATATACCTGGTTTTCTAAGTTTTAGAGAAGGTCCTTCTATTATAGAAGCTTGGGAAAAGTTAAAAGTTAAGCCAGACATTCTTCTAGTAGATGGACAAGGCTATGCACACCCTAGACATCTTGGAATAGCCTCCCACATAGGAATCGTTCTAGATATTCCTACTATAGGATGTGCTAAGAGCATTCTTATTGGGAAATACGAGGAACCTGGGCCATTAAAAGGAGATTTTAAACCTATACTGTATAAAGGTGAGATGATAGGGGTGGCACTAAGAACTAAGGATAATATTAAGCCTGTATTTGTTTCACCAGGGCATAGGGTATCATTTGAATCTTCTGTAAATATAGTTCTGAGATCTATAACAAATTATAGATTACCGGAACCTTTAAGGTATGCTCATCGGTATAGTAAATCTATATTAAAAGGGAGTGAATAAAGTTTATGAAAAAGAGAATACTTTTATTTCTATTAGTCATTATATTATTCCTAGGCACTCAGATCTATAGTAGTGATATCAGGATACCTAATTTCCCAAAGGCAAAGTTGAGGATATATGATAGGGAAAAAGAACTTATAATCTCTATAGAAATAGCTAACAAGCCAGAACTTTGGAGTTTTGGTTTAATGTTTAGAGAAGATATACCTTGGGAGTATGGAATGCTTTTTATCTTTCCAACTGATGAATATGGTGGTTTTTGGATGAAAAATACCTATATACCGTTAGATATAGCCTTTATAGATTCAAGTAAGACAATATTCAATATACAGAGAATGTTACCCTGTACTGAGGATAACTGCCCTATATACTATAGTCCAAAGCCTTACAGATATGCCTTGGAGGTGAAGGCAGGCTTCTTTGAGAAATTTGGTTTTAAAGAGGGAAGTAGGATACAAATTCTTTTTTGAGGAGGAAAGTTTATGAATGTCTCAGTTGTAGGAGAACTTAATGTAGATATTATAATGAGAGGAATAAATGGATTCCCTGAATTGGATAAGGAGAAATTAGCAGAGGAGGGGAAGATTACTTTAGGTAGCTCTTCAGCAATATGTGCAGTTGGTTTATCTCGGCTTGGTGTTAAGGTAAATTTTATCGGTGCAGTTGGGGATGATATATTAGGGGAATATATAATAAGGTTTTTAAATAATGAGAGAATAAATACTCTTCTAGTAAAAAGAAAGGCCGGTTCTAATACTGGATTTACTGTTTCTTTAACTTATCCAGAAAATAGAGCACTTATAACCTATACTGGAGTTATGAAAGATTTTACTGTTAACAAAGAGGATATCGAATTTGTAATTTCTAACTCTACTCATCTGCATATATCTTCATTTTTCTTACAAAAGAAATTACAGCAAGATATAAAGGAGCTATTTTCGAAGGCTAAAGAGAGAGGGCTTACCGTTTCGCTAGACCCAGGATGGGACCCAGAAGATAAGAATTGGTCAAAACTTAAAGAGCTTTTCCCTTTAGTTGATATACTATTCTTGAATGAGATAGAAACTCAGAGGGTCTATTCTACACTTTACAGAGAAGATACTAATATAGATAAGGCTATAGAGAAGCTCTCTAAAGAGGTAAAGATAGTGGTTGTAAAACTTGGGGAAAAAGGAGCTTTAGCTATGGCAGATAATAACAAGTACTATATGAAAGGATTTAAGATTGATGTTATAGATACTACTGGGGCAGGAGACGCTTTTAATGCTGGTTTTCTCTATGGAAGATTAAGTAATTATAGCGTGGATAAATGCCTGTTAATTGGAAATGCCTGTGGAGCATTGTCCTGTACTGGTATAGGAGGCACGACAAATCTTCCCACATTTAAAGGGTTAGAAGAATTTATACGAAAGTCTTTAAGTAAAGAATAGATGATTTGACTTGTATTGTATAGATAAATATGCTAGATTTTTACCTACCAATATCATTTTAAAAATAAGGAGGAAATGTTTATTTGGAGTATATAGAGGTTATATTCAAGTTTATATTAGCCATTGTCCTAGGAGGGATAGTCGGTTGGGAAAGAGAGACGGTCAATAAGCCGGCAGGTTTAAGGACATATATTATTGTTTGTCTTGGTTCTACCCTTATAACCATAGTCTCTACTACCCTTGTTGGCTCAGACCCAGGTAGAATCGCTGCACAGATTGTTTCTAGCTTAGGAGTTCTAGGTGGTATAGTTGTTTTTAGAGAAGGACAACATATAGTTAGGGGTATTACAACTGCGGTTAGTATGTGGTTTATGGGGGGAGTTGGGGTAGCGATAGGGGCGGGGAAATACTTTCCTGCTGTAGTTTCTACAGTAGCCTTGTATATAATACTTGTCTTTTTGAAATCTCTAGAAGGTAGACTACTTGGACATGGAAAAGGAAAGATACTGAATATAAAGGCAACAAATAGGCCTGGACTTATTGGTGATATTGGCAAAATCCTTGGAGCTTATAACGTAGATATAGTAGATATAAAACTTCAGATAACAGAAGATATCGCTGATATAATTTTGCAAGTTACCTCTCCAGATAGATTTGAACCTTCTAGAATGTTATGCGAGATACAGAAGTTAGAAGGAATAAGATCTTTAGGGTGGGAGTAATTTATACTACTGCGCTTTTCCATTTCCCCTTTCTAAATCTAGCTAAATAGAGTAATCCTCTTATTGCAAAGTCTATACATACCGCTATCCATACTCCGTATATATTCAGGTTAAAAAGCCTATTTAATAAAATAGCTAGTACGATTCTAAAACACCATATACCTATGAATGTTGTTATAGTGACATATATTATATCACCGGCTCCTCTAAGAGAGGATGAGATAACCGAAACTAGACATAGAAAGGGAAGGGAAAGAGACAATATCTTTATAGCAAAGTTTCCTATTTTTATTATCTCTTGATCTAAAGAATATATAGATACTAGGTATTTAGAGAATGTAAAACTCATACTTCCCAAGAGGCATATAAGAATTAAGCTCATTTTTAAGATTCTCTTTACATATTCTTCTGCAAGGTCGGATTTTGATGCTCCAAGACTCTGCCCTACTAATGTGGTAGCTGCCATAGAAAATCCCCATACAGGCATAAAAGATATGGAATTAATAGACATACCTATTTGGTATACCGCTATAGCTATAGTCCCCATTCTTGAGATTATAACTTGAAGAATTAAAAAGCCTCCTTGCATGATAAACTGTTCTAGAGCAGCTGGGATTCCTACTCTGAGCATCCTTTTTATAATAGAAAGATCAAAATATAGTTTCTTACCAAATTCTATAGGAATAGCTCTATTTTTAAGTAGGATCACAAGAATAACTATACCACCTATAATTCTAGCTATAGATACTGCAATCCCTGCTCCTAAAAGTCCTAAAGGTTTGATGTATATAAGATGGGTATTTATTCCAAATATTAGTAAAAAACTTAAGATAACATTGATGATATTGACTATATATGCAACTTTCATTGGTGTCTTGGTATCTCCAGCTCCTCTAAGGACTCCACTTATTATTGTGTTTATGAGTAAAAAAGGAAAAGAATAAAGAATCAATCTAAAGTATAATAGGGCTAAACTAATGACTTCCTTTTCTGCTTGGGAAAAAAGGATACCAAGTATCTTCTCTGCAAATGTATAGCAGGCTATTGTTACTATTACCGAGGAGAATATTGCTATCATCAAAGATTGTCTAATCGCCTCTTTAGCTCCTTTTATATTTCTTTCCCCTATCAATCTTGCTACCAGGACTGTGCTTCCTGTTGATAGGGCTGTAAAAAGGGCTAATATAAAGTTTGTAAGAATGTTTATAAGACCTACAGCAGAAAGGGCTTCTTTGCTAATTCTCCCTACGAGTATTGTTGAAACTACTCCTACCACCATTATAAGTATCTGCTCCAAGGTAGCAGGGATTGCTAGGTCTAGTATGTTTTTTCTCAATAT
The DNA here is from genome assembly GCA_026418035.1 of bacterium. Classification (GTDB taxonomy): domain Bacteria; phylum DUMJ01; class DUMJ01; order DUMJ01; family DUMJ01; genus DUMJ01. The sequence goes on from JAOACC010000112.1 coordinate 16,090, forward strand.
GTCTTCAGTAAGTACTATCTTGCCTGTTGAGCTATTACTTTTACTTCTTGTAATACTTATTTCTTTCCCCAATATTTAAGCCTCTTATCAAGTAACTTTATAATAGGTAATTATAGCATAGACAAATAAATGTAGATAGTATTATAATTTTAGAGAAGACCTAAAAAGGTAGGTGATAAAAGTGAGAGTTTTAGCAGTAGGTGCTCATCCAGATGATTTAGAACTACTCTGTGCTGGAACACTAGTAAAGTATAGGAAGCAAGGTCATACTGTAATTATGGCTCATATGTGTAGAGGAGACAAAGGACATTTTACTATTCCTCCAGAAGAACTTTCAAAAATAAGAGCAGAAGAAGCTAAAAAGTCTGCTGAACTTATAGGGGCAGAGATTATATCTGGAGAGTTTCCTGATTTAGAGCTTCTTATAAATGAAGAAACAAGAAGAATAGCAGTTGATATTATAAGACAGTCAAAGCCAGATATCATCATAACTCATTATCCTGAGGATTATATGGTTGACCATGTGAATACATCTAAACTAATAATAGATGCAAGCTTCACAGCTACCCTTCCTCATTTTAAGACTAGGTTCCCAGCGCACAACATAATACCACCAATCTTTTTTATGGATACGCTAGCTGGGATAAATTTTCTGCCAACTGAGTATGTAGATATTACAGAAGAGATGGAAATAAAAGAGAAGATGCTTCTTTCTCATCAATCTCAATATGTATGGCTAAGAGACCATGATCACATTGATTATGTAGACTTTATGAAAAGTCTGTCAAAGTTTAGAGGAATTCAATGTGGAGTATTATATGCAGAGGGTTTTAGACAATATCAAGCCTGGGGAAGGATAGTCCCCAAAAGACTTTTACCATAATAGAAGGGAGGAGTAAGAAAATGGCTTCTTTTAATTACGATTTAGCCTCTTTTTTGCCTTTCAGAGATAGGACGGTTTGTGAGCGTGTAAGAGCTATAAAAAAGGAAGATTTGACTAAACATCCCAATCCTGATTTTAAAATAAGAATAATTGAAGAATCTGAAAGATTTTATCTAGAATTTGCGCTAGATATAGTAAGAAGAATAAAGGAATCATTAGAAGCTGGGAGAAAACTTGTTGTTATTTTTCCTGTTGGACCTATGCCTCAATATCCAATAGCTGCTAGAATAATAAACGAGATGAGATTATCCTGTAAACATGTTTATTCTTTTAATATGGATGAGTACGCAGATCAAGATGGAAATACCGCTCCTATCAGTTGGGAAGGGTCATTTCAAAGAGCAATGATGGAAAATTTTTGGGGACTTATAGATGAAGATTTAAGACCACCTATTTCACAGATACATTTTCCAACTTCAGATGTACTTAAAGATTATGGAAAGATGATAGAGGATTTGGGAGGAGCTGATGTATGTTATGGTGGTATAGGATGGTGCGGACATATAGCCTTTTGGGAGGCGCATCTTGGTTATGAATTTGGAGATGACCTGGAAAGTTATAAAAAGGCTGGGCCTAGAATAGTAGAACTTCATCCAATGACAATAATGCAGAATGCGTTACACTCTTTTTCTGGCGATTGGTCTTGGGTTCCACCTAAAGCGGCTACAATAGGACCTGCACAGATATTAGGAGCAAAAGAGAGAAGCTTTTGGCTTGATGGTTATCTAGGAGGAGGAATCTCTTGGCAGAGGTTTATAGCAAGATTGGTAGCTTATGGACCAGTGAATACATTAGTTCCCGGTTCAATACTGCAGACTGCATCTACAACATACACACTCCTTGGGGGTGTGGCAGAAGATTGTAGGATCTCTATGAGATGAGAATTATCTTATTAGGAGGATATAGTGCGTTCAAAGGTTGCGGTATTAGAGTGTATTCATTATGATAAGGATGAGATAAAGGAGATTATCTTAAAAGGCTTTGAGTTTATAGGTGGACCCGATGTAAAAGGTAAACGTGTTCTCCTAAAACCAAATCTTCTTATGCCTGCTGAGCCTCATTATGCGGTAACTACTCATCCTACTATAGTGGAAGCTGTCGGAGAAATACTATTAGAGTTCGGAGCTAAGGAGGTTTTAATAGGAGATAGTCCTGGTAATGCTCTATCTAACATAGATAACCTCTATAGAAGAACAGGAATGTTATCTTTAGCAGAAAGGAAAGGTTTTAAATTAGTAAATTTCTCCAAAGAAGGTATTGTTGAGGTAGAGAATCCTAATGGAATAGTTCCTACTATCCCATTGACTAAAGTGGTAAAAACTGTGGATTATATAGTTAATCTGCCGAAGCTCAAGACACATAACTTTACTCTAATAACATGCGCCATAAAGAATATGTTTGGGACTATTCCAGGTTTTAATAAGTCCAAATTCCACTCTATAACACCAGGTCCCAAAGAGTTTTCTAGACTTTTAGTAGAGATATTCCGTGTTGTGAGCCCATCTCTTAATATTGTTGATGCTATAGAAGGTATGGAAGGAGATGGACCATCTGGAGGAACCCCTAGAAAGTTTAATAGAATTCTAATGAGTTACGACGGGGTTGCTGTAGATGCAATTGGAGGATGGTTGTTAGGATATAAACCTTCAGAGATATATACTACTAAGATAGCGGGGGATATGGGATTAGGCATATCTTTGCTGGATAATATTGAAATCTTTGGTAGTAAATTAGAGGAACTTTGGGGTACCGATGTTAAAAAGGTATCAACTGTCTATAATGTCTTAGAAAGGATATCTTCTCCAGCACTTAGTTTTCTTTCTAAAAGATTAGTAAAGCTTATTAAGATTTTCCCAGAGGTAGATGATAATAGGTGTATAAGGTGTGAAATATGCCTTAGAAGTTGTCCTAAAGGTGCTATTACTAGAGTTAATGATAGGATAGAGATAGATTATAAAAGATGTATCTCTTGTTATTGTTGTCATGAATTATGCCCTCAGAGGGCAATAAGAATAAAAAGGAACAAATTAGCAGAGATGTTATGGTTGGCTAGAGATTAAGACTGGGAGGCGAAATGTGGTGGATAACTTAAGTATTACAGAAAAAATAAAAGCATTAGCAAGAGAAAGAGATGCGATCATACTTGCTCATAATTATACTAGACCTGAAATCCAGGACTTGGCAGACTTTGTTGGAGATTCCTTAGAACTAAGTAGAACCGCTTCTAAGCTTTCTTCTAAAGTTATTCTCTTCTGTGGGGTTTATTTTATGGCTGAAACTGCCTATATACTTTCACCAGATAAAACAGTTCTCATCCCAGATCCATATGCAGGATGTCCAATGGCAGATATGATAACTGGAGAACAACTTAGAAGATTGAAAAAAGAATATCCAAATGCTAAGGTAATATGTTATGTAAATAGTACTGCAGAAGTAAAAGCAGAATCGGACATATGTTGTACTTCTGCTAATGCAATAGATATAGTAAACAGAGTCGATTCTAATGATATAATATTTGTCCCAGATAAGAACCTTGGAGCTTATGTTTCTAGAATGACAGGTAAGAGGCTTATCTTATGGCAAGGCTACTGTCCTATTCATGCTATGATAAAGCCAGAGGATATTATTCGTGCTAAGCAAGAGCATCCATACGCAAGAGTTGTTGTCCATCCTGAGTGTTCAGAAGATGTAATAGCTTTAGCTGATGCGGTAAGAAGTACTTCAGGTATGCTTAGATATGTCAAAGAGACAGATGCAAAAGAGTTTATTATCGGGACCGAATCTGGAATTTTGTACAGGATGAGAAAAGAAAACCCAGAGAAACAGTTCTTTCCTGTAAGGAGGGATACTATTTGTGTAAATATGAAGAAAATAACATTGGAGAAGATTCTAGACTCTCTAGAGAAGGATACATATAGGGTGATTGTCCCTGAGGATATTAGAATTAGGGCTCTAAAATCTATAGAAAGGATGTTGATGTAAGGTGAGATTTTTCTTTAGAATATTATCTTTGATCCTAATTCTTTCCTTATTTTCTAATTTGGCTTATGCTCAAAAGATAAATCCTTCTTACCATTGGAAGGTTATAGAGACTAATCATTTTATAATTATTTACCCAGAATATCTTGAAAATATAGCGAAAGAGGCTAGTATAATAGCAGAGGATGTTCATAAAGACCTTGCTAGATTTATAGAGCCTTCATCTAAGGACAAAACCGCCATTATTCTTCTAGATAATAGCGATTTTACTAATGGTTTAACTAATCCTCTAGATAAGTCTATAAGAATATGGTTAACAAATCCGAATGAATTAGAAATCGGGAGTAAATTCGATTCCTGGCTTAGGTTGGTAATTACCCATGAGTATATGCATATACTTCATCTAGATCAGGTAAGAGGAATTAATAAAAGTCTTAGAAATCTCTTTGGAAGAATCATAATTCCCAATCAGTTTCTTCCCTATTGGATAATTGAGGGTTATACAGTTTATGCAGAGACATACTATGCGTCTGGAGGAAGGGCAAACGATACCCTTTTTGATATGTATCTCAGGGAGATGTATAGAAATACTAAATTGTTAGAACCTGATCAGGTTTGTAGCTATAATTCTTTAAATACCTGGCCCTTAGGAAGCGCAGTGTATCTTTATGGAGGAAGCATCTTTGAATACATTGCTAAGAAGTATGGAGAGGAAAGACTCAAGAAGATTAGTGAACTTACTAGTTCTTATATACCAATTCTTATGGGTCCTGATTTAGCTATTAAAGAAGTGTTAGGAATAGACTACAAGACTCTTTGGAAAGAGTGGAAGGACTATATAAGGATAAAGTATGATAAACAGATAGAAGAAGTAAAAAAGGAAGTTTTAACTGATCCTGAAAGACTTACTAAGTGGGGATATAGGACATTTAGTCCGGTGGTCTCTTCTGATGGAAACTTTATTTTATACGCCTTTTCTAACCCTCATTATATGCCAGGTCTAAGGCTACTAAAATTGAAGACTAGAGAAGATAAATTCTTAATTAAAGGTGAGATATACGGTAAGCTTGCCATTTCTCCAGATAAAAGATTTGTTATCTATTCAAAGATTGATTATACGGATACATTTAACCTATACCTAGACCTCTATAGGCTAAATCTGGAAACTAAAGTTGAGGAAAGGCTTACAAAAGGACTTAGGGCTTATAACCCTGTATTTCTTTCAGAAGACTCTCTACTTTTCTTGAAAAGAGATTCAGGTAGAGTGGATATAGGAATGATGGGATTAACTTCTAGAAACATATCAACGTTTCTTTCCTTTTCTAAAGATAACCAAGTAAAGAGCATGTCTATATCTCCAGATAGAAAGTTTTTGGCCTTATCTATTTGGAAGGAGGGAGGATACCAAGATATCTATCTAATAGATTTAGAGAAAAGAACTCTTAAACAGATAACCTCTGATAGAGCTACTGATGGTTCTCCAGAATTTTCTAGCGATGGAAGATACATTATATTCTCTTCTGATCGATCAGGTATTTATAATCTTTACGCTTATGATATAGAGATGGGAAAGTTTTATAGGATAACAAATTTACTTAGCGGTGCGTTTGAACCATCTATAAGTAAAGATAGGGTTATCTTTATGGGATATAGCTATGATGGTTATGACATATACAGTATAGATTATAAACCAGATGCATGGAAAGAGGTAGAAATAAAAAAGGAAGATATACCTGAAGTTAGTAGGGAGATAAAATTCTCATACATTAGTAGAGACTATAAGCCTATAGATTATATACTTCCCAAGTTTTGGATACCTTTACCTATTGGGTTTCTAGTCTATGGACAAGATTATTTAGAGTTCAATACTTACTTTATTACCTTTTTTTATGATGTGCTTAGGAAAGTTCCTACTTTTTCTCTTGATTATTCTAGAAGATTTTATAATTTCTCTTTAAATCTAAATGTAAATTATGATGGGTATAAAGATACTGAGGTATTATACGCATCCTTACCTTTAAAAGTTTCTCTTTTTGATATGGAAAATCTCTACATAGGATTAACTAGGATTAATTCTAATAATGAGAACTATAGTATCTTTGGACAGTGGAGCTACAGTAGTATAGATGGAAATGATCAATTTATTTTAAGAAAAGATGCTTTACTCTATACAGAACTAAGTCTAAATTTAAATTCGGGCGCAGTAGCTACTATAGGTTCTTGGGAAGGCAGAATGAGTAGACCAGGAAATCTACAACCGTCACTTGGTCTAAAGTTAGCGCTAGGTGTTAGTAATGTTTTTAATTATTTCAGTCTGGGAGGTAAAGATGAACCCTTTAATCTTCATGGTTACGAATCTGGAATAGACAAGGGCTCTTTTGCCTTTGCTGGAAGCATATGGTTGGAAAGACCTATTACTAGTATATACAGGGGTTTAAAACTTGGAGAAGTTTTTCTTGAAGATATAAAAGCTAAGTTTTATTTAGAATCTGGAACTGCGGGAAATGATATCTCTACTGCTAGATTAAGGAATTGTATTGGTGGAGAACTGAGTATTTCTACATCGCTAGGATATGGAATAGTACCGTTAACCTTAGGATTAGGTGTTTCAAAGCCTTTAGAAAGTGAATATCCGGTTAAGGTATATATAATATTGGAAGGAGGTTTTTAAGGAAAATGTTCTTTATGGGTATAGATCTTGGAACCAGTGGTGTCAAGGTTCTTTTAATAAATGAAAATGGTGAGGTTATAAGTAAGGGAGAAGAAGAGTATCCACTTTATACTCCTAATCCAGGATGGACAGAACAAGATCCTTATGAGTGGTGGACTGCAACTAAAATAGCTATCAAAAAGGCTATTAAAGATGTAAACCCTAACGAGATAAAGGGGATAGGATTGACTGGACAGATGCATGGTTCTGTATTTTTAGATAAGGATGGCAATGTTATAAGACCCTGTATACTCTGGAATGATCAACGTACGTATAGAGAAGTTGAGGAGATAATGGAGATATTTGGAGGTAAGGTTGTAGAATGGATTGCTAATCCTGTTCTTACAGGTTTTACTCTGCCTAAGATAGTATGGCTAAAGAAAAATGAACCTGAGAACTTTGATAAGGTTAAAAGGGTCTTACTCCCAAAAGATTTTATAAGGTTTAAGTTGACAGGAGAATACGCTACAGAGGTCTCGGATGCTTCAGGGACTGCTCTATTTGATGTAAAGAACAGAACCTGGTCCAAAGAGATGATAAATGCAGTAGGACTTTCACTTGACCTATTTCCAAAATGTTACGAAAGTCCAGAAATAACTGGATATATAACTAAAGAAGTAGCAGAAGAGACGGGATTAAAAGAGGGAATACCTGTGGTTGGCGGTGGGGGAGACCAGGCAGCTCAAGCGGTAGGGATGGGAATTGTACATCCTTATGATACATCGGTAACTCTTGGTACTTCAGGAGTAGTATTTTCAGCTATAAATGAAGTCTTTGTAGACCCAAAGTTAAGAACTCATACATTTTGTCATGCTGTCCCTGGTATGTGGCATATAATGGGTGTTATGCTTTCTGCTGGAGGTTCATTGAGATGGTATAGGGATACCTTTAGTGAAATGGAGATAAATATTGCTAAGCTCTTAAATAAGGACCCTTACGAGATACTTACAGCAGAGGCAGAAAGAATAAAACCAGGCTCAGAAAAGCTTCTATTCCTTCCATACCTTACAGGTGAAAGATGTCCTTACCCAGACCCATTTGCTAGAGGTGTATTCTTTGGTATAGGCTTGAACCATGGTAGGCCTCATTTTGTTAGAGCTATAATAGAGGGGATTTCTTTTGGATTGAATGACTCTCTCAATATTTTAAGAGAACTTGGTGTAAAACCTAGTATTGTTAAGGTTTCGGGAGGAGGGGCAAGAAGTCCATTATGGAGAAGGATATTAGCTAGTATTTTTCAGCTTCCAGTTGCAACTATAAATGTTACAGAAGGTGCTGCGTTTGGTTCTGCCCTTTTAAGTGCGGTTGGAACGGGACAGTTTAACAATGTTATAGAAGCAGCTGAAAATATTGTAAAGATAACTGATATAACTGAACCAGAGCCTGCGTGGATGAAGGTTTATGAGAAATTGTATCCTCTATATAGGAAGCTATACAGTGACTTGAAAGATGATTTTAGATTTGATCTATAAAAAAGGGGACGCTAGTCCCCTTTTATGCTTTTTCTATGGCATTCTTCATTAAAAGAGGATCTAGTCCCACTTTCCTTATCTGTCTACAGAATCCACATATTTCTTCAGTTGTTGGCTGACCACAAATTTTACAACTAGAGATAGATAATTGTTCTTGTCTTTCTACAAAGTACTTTCTACCATTTTCTATAAAGCCAAAATAGAACTGTGCCTTACTACCTGGAGAAGATACTTCTAGTTGATTAAGTAACTTTTTATAGACAAGAGATTGGGCTTTTTTGGATAAAGGACACCTCTCCTTAATGTAATCAATCACTTTAATGTCACAATACATAGTTGTTTCTTCATCGGTTACTCTACATAGAGGTTTTGCCTTACGGGAAAATCCTGGCTCCTTTGGCATTAAAGGGAACTGTGATCTTAGATGCTCTATCTGCCAATGTAATACATTCCCTAATAATGCTGATGATTCATCATCCAAGTTATGGCCTGTAACTACTACATCATAATCTTTTGAGACTGCAAAGAGGTTCATTATATATCTCTTTATTAGCCCACAGGTAGAACAGTATGATCGATTATTCCTCCTAGCAATATGGATTATATTAGTTGAATATATCTCTTTTAGATTTATTTCGTAGCACTTCACATTCCTAGTAGAGACAAAGGTTCTTACCTTTTCTTTGGAGATACCCGAATATTCTCCTATTCCAATATCTATATGGACCTGTCTCTTATACACATC
>JAOACC010000155.1 GCA_026418035.1 bacterium
AGATGTGTATAAGAGACAGGACTTTGCCTTCTCTAAGTAACATATCTAGTTGGAATAGACTAGGTAATCCTAAAACTCCCATGATGAAAAGGTCAAAAAAGATGTAAATACAGGGTATCCTAGGTTTCTTCCTACTATCATCAATCCACTGGGATAGGAATTCTATAAGGAAGTTTCTCTTACAAAACCCTATAAAATTTGATATATTAATCTTAATGTGTTTCCATGTAAAAATTATATCCCCTCTAAGGGGATGATGAAAAGTCCTCTTAGAGGGGCTTAATTTTAATTGAGTAATTTCTGCGATTAGATACGATCTATTGATTTTTATCGTTGCATTATGTTATACTTTTGGTATGATGGTAAGACCATTATAGGAGGGTGGTGAGAATAGAAAGATAAAAATAATAGCTTCTATATTTGAAAAACAAACCAGTTTAGTTAACCTAAAAGGGTATCGGTTAAGAATAATTTAAAACTATTTGGAGGTGTAGAGAGATGAAATTTTTAAAGGTATTTTTAATAATTAGTTTAATCTTATCAATGTTAGCTATCTCTGTACCTGTGACTGCTCAGGAGTATCCTGTTCCTAGGAATCAAGCCTATGTTTATGAAACGGATACAAAATATACAGTCTTTGATAAGGCTAATACCTTTGTTCCTAGAGGGACTCAGTGGGGTTCTGGTTGGCATCAGGTTGCAAATGAGTGGGACTGGTATATAAACTATGCTACTGGAGAGACAATCTATTGGAGAATAACCGGTTGGAAGTATTCAAGAGATCGACTAGAGCTGAGGTGGTTTGTGAGAAAAGGAGTTACATGGAACGATGGAACTCCATATACCGCTCATGATATAGTTTTTACTATAGAAACTCTTATGAAAAATCCAGATTTACTTGGAACTGTTCATGTAGCTAATGTAAAATCTGTAAGTGCAATAGATGACTATACCGTCAGTATAAAATTCAAGACTCCTGAATATAGATTCCACCACAAGTTGAGAATGTGGGGCGGTATTACAGTAGTTGCAAAGCATAAGTGGGAAGGGAAAGACCCAAGGGACTATGCTAACTGGCCTCCAGTAGAGACAGGTCCATACAAGTTCCACAGTTATAACAAAGACTTGAATCTATTTATCTGGGAGAGAGATGAAAATTACTGGGCAAAGAAGGTCTTTGGAGTTTCTCCTGGACCTAAATATGTAATCTGTAGAATGGCACCTCCTCCAGATATAGACCTTGCTGATTTTATAAGAGGCGGAGTAGATGGTCCATTACCACACATCTTTACTTGGGAGATGATTAAGGCTGCTCAGAGAAGAACTGAAAATGTAGTTCTCTCTCCATATATGGATGCGGTATCTCAAGGATTCACATATAACTGTGCTAAATATCCGACAAGTTTGAGAGACTTTAGATGGGCAATACAGTATCTTGCAAATAGAGAACTCTTGGCAAAGACATACCCTATGGCTGAAAAGTCTTATCCTACAATGTGGCCCTGGCCAGATTGGAAGGCTCTAGACAAGTGGGAGTTCCCAGATATCCAGAAGAAGTATGGAGAGATGATGAGATATGACCCTAAAAAGGCTGAGACAATTTTAGATAGACTTGGATTTAAGAAGGGACCCGATGGTAAGAGGAGAACCCCAAAGGGTGAACCTCTAAGCTTAGTTTTACTTACTAGACCTGCCCCAGATTTAGGTTATGTCCATGCAAAACACCTCTCTGATGAGTTGGCAAAGATAGGTATAGAAGGCATAATAAAGGTAGTTGACCAAGCAATGTTTGGAGAGCTAGTGAATACAGGAAACTATGATATTGCCTTCGACGTTTTGGATGTAGCGGTAGCATTCCCCAATGACATATATCCATTCTTAGATTCGTACCATAGTAGACATGCAAAACCAATCGGTGAGTATCAGACATCTGGAGATAGAATGAGGTCTAAACTAAGATCTAAAGATCTAGATAAGATTACAGAGACACTTGCTACTATGGACCCAGATAGCTCTAAGTATATGCTCTACGCCAAGAGGGGACTAGACATATGGTTCAGAGAGTTGCCATCTGTTCCTCTTGTAGAAAAGATGTTCGTCCAAGTCTTCTCTGACAAATACTGGAAGGGATGGCCTACCGAAGGGAATATGTACCATGTTCCTTATCAGTGGTGGCCAAGCTTTATCTTTATTCTCTTTAAGCTAAAGCCGGCTAGCTAGTTTACTAGGTGTCACCTGGCTTAGTTAACAAGCTAAGCTGGGTGACACTATAAAAATCTATTAGTTAGGAGAAAGATAAAAGATGAAGAGGTCGATTTTTAGTTATCTAGTTAATAGAATTCTCCTCTATGTATTAATTTTTCTTATCTCTTTGAGTGCATTCTTCTTCTTTATCAACCTTGTGCCTGGGGATCCAGTTACCCGATATATTCAGATGTTAGAACAGAGGTATGGTCTATCTACACCTGCCTCTGAGATAGTAATACAAAAGTATAAGGAGGTTTTTGGACTTGATAAAGGGCTCTTTGAGAGATATGTCTCTTATATGAAAAGGCTTATCCTTCATCAAGATTTTGGTCCTTCCTTTGTGGCATTTCCAAAGCCAGCAATTGAACTTATATTAGAGTCATTGCCTTGGTCAGTTGGACTTTTGGGAACATCTGTAATTATAGCCTGGCTTTTAGGGGTAATACTGGGGACTATTGTTGGTTGGACAAGAGAATCTAAGATAAGTTCTACCGTCTTCACTACTGGTTTGGTAATATCTCAGATACCAACATACCTTCTCGCCATAATACTAGTTATGGTCTTTACTTTCTGGTTGAATCTCTTTCCTATGGGCGGAGCCTATTCTGCTATATTACAGCGTAGTTTTAGCTTACGTTTTATACTTAGTCTCATCAAACATGCCTTTCTACCTTCTCTGTCTTTAATTTTTGTCTATGTCTTTGGTACGATGATATCTCAGAGGGCATTAGTGATAAGTGTCCTAGGGGAAGATTATATAAAACTTGCAGAGGCTAAAGGATTAAAGAGCTCTCGCTTAATAAATAGATATATATTGAGAAATACACTGCTACCTCAGACTACTGGCCTTGCCTTAAGTTTAGGGTTTATTGTAAATGGATTCTTCCTGATAGAATGGATATTTAACTATCCTGGTATTGGAAGGCTATTTATGATGGGAATAAGAGAGATGGATTACAATGTCCTTATGGGTATCACAGTAACTACTATGTTTTGTGTTCTTACTGCAAATCTTATTATAGAATTCTTGTACCCATTAATTGACCCAAGGATAAGGAGAGGATAATATGAAGAAGATTTTACTAATTTTTAAATATTCCCCAAAACTTACTGTAGGTGTAATTATTCTACTATTTCTGATACTTTTGGCACTCCTAGAGCCTACTATAAATTATTATCGGCTTGGGGGAAGGTCATCTACCGAGATAGGTCTGTTTGATACCTTTCTACCACCAAGTCGAGAACATCCATTTGGAACAGAGGCTTATGGTAGAGATGTATTCTCTCTGCTTCTAACAGGTCTTAAATATTCTCTTCTTATTGGCTTTACTGCAGGGGCACTAGCTACGCTTATCGCTGTAGTATTGGCATCAATAGCTGGTTACAAAGGTGGAAGGATAGAGGCATTTATAACTACCATAGCCAATGCTATATTAATCATCCCTTCTTGGCCCATATTAGCAATAATAGTCCTTTTTGTTAGAAAGGTTGACCTCCTTTTGCTCTCTGCAATACTTGCCTTCTTTAGCTGGGCTGGATCATCTAGACAGATAAAGGCACAGATAGCAAGTTTAAGAGAGAGACCATATATAGATCTGGCTAGGGTTACAGGATTTAGCGACTTGGAGATTATGTTTAAGGAGATTCTCCCGAACTTTCTACCGTATATTTTTGTTGGATTTTCCTATTCAGTAACAGGAACAATTATGGCTGAAACCGCATTAAGACTAGTTGGCCTAGGACCTGGTGATATCCCGTCTCTGGGTCAATTTATAAATTGGGCTATATACTCAGGTACATTAGCGCAGGGACACTATCTGATTGTTATTTCTCCTATAACATTTCTCATATTGACGTTTGTATCCTTGAATCTTATAAATGTTGGGTTAGACGAGGTATTTAATCCTAGACTTAGGCAGGTTACAGGGGTATAAAGATGAATACAATTCTTGAGGTAGAAAATTTAAAGGTATATTTTAAGACAATCTTAGGGGATGCTAAATCTGTTGATGGGGTGTCTTTAAAGGTATTTGAGGGAGAAATCCTAGGAATAGCAGGAGAGTCAGGATGCGGGAAATCTACCCTTGTGGAAGGAATTTTAAAGATTTACAAACCTCCATGCTATATCCCTGAAGGTAAGGTTTATTACAAAGGTATAGATTTATTGAGTCTTCCTGAAGAGGAATTTAGAAAGCTTAGATGGAAGGAACTATCATATGTTCCTCAGGGTTCTATGAACTCTCTAAATCCTGTTATAAAGATAGAAGAACAGATGATTGATGGTATTCTATCTCATGCGGATATCACATATCGTGAGGCAAAAGAGTTGGCACTTTCTGCCCTTAACTCTGTAGGAATGCCACCCGATGTCTTAGAGATGTATCCGCATGAACTAAGTGGTGGTATGAGGCAGAGAGTCTGTATTGCTATGAGTCTATGCCTAAATCCTAAGATTGTATTTGCTGACGAGCCGATAACTGGCTTAGATGTTGTAATGCAGAAGTTAAACCTACAGACTCTTGGGGATTTAAGGGATAAATATGGCATTACAGTTGTAATGGTAGCGCATGATATGGCTTGTCATGCTGAGATATGCGATAGGATATGCATTATGTATGCAGGAAAGGTCTTAGAGGTAGGATCTACTATTGACATATTCTCTGACCCGCTTCATCCATATACAAAGGGACTCCTATCTGCTGTGCCCTCTCTGGAGAAAAGGAATTTAAAAGGTATCCCTGGACTTGCCCCAAGTCCACTAGAATGGCCTAGTGGTTGCAGATTTCATCCAAGGTGTTCATATAGGATGAAAATATGTGAAGAAGAGGAGCCTGTATTAGAAGAGGTTCAGCCTGGTCGTTCTGTAGCCTGTTTTCTCTATGGAGGTAGATAGATGAATAATACTCTACTGACATTTCAGAATGTTTCTAAGGTCTTTAGAAGGGTGGGTTTTGGTTTTTTAAGTAAAACAGCGGTTCAGGCACTTAAAGATGTCTCTTTTTCTTTGAGTTCTGAGCCAGAGGTTCTAGCTCTAGTAGGAGAGAGTGGAAGCGGAAAAAGCACAATATGTAGACTTATATTAGGTTTAGAAGAACCTACCTCTGGAGAGATCCTATATAGAGGGAAGAGCGTCTCTGAATGGCTGAAAAATAACAAGAAAGAATATATAAGAGAGGTTCAAATTATATTCCAAGATCCATACGAGGTCTATAATCCATTTTATAGGGTAGATAGGGTCCTATGGATGGCTATAAAGAAATTTAATATCGCCTCTGGCGATGAAGCCAATAGACTCATTCACGAGAGTTTAGAGGCGGTAGGTTTAAGACCTAGGGAGATTCTTGGTAGATACCCACATCAGTTAAGCGGTGGGGAGAGACAGCGAATTATGCTCTCTAGAATCTATCTTATAAAGCCTAAACTACTTGTAGCGGATGAGCCTGTATCTATGTTAGATGCCTCTTTAAGGGCAATATTTCTGGACCATCTTAGAGATTTTAAGAACTTAGGTATCAGTACACTTTATATAACTCACGACTTAAATACCGCCTATTATATAGCAGATAGGATAATGATTATATATTCTGGTAGGATCCTTGAGAGAGGACCAACAGAGGATGTTATAAAGAATCCGTTACATCCATACACAAAGATGCTAATAACATCTATACCAGTTCCAGATCCAAATAAAAGATGGCAGGATAGGGTAGTGATAGATGTTGCAAAGCTACAGAAGGTATCTGGAAGAGAGTCAGTAAGTGGTTGCCCATTCTATAATAGATGTCAATTTGCTATGGATAGGTGTGAGAGGAATTTCCCAGAAACAAAGAGGATTAATAATCAGGAAGTTAACTGTTTCCTTTACGAATAGGGAGGATAGCTATGAGTAAAAAGTGGCGTATAGCTGTTGTAGGTTGTGGTCTTATAGCGAATTCTAATTATCTACCTGAAGTTAAGAGTATGCCTAATGCAGAGATTGTTGCGGTCTGTGATATTATTCCTGAGAGGGCAAAAAGAAGTGCAGAACGTTTTGATGTTCCCAAATGGTATGGGCATATAGATGAATTATTGAAGGATTGTGACTTTGATATACTATTGGATCTTACATCTATAGATGCTCACTTTGAGATTAATCTTAAAGCGCTTCAGGCTGGAAAACATCTATATTCACAGAAGCCTATTACTACAAATGTAAAAGAGGCAGAGATTCTTATTGAAGAGGCAAAGAAGAGAAATCTCAAAATAAGTGCATCTCCTATACATATGTTACGCCCTGACATACAGGAAGCTAGAAGAATTATAAAGGAAGGTATTATAGGAAAGGTGTCGTTTATTAGGTGTTCTGTCTCTCACGGTGGACCAGAATATTTTCAGTTTCGTGATGTAGATCCAAGCTGGTTTTATAAACCCACTGCTGGACCTCTCCTTGACCTTGGAGTTCACGGGCTCCATCAGGTAACTGGACTTCTAGGACCAGCCAAGAGAGTTACCTGCTTCTCTGGTATCTCTGAGAAGAAACGTATTGTCCGCACAGGTGCCTTTGATGGTAAAGAGATAGAACCCCTAGTGGATGATAATACCTTGATGATCTTAGACTTTGGTGAAGCTACATTTGCCTTTGTGGATTCTACATACTGTGTAAAATCTACAAAGGCTCCATATATGGAAATCTATGGATCAAAAGGGACGATAACCTTTACAAGAGACCCAGAGAAACCAATGTTATTATTCTTAGATGAAAGAGAAAAGGGACTCAGGGGTTGGGTAGAGCCTATATACTATTGGCAGAGGGTTCAACAGTCCTGCGGAGTAAAGGATTTAATGGATGCGTTAGAAGAGAATCGAGAGCCAGTTCTTACACCTCAGCATGCCCTTCATGTTATTGAGATAATGGAAAAGGCTTATATATCTGCAAGAGAAGGTAGAGCTATAGATTTAGAGACTACTTTTTAAGGGAGGTTATAAGATGAATAAAATTTATAGACTAGGAGTAATAGGGTTTGCCCATATGCATATAACCTCACTTATTGATTATTTCTTAGAGCTAAGGAATATTGAATGGGTAGCCTGTGCAGATACTATACCAGAGATCCCCTCTATATCGTTAGAACCTGGTACTCGTACCGCTAATCTAAAATATGCGGTAGAAAAGACAGGAATGAAGATATACGAAGATTATAAAGAGATGTTGGAGAAGGAGAACTTTGATATTATCATCTTCTGTCCGGAAAATGCCAGACATGGGGAAGTAGCAGAAGCTATCGCTAGGAAGAAGGTCTCTATGATGATAACAGAGAAGCCTATGGCAAGCACTCTTTCAGAAGCCCTTAGAATGGTCCGCTCTGCCTATTATAATGGTGTAGAGTTAGTAGTTAACTGGCCTACCACTTGGTCACCAGCTATAAGAAAGGTAAAAGAACTTATAGATACCGATGTGATTGGCGCAGTATGGCAGGTTAAATGGAGGAATGGAGCATCAATGGGTCCTTTGGCATATGGACAGAAGATAACTGATTGGGAAAAAGGTCAAGAGTGGTGGCATCAAGAAAGAACTGGTGGTGGAGCACTCTTAGATTACTGCTGTTATGGTGCCTGTCTGGCAAGATGGTTCTTAGGTGAACCGGCAACATCAGCCTTTGGCATTAGGGCAAACTTTACTAGCCACTATGGAGATGCGGACGATAATGCGGTTATTCTAGTAAGATTCCCCTCTAGTATGGCAATTTTAGAAGCCACGTGGAGTACAGTAAATACAGGTATACCTAGTGGACCAATAATCTATGGGACAACTGGAACTATAGTCGTTGATTATGGGAAGGTGCTGGTTTTTAAAGACAGAAGGAGTAAAGAACACACTACAGTTTTTGAAGACTTAACACTTCCAGAAGGTAGAGAAACTTTGGCAAAAGAGGTTATGTATCATCTAGAGACAGGAGAGCCATTGCATCCTACTCTAGATATACCAATAAATCTGGATGCAATGGCTATCTTAGATGCAGGGATACGCTCAGCAAAGAGTGGGAAGATGGAATTAGTAAACAATGTCAACTGGTGTGTAGGAACATGAAATAAATTTTTAAAAGAGGAGGTTTAAGAGTTATGTCTAGAAGGATTTTAGCCAGTTTTATTAGCATTTTATTGGTAATACTTTTTAGTACTTATTCTTTTGCAGGTGGGCAATTCAATGGCGCCTGGCCGTATTCACCCCCTCCAGTGGGACATTTTAATACCTTCGTAACAAATAACCTTAGCTTGGGTATCTATTGGGACCTTATGGAACAGCCTTTAGCTATGTACTTATGGGCGACTGGTAAATGGATACCACTTTTAGCTGTAAAGTGGAGTTTAAACAGAAATACTAATACCTTTAGGGTTTATCTTAGAAAGGGTGTAAGATGGCAGGATGGAAAACTCTTTACCTCTAAGGATGTAGTTACAACATTTTATATCGGATATCTATATAATTGGGCAGTCTGGAGATATATAGACAGAGTAAGTGCTATAGATGATTATACGGTTGACTTTCATATGTCTATACCTGCATCACCCATAGTAATAGAAAGATATATACTTAGAACGCAGATTAGATCTGATGCAGTATATAGTAAGTATGCAAGTCAAGTGATTACTCTTATTAACCAAGGTAAAACAAGAGATTCTGAAGAGATGAAAAAACTTAGATCAGAATTTGACCAATTTAGACCAGAGAGACTTATAGGAACAGGACCATTTATCCTAGACCCTAAGAATCTTACTGAAGCTGAGGTAACTCTTACCAGATTTGATGAATATTGGGATGCTAAGAATATAAACATTGATAAGATTAGAATCTTTAACGGAGAAACTCCTGCAGTAACACCCTTAGTTCTTTCTGGAGAGGTGGATTATGCTACCCACGGATTTCCACCTGCCACCGAAAGACAATTTGTTCAGCAAGGTATAAGAATAGTCAGACCACCTACTTTTGCATATGTTGCTCTTATCTTCAATCATAGTATTTATCCTTTAAATGTGAAAGAAGTAAGACAGGCTATAGCCTACGCCTTTAAGAGAGATGAAGCGGGGTATCTATCTAGAGGAGACTCTGCTAAGAAGATTATATATATGTCAGGAATGAGTGACAACCTTGCTCCTCAGTGGTTATCTGAAGCGGTACTAAAGAGGCTTAATAGGTATGATTATAATCCTGATTTAGCTTCGAAGATATTAACTAATCTTGGGTTTAAAAAAGGTCCTGACGGAATATGGGTAACGGATAAAGGGCAAAAGATGGAATTTGAAATTCTTGTTGCTGCTGAATATGCTGATTCTTCGGCAACTGCAGAGTATATAGCAGGCGAACTTACTAAATTTGGGATTAAGTGTACCGTTCGTACCGCTACCTACTCTCAAGTTCCCACAGAGATTCGTCAGGGAAGATTCCATATGGCAATCCAAGTTATGGGTGCTGCTCATCCTCATGCACATTTCTCTTATTATACAAATTTGGTTGCATGGAATTATCCAAGTGGCTTTGGACCAGGGATAAATTTCCCTCTCACTCAAAATACAAAAACTGTAGGGAAAGTCGATTTAGATAAACTTGTCACGCAGAGCGCTCAAGGCTATAACATACTAGAACAGAAGAAGGCTATAGAAAAATTAGCGCTTGCATTCAACGAGCTACTTCCGCATGTACCTGTTTGGGATATATATGGTAATAACCCTGTTCGTGAAGGAATAAGGGTAACTGGATGGTTGCCAGATAAAGACCTAATATATAAGAATCCTGTCTACGCAGATAATTTTGCTATTATTATGATTCTTAATGGGACATTAAAAGGAGTCACTAAGTAGTTCTTAATAAAATCAGCTAATTCTGTGGAGGTGTTGTAAAG
>JAOACC010000012.1 GCA_026418035.1 bacterium
TCCAGAAAATTATAAAGAAATAATAGACTTACTTGACTCACAAGGTTTAGATTATACTCTCAGGAGTCAAAAAAGCCTAGGAACATGTACGCATATAAGACTCTCATCCAAATCTAGCAAGATCGTACTTGATTCGCTTAATCTAAATTCTAAAAAAGAGATCCCTTCTATCCTTTTTCAACTCAGTAAAAGACAGGCAAGACTTTTTCTTGATACATATATAAAGGGTGACGGATGGAAGGAGAGTTATAGAAAAAGGATAACTGTCACGGATAAAGAAATCCTTAACGCTCTTACCGCAGTAGCAGTATTAGCTGGTTATAACTTTAATGTAAAAGAAAGAATAATTGGAGGTATCTCTAAGAAGACCCAGTATATAATTACCCTCTCTGAGACTCAGTATGATTTCATTCAAACGATAGAAGTTATAAATTATAAAGGTATAATATGGAGCGTTAATACAGAGAATGAAACAGTAATAGCTAGGAGAGATGGACAGGTCTTTATAACAGGTAATACCCCCTTCACCAATGTAACACTAGATCTGACTATTCCTCAATTTATGAAGGATCAGCCAGTAATCATTGGGGGAAAGCCACAATCTGCTACTTATAGTGAATTTCAAGAGGAAGTAGATATTTTTAATAAAGCCTTCTTAGAGGTTATGCTCGAAGGAGATGCCAAAGGAAGGGTATTCACATTTCCCATACCAACTTATAATATTACTAGGGATTTCAACTGGGATAATCCGAATATCGAACTTCTATGGGAGGTTACTGCAAAATATGGAATTCCCTACTTTTCCAATTTTATAAACTCAGATATGAGACCTGAAGATGTTAGAAGTATGTGTTGTAGATTAAGATTAAACAATCGTGATCTTCAAAAGCGCGGTGGTGGACTTTTTGGTGCAAATCCTCTTACCGGTTCCATAGGTGTAGTTACTATAAATATGCCAAGACTTGGCTACCTTTCAAAAGATAAGGATGAATTCTTTGAAAGACTCGAAAAACTTATGATTCTTGCTAAAGAGAGCTTAGAGATTAAGAGAAAAGTCTTAGAGAGATTTACAGAAAGAGATCTTTATCCATATTCGAAATTCTATCTTAGAGAGGTAAAAAAACGTTTTGGAGAATACTGGAAGAATCATTTTTCAACAATAGGGCTTATTGGTATGAATGAGGCATGCCTAAATCTTTTAGGTGTAGATATAGGAACAGAAGAAGGAAGAGAATTTGCCATAAAGGTTCTCTCTTTTATGAGGGAGAAGTTAATAGAATTCCAAGAGGAAACTGGAAACATCTACAATCTAGAAGCCACCCCTGGAGAAGGGACATCATATAGATTAGCTAGAATAGACAAGGATAAATATCCAGATATCATATGTGCAAATGAAAGAGAGTTTAGAGAGTTATCTGCGGAACCTTTCTATACAAACTCAACACAGCTACCTGTAAATTACACAGATGATGTCTTCTATGCCCTAGAGTTACAGGATGAGATACAAACTATGTATACTGGTGGAACTGTGCTCCACATATTTGTCGGTGAGAGGATACAAGACCCTAGCAGTGTAAAGTATCTAATAAAGAGAATCTGTGAGAATTATAGGCTCCCATATATAACAATAACCCCAACATTCAGCGTATGTCCAAGCCATGGATATATTGCTGGAGAATACACTGTATGTCCAAGATGCGGAGAAGAAACAGAGATCTATTCACGTGTAGTTGGTTATCTAAGACCTGTAAAACAGTGGAACAAAGGAAAACAAGAAGAATTTAAGTTAAGAAAAACATTTAGCATTAGATAGGAGGAAATTATGGGGATAAAGTCAGACAGATGGATCAAAAAAATGGTTGAAGAATATAGGATGATAGAGCCATTCTGCCCAGAACTTGTAAGTAATGGAAAGATATCTTACGGGCTTTCTTCTTATGGTTACGATGTAAGGGTAGATAACAAGTTTAAGATATTTACAAATATAAATAGCACTATTGTAGACCCTAAAAACTTTGACAGCAAATCTTTTGTCGATGTAGAATCAGATATATGCATTATACCTCCTAATTCTTTTGCCTTAGCCAAATCTGTTGAATACTTTAGAATTCCTAGAAACGTTATAGTGATATGTATTGGGAAGTCTACATATGCTAGATGCGGAATAATTGTTAACGTAACTCCTCTTGAACCAGAATGGGAGGGCTATATCACCTTAGAAATATCGAATACAACCCCTTTACCTGCTAAGATATATGCCTACGAAGGATTAGCCCAACTTGTATTCTTCGAAACAGATGAGCTCTGTGAAGTCTCCTATGCGGACAGAAAGGGTAAATATAATAGGCAGATGGATCTAACTTTACCTAAGGTATAAGATGCTCATAGGTGGATTACAGAGATTTTCTCTTATAGATTATCCTGGCAAGATTTCTGCGGTTATTTTTACTAAAGGATGTAATTTTAGATGCCCTTATTGCCACAATCCTGAGTTAATAGAATTTAGTAAGGAAACTCTTATAGAAGAGAGTTTTGTATTTTCTTTTTTAAAAGAAAGACAAGAAAAACTTGATGGAGTTGTTCTGACTGGAGGAGAACCAACCCTCCAGTCAGATATTATAGAATTCATAAAAGAGATAAAAAAGCTAGGTTTCCTAATAAAGTTAGATACAAATGGAAGTTACCCGGAAATCATAGAAGAGCTACTAAAAGAAAGGCTATTAGACTATATAGCTATGGATATAAAAGCAAACTTGGGAAAATATAACGAAGTAACATGCAGTAATGTCGATACAGAAAAGATAAAAAGAAGCGTTGATATTATAATAGCATCAGGGATAGATTATGAGTTTAGAACAACTATAGTTAAATCTCAGCTTAGTAAGGATGATATATTAAAGATAGGAAAGTTAATAAAATCTGCAAAGACTTACGTCTTACAGGAATTTAAACCTTCTAAGACATTAGACCCATCTTTTCTTAAAGAAGAATCCTACTCCAGGGAAGAACTAGAAGAAATAGCATCTACTATCAAGAGGTTAGTAGGAAGAGTAATCATCAGAAGTTAACAAGTTCTTTTAACTCTCTTATGTCTTCGTCATTTAATCTTCTTGTCTGTACCCTACATATAGGCTTAAAAGGGACTCCTAACATAGAGAAGAAAATTTTGCCAGTAAGTGGCCAGCTCCTAGCTAATATGTCCCATTTCCCTATTATTTCCCACTGAAGTCTTCTAGCAGAGTCTATGTCCCCTCCTTCATACCTCATTAATAGTTCATTAAAGAGTCTGGGATATATATTGCATCCTCCACCTATGACACCGGTAATACCTAAAGGTAGAGAAGTTAAGTAAAGCACTTCATTTCCTTGAATCACCTGAACGTTAGCTTTCTCTGTTTCCATAACCATTCTTGTTATCTTATTCATATTGCTAGAAGAATCCTTTATCCCCGCAATATGTTTTAATTCTGAGAGTCTCTTAAAGAGTCTAGGTGTAATAGTATAAGGTTCATAACCACCAGGCTCATATAGATAGACTGGAATATCTATATTTTTATCTACTTCTTTGTAATAATTAAATATATTTTCTTCTGTTGGCTCTATATCTCTAGGTATTACTATCACAACCGCATCTGCCCCAAGTTTTTCTGCATACTGCGATAATTCTATTGTTTCATTGAGATTATCTCCCCCAGTTCCGGGCCAAACAGGAACCCTTTTATTAGCCTGTTCTATAACTACCTGGATTACTATCTTCTTCTCTTCCTTAGTTAAAGCAGTTCTTTCACCACTTCCACCTACTGGAAACAGAGCAGATACCTTCTGTTCAATAAGCCAATCAGTAAACCTTCTCAATACTTCTCCATCAATACAACCGCTCTCACTAAAAGGCGTAAGCATAGGAACTATGGGCCCTTTGATTCTATCCAAGGTATCACCTCCATAAAATCAATAGGGGCGGACAATCCGCCCCCCGTTATTTTTTAAAATAGATACGAGACTGGATCCTTCAATGCTTCTCCTAAATCTCTTAAAAACATAGCTGCAGGTGCCCCATCTACTACTCGATGGTCTACAGAGAGGCTTAAGGTAACCTCATTTACTACCATATTGCCAGGCTTAAGTGCCTCTTTAATCCTTCCAATACCCAGTATGGCTACCTGAGGTGGATTTATTATCGGAGTAAAGAAGTCTATCCCAAACATTCCAAGGTTAGTGATAGTGAATGTTCCTCCAGAAAGTTCGTCAGGTAAAATTTTACCCTCTCTTGTTCTGGCTACCAAATCACTTGTTATCTTGGCTATCTCAAAAATATTCTTCTTCTCAGCCTCTTTAATAACAGGGACAAGAAGCCCTTCCTTTACTGCTACCGCTACCCCCATATTTACCGTATTGAATATTGTAATCTTCTCTCCATCAAAGTGAGCGTTCAGATTTGGATAATCTTTTAGGACAATTGATACAAGTCTTACAAAGATATCGTTAAACGTTGGAACTGGTAAGTTTTTACTAGAAGCTTTTTCCTTTAGTCTTTCTCTTATCTTAACTAAATCTGTTACATCAGCAGTAAACTCTAATGTAATATGAACAGACTCCCTATAACTCTTAGAAAGTCTCCCTGCAATTTCCTTTCTTATAGAAGAGATAATTTCTTCTCTATACACTGGTTGAATAATTTGTATAGATGGTTCTGGAATAATTTGAGATGGTATTTCTACTTTCTTGTGAGCCTCTATATATGCCAATACATCCTTTTCTACAATCCTACCATCTGGGCCAGTTCCTTTAATAAGAGAGAGATCTATACCAGCTTCTCTAGCTAGTTTCTTCGCCGCAGGAGAAGCCTTAATAATCTCCTCCTCAAGCTTTACTTCTTCCTTCTCTTCCAACCTAGGCTCTTCCACTTTAATTTCTTCTCCCTCTTCACCTATAATAGCTATTGGTTGTAGAATTGGGACAACATCTCCTTCTTTAGCTATTATCTTTAAAAGTGTACCATCATAAGGGGACTCAACTTCCATATTAACCTTGTCCGTCATTATCTCAACAATAGGTTCTCCCTTTTCTACCTTTTCCCCCTCCTTCTTCAGCCACTTAGTTATAGTCCCCTCCTCCATAGTCATTCCAAGTTTAGGCATAACAAACTCTTTACTCATCAAAACCTCCTAGAGTATCTCCTTTATAGCAGAGATAATCTCCCTCTCTTGGGGGATGAATTCATCCTCAAGTGGTCTGGAATATGGAACAGGCGTATCTGGAGCGGTAACCCTAAGTATAGGGGCATCTAAATAATCAAATGCATTCTCTACCAATACTGCTACTATCTCTGCTCCAAAACCATTAGTCTTTACCGCTTCATGGACAACTATTACATGCTTTGTCTTCTTTACTGATTTTACTAGTGTCTCAATGTCTAAAGGTTTCAATGTTCTAGGATCAACAACTTCTACACTTATACCTTCTTTCTCTAACTCTTTTGCTGCATTAAGTGCCTTATGAACCATCATAGCTGTAGCTATTACTGTTACATCTTTTCCTTCTCGCTTTATATCCGCAACACCTAAAGGAATAGTATACTCCTCTTCAGGAACAGGTCCTTTAAAGTTATAGAGCATCTTATGTTCTAAAAATACTACCGGATTATCATCCCTTATACTTGATTTTAATAAGCCTTTTGCATCGTATGGGGTAGATGGCATTACAACCTTTAAACCAGGGACATGGACAAAGAAAGCCTCTAAACATTGGCTATGTTGAGCAGCATTTCCTCTTCCTGCCCCACAGGGAGCTCTTAAAACCATAGGTATCTTAGCCTTTCCACCGAACATATATCTAATCTTTGCTGCCTGATTTACAAGTTGATCCATTCCAATTGTTGCAAAATCTACATACATAAGCTCAGCTATTGGCCTCATTCCTGTCATAGCTGCCCCAGCTGCCGAGCCAACTATAGCAGCCTCCGAGATTGGCGTATCCTTTACTCTTTCTGGTCCAAATTCGGCGAGCATTCCTCTTGTTACTCCAAAAGCTCCACCATATATACCTATATCTTCACCCATAATAAATACAGTTGGGTCTTTTCTCATCTCCTCACTCATGGCTTCTCTTATTGCTTCTGCAAATGTAATCTCTCTCATCTTTGATCACCTCTCTTATGCATAGACATCACTAAGTAGATCTTCCGGATCTGGGAAAGGACTTGCCTTGGCAAATTCTACCGCATTATTAAGATCGTCATCGACCTTTTTCTGTAATTCTTTAAATCCTTCCTCGGTAAGTAATCCTTCGGCTATTAGTCTATCCTTGAATCTCCTTATTGGACACTTTTCTCTCCATTCTGCCTCTTCTTCTCTTGTCCTATAAGCCCTAGCATCGCTTCGAGAGTGTCCTCTCCATCTGTAGGTGAGAGACTCTATAAGAATTGGACCTTCCCCATTCCTTGCCTTCTCTACAGCCTCGCTTACGGTATCATAGACCGCTATAACATCGTTTCCATCCATAACTATACCAGGGATATTGTATGCCTTAGCCCTATCTGCTAATCTTTCTAGCTTTACTGCCTTACTTACCGCCATAGACATACCATAAAGATTATTCTCTATGATATAGATTACTGGTAAATTCCAGATAGACGCTAGATTTAGAGATTCGTGAAATGAGCCCTGATTAACCGCTCCATCTCCAAAGAAACATACAACTACCTGCTTGGTCCCTCTCATCTTTATAGAGAGGCCTGCCCCTGTAGCTATAGGAATACCGCCTCCCACTACACCATTTGCGCCTAGAATACCAATATTTATATCTGCTATATGCATAGATCCACCTTTACCCTTACAATAGCCTGTCTTCCTACCCAAAAGTTCTGCCATCATATACTTGACGTCTCCACCCTTAGCTATACAGTGACCATGTCCACGATGTGTACTTGTTATATAGTCATCTTTATTTAAAGCCTTACAAGATCCAACAGCAGTAGCTTCCTGACCTATATATAGATGTGTACTACCATGTATAAGGTTTAATGAAAACAGCTCCTCTACTTTTTCCTCAAACCCCCTTATAAGCATCATCTTGTAGAGCATATCAAGTTTATCTTCTTTCGTTAACCTTTCAGAATAATTCATAATCAACCTCCTAGACTCAACAACTCTCTTGTTGTTTGCTCATCTGTAACGAGCCCATTTAAGACCCCCATTCTAAGAGCACCCAAAATAGCCTTTAACTTATTTCTTCCTCCTGCTACTCCAATAATGTAAGGAATCTTCATCAATTCTTCTATGCCTATCCCTATGATTCTATTTTCTAGCGAAGATGATATAGGCTTTCCATTCAAATCATAAAATCTTCCCAATATATCCCCAACTCCTCCTTTTTCCCTTATTTCTTCAAGCTCTCTTTCTGAAACACAACCTGATGTAAGAAGTATAGAATTACTATCCATAGCTCCTATTCCAACAATAGCTACATTAACTTTACAGGCAAGAGAAAGGACCTCTTTTATATGACTTTCTTTGAGTAACATATCCCTTATCTCAGGACTATCTACTACCATAGGAGCTCTAAGGATATATGCATTACCACCCAATTTTAGGGCAAGACTCTTTGCTAACTCATCAGCATAGACAGAAGAATTTAGAGGGTTCACTCCCCCAACAAGTTGAACAATCCTAATTTCTGGACAGATAAGATCGGTAGGGAAATTATTAACAACCTCGTATAAAGTAGACCCCCAAGAGATTCCTAAGCTTTTTATCCCCTTTATCTTCCTTTTAAGTAGGTCTGCACCACCTCTCCCTAAGTTCTGCTTTAAAAGTGCAGTATTCTCATTAGAAGCAACTATAACTACCTCTTCTAGAGAAAACATCTTTTCAAGTCTATCCTCTAGTTCTGGAAATATTTCATTAGGCACATTGAGTCTTATCGAGACTATTCCAGATCTTTTGGCATAATCTAGCATCCTAGAAATAGTAGGACGAGAGATACCTAACTGTTTAGCTATCTCTTCCTGAGTCTTCCCTTCAGTATAATATAGATGAGCTACCTTTACAACTGTATGGAGATATTCCCAGTCTCTATTCTTCACAGTATAGATTGTAGTATATATATTTCAAAATTTCAATATCTGAAATTTTGTTCACTTTATCCTTATAGTCTTTATCTCATAAGGTTTAAGGGCTAAAGATATTGTATTCCCTATTATCTGTTTCTCTGTCCCTATAGGCTGTTCTATAAGATCAGTCTCTACATAAGAATTAAAGGGGATATTTAGAGTTATCTTTACTGATGTGTCTTTTCCGTCAGCCTCATAGATTCTTAAGATTGCATCATCATTATCCTCTGCCTTTTTCATTATTGAGACTATAACATTCTCCGGTTCCACAGTAATAACTTCCAATGTCTTATCGAGTCTTCCCTTATGAATATCTGTGACATATGGTATAAATGAATAGTTAAACTCATTACCTATCTTTATAAGTTTTGATAGATCTAAATCTCCTATGTGTGGAGATAAGGAGAATGTAAATTCATATTTGCCTCTCTCAGGTAATGGATCAGGCTCATAAGAGCTTCTCAGTAAGGTCATTCTAATTCTATTGTCAGTTACATCAAAGCCATACTTAACTGAACTTAATACAGTAATACCCAATTTATTTCCATCCCTATCTAATCCTGTCAAATCTACCCACTTCTGAGATGGGACTTCGCTTCCATCAGGTCTTCTCTCTATACTTCCGAATGGTATATCAAATCTAGCCCTTCCACAGATTACATCAACTGGGAAGGCTACCTTTAACATAGGGACACCTAATTCTTTACTACCTCTTTCAAGCCAGAATAATTCAAGTCTAAAGTCTATCCTAGGGATATCGTTACTAAGAATTACATCCAGTATAAACTCGGAATCATTATACTTTCTTCTAATCCTGACTATAGCCCTAGCTGGTCCTGTCTCTACAACCTCTACTGTAGCGTCTTTATCTAAATCTACCGTCCTTATTATCTGACCTATCTCCCAAGCACTCATAGGATGAGGGGCTTCATAAAGTATCTGAAGCAATCCGGCTTTACCATCTTTTGGTAAGATTTCTCTTCCAGTAGCTTTATCTACTATACTTGTTATTGCACCTATA
>JAOACC010000164.1 GCA_026418035.1 bacterium
GTTGAGAGGGTATCAGAACAGGTGGCTTTAGGTAAGCTTAACTATCTTATACTCTTAACAGATAAAGGTGGATCTATTCTTTACGCAGGAAAGAAAGCATCACTAGTAGTTCTCATGAGCCCTAAAGCTAAGATAGGATTACTAATAATGGATGTTAAAGATGCAGTAGATAAGCTTAAAGACCTACTAGATTAATGGTCTCTGACAGGATTACAATATGATTAATACTTCGCCTCTATGGTCTTGTATTCTTAGTCTATCATTATTACCACTGCAGTTTTAAAATAAATATTAACGAAAATTTTATATAGCATGAGAAATAAATAATAAACATAATGGGAATTATAAAAAGGAAAACTCAATCTATGAAGAAGAAAGGTTTAACAGTCGTAGAAGTAGCTGTAATAGCATCACTTACACTTATTTTGGGATTATTCTTAATGGGGATATCTGCTGGATTATTTTTCAATACCACATTAGATTTAACGGAAGAAACCGATAGAAATATACAATTACTTAGAGGCATACTCTTCATAGAAAATGTAAAATATAGTGAAATTAATGGAGAAGAGTATGCATATCTCTACCTCAGAAATATTGCTAAACAGTATATTGACTTAACTGTCGTTCGGGTAGAGCTAATAATCTCAAGAAACAATACATTATATGATTCAATACCAGATACTCCAACTGGGTTTGGAAACTTAACGAAATTAAAAACAGGCGAAAAGAAGATAATAGAGTCCCCGATCTGCCCTTCATGTATGAAGGGTGAAGTACTGATTTATAGAGTCTGGTATATTTCATCAGACATGTATAATGTTGAAAATCCTTTAATGTCTATTAACGATATGTTGTATGTAGAAGCTAAGATAGCTAAGCCGATAGGCGCTGAGATGTCGTTAAAATGTCCTCTACCTAGAGACAATTGGGTAATAGTAGATTACGTAGACCCCGTTACGGGAGCAATGTTTGGACGTATTAGCAGTCTAGACCCTGTTATTAGCATCAGACCATCTTTAGCATCCACTCAGGCTAATGACGTTTCTTTTACGATCACTGTTAGAGAAATTGAAGGAGCTGGTTCTGGTTCAGGGTCTGCAACGCTTAATATACCTACAATTCGCCTTGAACGTATACGAGGAGTTTACGGTGGTCTTCAAACACCAATGAAGATATTTGTATATTCTGACTGGAATATAATTCAAAAAGAATGGGTGCTAGGTGGCATCCCTGAAAAAATACATGTAAGTAGTGTATTTCTACAATGGTCTAGAGTTGATAGGACTCTTGAAGGGATTATGCTTGAACTTGGATATGGAGAGGTGGGAAGCTATACAGTAACAATAATTTTAAAAGATTGTGAACAAGATGTTATCCAAACCTTTTCGCTTCCTATTTCCGTTGATAAGATTAACGAATTTGAAGTAAAGTTTATTCCTGTTTCAACTCAAATAAGAATTGACCAAGTGTATTTTGTAGAGACTATAGTAGTCTAGAGAGGATGAGAAGATGATGAGACGTGGTCAGAGCAACCTTGTCATAGTAACTATCGTTACAGCATTAGTAATAGGCATCGGCCTCTTTCTATGGAGCATGATCTCCGGATATGCTATAGTTTATCGAGCAAAGGCGTTAGAAGAATTTAATGCTGAAGTTCTCGTCCTTCGGTCTCTAATCTCTGCAGACTATGTTATCTATCCTGGGGGAGAGGCATATATAAGAAATATTGGTAAAGAGCCTATTGTGATATTTAGGCTGATTACTCTACGGAATGGAGAAGTTGTTTGGGATTCTTATCAAGTTCACGGAGTGAGAGAGATCTCATTGATAGATGTAGGAAAAATGGAGAAAATATATTTTGAGTGCCCTAGATGTGACCGGGATGACTTAGTAGTTCTACAAGTGCATTACATGCCAGTTAAGCTTTATGACCCATCGAATCCTGAATTGATCAATCCAACATCAGATGTTTTATTGTTTAGAGTCGCCTCATTTAAAGCGGAGGAACTCAAAGTTGCTCCTGGAATGATATGTCCGATAAGTGATAAATGGGCTTGGGTGGACTATGTCAACCCCGAGGAATCTGGCCAGACTATCAGAAACATCTTAAGAGTTAAATTCTCTAGAGCTTCTGAGCTAGAGAACGTTTTACTATATGCAAGATTGGTTGACCGTGATGGCGACGTTGCTGAAGGTGAAAAGATGGTTCCAAGCATATCCAGCGGGGAGGAAACAATAGAACTAACTTCTCAATCTAGCCTAGAATATCCTGCTGAAATAGCTCTTAGTATAGAGACCCCAAACTGGACGCTTATCCAGAATCGTTGGATTTTAAAGAGAGATGTTACAGCATATGTTGACAAAGTCATGCTTACCTGGAGCCCTTACACTTTTAGGTTAACCGGCGCATTCATTACAATCAATTACAAGGATGATGGACAGTATAAAATAGTAGTCAGAGTATATG
>JAOACC010000115.1 GCA_026418035.1 bacterium
CTTGTAGCTAAGGCTATTAGAAATGTTGAATCGGAGGTTCGTGGGGATATAGTAGTAGAGCAGGGAATAATAGATAGTAATGTCAAATGTGGTGGAAATATAAAGATAATTACTAGTAAAGGTATAATATCTGGTGGGAATATATTGGCACTTAAGTCTATATATACCTCTCACTTAGGCTCTCCATATGGGACTAAGACTATAGTAATAGTAGGAAAGGAGCCTTGGAAGTCAGAAGAATTAAATAAACTTATGGCAGAAAAAGAAGATATAAAGAAAAAGTTAGAAGAAGTAAATACAAATATAAAATATATAGCTGGATATGGAAGAGAAGATAATCTGCCTGAGGCAAAACGTATCCAGCTTAATAAACTTAGAGAGATTCAAAGGTTATTAATTGAACAGTTGAACTTGAGAGATGTGAGGATTAAGGAATTAAGAGATGAGATATTGTATCTAGTAAAAGAAGCTCGAGTTCAAGTTACTGGTAAGGTTTATCCTGGTGTTAGAGTGTGGATTGGAAGTGAAAGTTATACGGTAGATGATGAGTTGGAGAGGATAT
The DNA here is from genome assembly GCA_026418035.1 of bacterium. Taxonomy (GTDB): domain Bacteria; phylum DUMJ01; class DUMJ01; order DUMJ01; family DUMJ01; genus DUMJ01. The sequence continues at coordinate 563 of JAOACC010000115.1, forward strand.
ATTTTATATATAACGAAGGGAGGGTTGAATTGAGGGCGATATGAGGACTGGAGATATACAACCAATAATAGTAAGGACTCAAGAATTAGAAAAGGTTAAAGAGGTTCAAAGGCAAACCTCAGAGACTGTTCAAAAACAGTTCCAAATGTATTTTAGGCAAATAACAGAACAAAAACAGAGTGAGATTGAGAATTCTAAAGAGAGTTATAAAAGTAAAGGTGTTGATGAGCGAGAAAGGAAAGAGGAGAGATTTAGAGAAAGACAGACCCGAAGAGGTAATAGGTCTAAAGATGGATCTACAGAAGATCTAAGTCAACCTGGTATAGGAGAAAATATAGACATTAAGATATAAAAGGAGGAAATCGATGCGTCCATTGAGAGAGATTATTGGGCTTTATGTAATAAGCCATTCTGGTAACTGTTTAGGTACGGTAGAAGATTTGGTATTAGATAATAAGAAGATGATTGGGATGGGTTTTTTAGTAAGGAATAAAGAGTGGTATAAAGGGATGAAATTTATATATAAAGAGGAGATAGAAGTAGTGGGGAAAGATACAGTCCTAACTTCAGAGAGTTTTCTTAAGAGTGTTATAGAGCTACCTGAGATTATTGAAATTTTGGATAACAGTATAGAATGGAGAGGATTACCAGTATATACTACTACAGGAGAAATTTTAGGAAAAGTTGAAGAGTTATTTCTAGATGAAAAAACTCTAGAGATTAGTGGAATAAAGATAAAGGATGAAGAATTCGTGATTGATCGAAGTAGCTTGGTGGCTTTAGGACCTTCCGCTGTTATAGTAAGATTTAAGACCGATCAGCCAGAAGTTTTAAAAGAGGGATCATCTTTAAAACAAGAAGAAGCTGTTTCTTTAGAGGATAAGGGATTTGAAGCAAGGCAAAACGCTTTTCTTATAGGGAAAAGATTATCTAGAGACCTTATAGGAGAAGATGGGATCTTGATTGCTTCTAAAGGAGATATAGTGAATCTCCAGATTATTAGAAAAATGAAGAGTCTTAATAGGATGCAAGAGTTAATAAATTCTATAGAGCAATAGATATGAATAATGAGTTACTGGGGTACATAACTACTAGGGTATTTGAAGGACCTACTTATTTGGGTGGAATATTAATAGTTGATAAAAAGGGTATTCCTGTAGAATTCAAGTACGTAGAACCTATAAAACCCTCTAGATTACAAACCCTTCTATATGGAAATACAATAGATAGATATATTCGTATAGAGACTGTTGGAATACCCTTAGTAGATGCTGTAGAACATAAGCCTATCATCCTCTTTATAAGAGAAGAGCCATTCTTAGAGGAATCTAAATGGTCTTTTCCTATTGTTTCTGTGAGTAGATATAAGGGTGAGTTCTTGTCAAATATAGGAGAGTTTAAGGAATTAGGAGATGGAGAATACTTAATTAAAATAGACGCTAATCCTCCAGTTAGAATAAAGATAGATAGAAGATTCAGAGAGAAATTGGAAGAATTGATTAATCTTTTTATAGAGGTAGGACAAAACCTTGATATAATAGAACCATTTTCTAGGTTAGAAGAGGCTATAAAGTTTATATGGAGAGAACAGAGAAAGTCTTAGAAGAGATCTATAAAGTTCTAGGGATAAACTTTGCTCCTACAGTAGTAAATGTTCCAATACATAGTATAGAGATTAAGTC
>JAOACC010000040.1 GCA_026418035.1 bacterium
GTATGCAGACTCTATAAACAAGAACTTTGTCTATTCGGTCTGGAGCTATAGAGAAGCTCAGAAGTCTTCTGAAGGCTATCACATAAGTATTGATAAGCCTAAAGGTAAAAATATAGCTATTTGGGGGGAATTTTACTATAACATTAGCGGTTTAGAGCTATACCTTTGTACTCCAGCTATATTGAGGTGAACTAGAGAACTATCATCATTCCAATAGCGGATATAACGCCCATAAGGCCTCCAAAGTAGAATGGAGCACTTGCTGAAATATTGTTCCACAAGAGTCCGGCTATAAATGACGCGGGTAGGAGTCCTATCCCTTCTAATGTTGCATGAAGTCCAATTAAAGTAGCCCTTGTATCTATAGGTGCTATATCTGATATAAGAGCCTTCTGAACACCCTCGGTAAGTCCTATATATATGCCATAAAGAGCAAACAGAAGCCAGAGTGTTGATTGATTTTTTACAATAGCAAATCCTAGATAGACCAATCCATAAAAGAGATATCCTATTACTATTAACCTTTTCCTTCCTATCCTGTCTGAAAGTCTTCCTGCAGGATAAGCAAATACCATATAGACGATGTTATAAATGAGATATAAAAGAAGAACTGTGGCATCATTAAACCCTAGATTTTTGGCTCTAAGAAGTAAAAACTGGTTAGAAGAGTTTCCTAATGTAAATATAAGAGTTACTATGAGGAAACCTTTAAGTCTACGGTCTAGAAGAGACCACTTTAAAGAAGGTTTAGAGGTAAATTTTTTATTACTCTTCCTGGCTTCTTTTACAAAAAATAGAGCTAATACTCCTATAAAAGCGGGAATAAGTGAATATAAGAATACCCTAGAATAATCTCCAGAAAATCTTGTAAAGAAATAGTATGCTAAAAGTATCCCTAGAACTGCTCCAAATGTATCCATTGTCCTATGAAGTCCGAATGCCCTACCCCTTCTATCTGGATCTGTAGAATCTGCTATTAGTGCATCCCTGGGTGCAGTCCTTATCCCCTTACCAAATCTATCTATCCATCTTCCAATAAAGACAAACCCCCAAGAGTTAGATAGATAGAGGAAAAGTTTCCCAAGAGTAGAAGAGCCGTAGCCCAAGATCGCTAGAGGTTTTCTCTTACCTATAAGGTCAGAGATGTAACCAGAGAATACCCTTAATAAACTTGCGGTACTTTCAGCTACCCCTTCAATTAGACCTACTATAGCAGGACTTGCTCCCAGCTTACTGGTTAAATAAAGAGGTATAAGAGGATAGACCATCTCAGTACTTACATCTGTAAGCAGACTTACTATACCTAGTATTATGACATTAAACATCCTTTCCTCCTTTTTATTTAAGATTATTTAACATATTATATACCAAACAGTTGTAGAATATGATAATATCTAAAAGATTGAAAATATAATCAAAATGAGGAGGTTTGGTATGGGTATCTTGAAGAAATTAGAAGAGACATTGAGAGATGTAGAGTGTGAGGTTAAGAGATTCAAATATGAGATTAACTTTGCTTTAAGATTAGCAAAGGCATTTCCTGATAGAAAGAGAGAGTGGGAGAGGCTCATAGAGGAGGCAGTTGAGCTAGTCTCTAATAATATTGGTAAGAGAGAGACTAAAGAACTTATCGAGTCAGCTGAGAAGATTCTTGAGCCTATAGGAGAGGTTGCAAAGACATTTACTATTCATTATGTGGGTCATGCCCATATAGATATGAATTGGCTTTGGGACTGGCCAGAGACAGTAGATACTTCCTATAAGACTTTTACTACTGCGATAAAGCTTATGGAAGAGTTTCCTGAGTTTAAGTTCTCTCAGAGTCAGACCTCTGTCTATTCTGCTATGGAGAAGTATAGTCCTGAAACATTCGAAATGATAAAAAAGAAGGTAAAAGATGGACAATGGGAAGTAACTGCCAACTTCTGGGTAGAGGGTGACAAAAATCTTGCAAGTGGGGAATCTCTAGTAAGACATATACTTTACACAAAGAGATACTTTAAAGAGAAGTTTGGATTTCCTTACGATAAGATTAAGATTGATTGGGAACCAGATACATTTGGCCATCACTGGATGCATCCACAGATACTGAAGAAATCAGGTATAACTAGATACTATTTTTGTAGAGCAGGAAAAGGTCCTAGAATATTTTGGTGGTCAGCCCCTGATGGCTCAAGAGTTTTAGCTTGGGATGATAACAAGTTATGGTATCTAGGACCAGTAAAACCTGAGGATGTAGTAGAAGCAGTAACTTTATATGAGCAGACAGGTATGAAGGATTATCTAATAGTTTATGGAGTTGGGGACCACGGAGGAGGACCTACAAGGAGAGACCTTCAGCTTATTCAAGAGATGAAGAGCTGGCCTATATTTCCCAAAGTAAAGTGTAGTACTACAGACGAGTTTTTCTCTATAGCAGAAAAGTATGGGGATAGATTCCCAGTAGTCAATGATGAATTAAATTTTGTCTTTAGAGGTTGCTATACCTCACAGAGTAATATAAAAGAGGCAAATAGGAAGGCAGAGAACCTATTAACCTCTGCTGAGGTTTTAGCATTATTATCGAAAAAACTAACTGGGAAAATGCCCCCAAAGGAACTAATAGATGAAGCATGGATAAATACCCTATTCAACCAATTTCATGATATCTTGCCTGGTTCTGGAATTCCGGAGACATATAGGTATGCACAGGGGCTATACCAGAATGCAAAGGCATGTGGGAATATGATAAGAGAATTATCGCTAAAGGCGATAGTTGGAGATATAGATACAGAAGTAAACTTTAATGTTAAAGCTGTTCCAATAGTAGTATTCAATCCATTACCTTGGAAGAGGACAGACGTAGTGACAGTAGACATATACGATGTATTTGATGAAAAAGAGCATCTCGTATTGATAGATGAGAGTAAAAAAGTAATACCTGTTCAATATAAAGAATATTTATTTTTCCAGAAAGCTTTAAGAACTACATTTGTTGCCAAGGATATTCCTGGTTATGGATATAAGACGTACTATCTAAAATATTCAGAGGGAGAAGAGACCGAGTCTCTAGTAAAGGTTGAGGATATGTATAGAGGACAGGTCACAGAGAGTGGAGTAAGGGCTAGCTCTATATACACAGTAGAGAATCAGTTCTATAAAGTCACAGTAAATGCAGGTATAGGTGCAATAACAAGTATAGTAGATAAAGCTACTGGAAGAGAAATCTTACCAAAAGATGGTAAAGCCGGATTGCTTCAGATACTTTATGAAGCCCCTCATCCTATGAGTGCTTGGGAGATAGGTCAGATAATAAGGAC
>JAOACC010000045.1 GCA_026418035.1 bacterium
GACTTAAACAATAGTCCCGCCATAGTTTATAAGCTATTTACCCTTCTGAAGTAGTTTTGTTACTTCTATTGCAGCCTCTTTACATGCCTGAGCTACAGGTTTTTTACCTAAAAATGCCTCATCAAATATTTGACTAAGAAGGGTAGTCATCTCATCATATTGAGGGACAAGTTCGGTTAATCTTGTCCTACCTCCATATAATGCATCAACAAATGCTTTTATATTTTTAGGAGGTCTCCCTTTTGTATCTAGAAATAATGGACTTTCAGCTACAGATTTTAGTGGCGGTAGACCTCCTATTTCTACAAAGGCTTTTAATCCTTCTCCTCCACCTAGAAACTCAATAAGTTTCCAACCTAGATCAGGATTTCTAGAATTGAATGGGATGGCATATCCGTCCCAAGAAACCCTTTCTATGCTCCCTGTCTTCCATCTTGGCACAAGACAGATGTCCCATTCGAAGTCCTTTATAGTTCTGTAGTTTGGTAAAGCCCAAGAACCATTATGCCACATAGCTAGTTTTCCACTCATAAATAACATATCTGAACCTTGCTCTTTTTCTACTGAAGCTGAAGGAGCTACCTTATATTTGGTCCTTAAACCAATATACAACTCCATAGCCTCTATCGCCTCTGGCGAATCTAGAACACATCTCTTTTTATCAGGGGATAGAACTGAACCTTTATTTCTCCATATCCAGCTTTGCCAATAGGCCCACCAGGTTCTTATTCCTGTCCCATAAGTTTCTGGAACTCCATCACCATTTTCATCTTTAGTCAATTTAGTAGCAGCTTTTAAGAAATCCTCCATAGTCCACTTGTCTCCTTGAGGTGGCTTTAACCCTGCCTTATCAAACATAGTCTTATTGTAGAACATAACCACAGAGCCACCTAGATTTGGTAGAGCATACCAACGACCATTCCAAGTATAAGCCTTAACAGCAGTAGGATAATAATCAGTGGTCTTTATAACTTTAGAATTCCTGAGTCTATTTGTTATATCTAAAAGAAGTCCCTCGCTGGCAAACCTTTGAAAAGGCTCATCATCAAACCAAGTAGCATCAGGAGGATCTCCACTTGCTATCATAGTAAGAAGTTTCGTCCATGCCTGTCCAGCAGGAGCAAGAATTAACTCTACTTTTATCCCTGGGTTTTTTTCTTCAAATATAGCTATGATCTTCTTTAACGCCTCCAACTCTCCAAGACCACCACCATAGTCATAATAGAAGGTAATTTTTTTGACCTCCTGAGCAGACAGAAATACACTAGACCCTCCCCATATTAAGAGACTTATTAAACATACTACCAAAACTTTACTCAGAAACTTTCTCATTACTCTTTCCCTCCTTTTATAAAGAATTTTATTCTATTACTACTAATCCTCCCCAAAGAATGTAGTCACTGAACGTGGAGGAGCTAAATACTTGATTTCACCGTCTTTTACATTGTATTCACCTATCCTCTTGTATTTTTCGTCTCTTAAAGTTCGATAAACTGAAAAAACCCTTACCTTACTCCCTACAATATTTATACCTAGATTCTTCTCATCCTCAGATAGATTCAAAACTACAAAACTATCCTTATTTTTAGTCTCATTACTACCAAAAGCTATTAATGCTATATCCGAATCATCTATAAATGTCTCGACAACCGCCATACCAGGTTGTCCTGCTCTAGAAACCTGTTTGTAATAGTAGTATCCGTCTTCTATTGAGTAAGTTCCATCTTCATAAACTCTAAATGCAGTTCCTGGATTAGGATCTCCTTTAAACCATTGAGTTGGTCGCTGTATACAAGCCCAAGGGATATAGCCATTCACCTTAACAGCATATATATGATTTTTGATTTCAAAAACAAAATCCACATCCATCTTGCTCCAACTGCTAGATGTTACCCAACTGTGCAATTCAGGTTTCTTTTCCCTTAAGATATCATTTCCTAGACTTCTATAATCTCCGTATCCTCTTCCAAATCTAGGATTATAAAAGCCGTGAGAAGTGATAAGCCCTAAGGCTCTTACTGCTTCTGGATCGCTTGCTATACTGGATGCATATCCCAATTCACTAAATCTGTACCAGTTACTGGTTTCTCCTGGAGTCACTCCTATATCACTAAGATTATTTACATCTAATATTTCTTTTACTAACTTTATAAATTCAACCACCTGCTCAGGAGGCCAATACATGTTATAATCATGCCCCTGTTCCCAGTTAGGTGAATTTCCATCCTTAGGCCATCTATGAAAATCTTCTCCCTCATTGTGCAAAGATATATATTTTACTGGTAATTCCTCTATTTCTCTCAGATATTTAGCCCAAGAGACCATATATTTAGCACACTCAATTTTGTAATCCGGATCTAAATCTCTGCCTCTAACAAATTTTTGTTTTGTCATCCAGCCAGGAGGGCCATAAAGAGTAACTATTATTTTTAAGTCATCACCTCTAGCTTTAGTTCTTTTTAACCCTTCTCTTGCAAAGTATCTCATCCATTTAGTGGTAGTGGTATGGTCATATTTAGATAGATCTATACTGTATTTATCTGATTTATTTATCTTAGTCGATTCTTGATGAAATGGGTCTAAAAACATCTTTATAATACCAGGCTTTAAGCCATCCTCTCCAAATATCATATCTAAGATTTTCTGTCTATCCTCTTCTCTTAATATGCTAAAGCCACCATAATCCTGGGGATAACTTTTGTAATCTGGAGTTTGCGAAGTTTCCACATAATTTACTCCAAAGCCATCCCAAACCCTTATCTTTCTAGAAAAGTCTATACAAATCATTTTTGATATACCTCCTTAAGTTGTTCTTTCCATACCTCGTAACTTTTCTTAATAGCTTCCTCTATCTCTAGAGAATTTTTCTTTTTAATAGCTTCGAATATCCTTTTATGATCTTCTACTGCTCGTTGAGCATAAATCCGTGTAGTTCTTTCTATAGAAGGTCTAAGAAGCTCAAGAATAATACAACCAACCTTTATTACAAGAAGATTTCTAGTCGCTTTCAGAATAGCGAAATGAAACTCTAACTCCCTATCTCCTAATTCTTCAAATTTATCTTTCTTAACTGCATCTTCATGCTTTTTAAGAGCTTTCTCTATGTCAGCAATATCTTCTTCAGTTAACTTTTCTATAGCGAGTTTAGTATATCCAACTTCAAAAAGATGTCTAAGTTCTAATAAGTCTTTACTTTCTCCTCTCTGGAATATTAGTGAGAATATAAGGGGATCTATAGCATTTTCATTTATAGACTCAGATATATAAGTTCCATCCCCATGTTTTACCGTAACTACCCCCAAAGCCTTTAACATTTTTATGGCTTCTCTTATCGATGGTCTACCCACCCCTAACCTTTCACTTAATTCTGTCTCAGAGGGTAATCTATCTCCTGGTTTAAGCTCTCCACTTAAGAGTTTCTCCTTTATCTTATTAACTACTATATTTACTACCGATTCTCTAGTAACTGGTTCTCCAAAATCCACTCTTTTCTCCCCTTTTATAAGACGTATTTCATAAGACATCTTACGTCTTATATTATAATTTATCAGTTTCAAAATGTCAATATCTCGACGATTCTCTAATTTTTAGCGTGGGGTGGATTTTAAATAAGTCTACTCCCTGACCTTAAATTTAGGCTAAAATAAAATCTTAATAATTCAGTTTGATATTTTTAAGTCAATTCTTATTGACTATTTACCAAAGTTAAAATAAAAGTACTCATACCCTATCTTATTACCAAACCCATTGCCACCTAATACT
>JAOACC010000157.1 GCA_026418035.1 bacterium
CGTACATAGAAGAAACCTTTACTGGCTCCAACTGCGTATCCAACTATCATCATACCCTCTATAACACTGTGAGGATCACCCTCCAAGATGCTTCTATCCATAAAAGCACCTGGATCACCCTCATCTCCGTTGCATATTACATATTTAGGACTTCCCTTTGCCTTACGTGTAAGCTCCCACTTTAGTCCAGTGGGAAAACCAGCACCACCACGTCCTCTTAACCCGGACCTTTTTACTGTATCGATTACCTCTTCTGGAGTCATTGTAAGTGCTTTTGCTAATGCCTCATATCCTTCTCTTGCTATATACTCTTCTATACTCTCTGGATTTATAATTCCCATATTCCTTAAAACGATACGCTTCTGCTTAGCAACAAAATCTATCTCAGAGAGAGATGGAAAAACCTCCTTTGTCATAGGCTGTTGATAGAGAAGTCTGTTTACAATCCTTCCCTTCAACAGATGTTCATTGACAATAGTTACAGCATCTTCAGGCTTTAATCTTACATAAAATACGCCATCAGGATATACTATAGCCACAGGACCTAGATCACAAGTCCCTACACATCCTGTATCAACAACATTTACTTCTTCTCTTATGCCAGCCTCTTCTAATGCATTTAATAAGGATTCTTTAAATTCGTAGGCTCTAGAAGATACACAAGCACTTCCAGCACATATAAGTACATTAGCCCTAACTATAGCCATCTTATACCCCTTCTTCTGTGCTTAATACCCACTCATTTACTACCTGATCATTTACTATATGACTGGCAACAATCTGTCTAGCTCTCTCTGGAGTTACCTTCATATAAGTAATCTTTGGTTGTCCAGGTTTTACAACATTAACTAAAGGCTCATATTCACAAAGACCTACACATCCGGTCTGAGTAACTACTACATCTTGGATATTTCTCTTTGCCAATTCATCCAAGATAGCCATCAAAGTTTCTCTAGCACCTGCTGCTATGCCACAGGTCCCCATCCCTACAATTATCTTTGTATTAGCCTCTTGTGTTCTAAGCCTTATCTGAGCTTGTGCTTGCTCTCTTATACGCTTTAAATCTTCTAGTGATTTCAAATCAATTCACCTCCAGTAAACTCTTTGTAACTATTATACAATACTTCCTTTATTTTTCCTAACCAGGCATAATCTCCTAATAGTTCTTCCACCTCTTTAGAATTAAACTCCCAGGATTTTCCATTACGGGTCTCTCTATAAACTATCCAAACACAAGGATTAGTTGCCAATAAAGTTATAAGTGTAGATACAATGTCCCCTAAGGGGGGCCTATCTGGATGGTCAATGGGGAGTTTTAGCTTAATAGTAGTTCCTATACCTAATTTAGATTCAATATCTAGACTACCACCTGTAAGTTGTGCTATTTCATCTAGAAAAGAAACTCCTAAACCAACCTTACGGGTAGTTTTAGTTGTAAAGAATGGGTCTTTTACATTCTCTAAAGTCTTCTCATCCATTCCTTTGCCATTATCAGTTACCTTTATTGTTATAAGGTTTTCTTCTTTATTTATATCTACTTCTATATCTACTCTAGTAGCCTTTGCGTTTATACTATTCTCAACTATATCTAAGATATGTAACGAGAGTTCCTCCATCATTTCAGTGATTTAATAATCTGCAAGACCTTTTCAGAATTCATTCTACCGTATACCTGATCATTAATCATAATGGCTGGCGCATGGCTACAGGCACCTATACACCTTACACTCTCTATAGAGAACTTACCATCTGGGGTGACTTCTCCCACTTTTATACCCAAAACCTCTTCAAATTTCTCTAAGACTCTTTTTGCTCCTTTAACATAACAGGCGGTCCCTTCACATACCTGAATCTTATATTTCCCCTTAGGTTTCAATGAGAAGAAGTGATAGAATGTTGCCACTCCGTATATCTCAGTCAGAGGAATATTTAAACTTTTAGAGACCTCTTCCATAGCAGAAACTGGAAGATACCCCAATTTCTCCTGAATTTCCTGTAATACAGGCATCAATGCTCCTGGTTTATCTTTCCAGTTAGATATTATCTCATCCACTAACCTTTTCTGAACAGCGTCCATACTATCCTCCTTGATATTCTTAAATTTTATAGTTTCTTAAAGCTTTTTTCAAAGCTTCAAAGCTCTTTTCTTCTAAATCTAGAAAGGTTCTTGGCTTAGAGATATCACTTAGAAAATGTGCATCACTTGAGAATATAATAGGTACCCTAAAAGGGATGGATGGTTTAATAGTCTCTAGATCTTCCTCGGTGGCAAATTTAGAGAGTTCAATGGCATCAACTTTAAGATTAGGTGGGAAAAAGCCCAAGGTATAGATAAGGCCAAAGGACTCTCTATCTATATGAGCAGGTATAACTAATCCATTAAAAGAGTGGATTAGATCTGATATCTCCTCTACAGAAAAATCAGTTGCTCCTAACAAAAAATGTTCTTCGTATTTAATAAAATTAGCATCCTCATCCACAATTAACTGTTCAGTTGTATAGTCTCTATCTGGAATACTATTTAGATGACTATGAATTATACTCTCTAGCTCTTTAGCAGACTCTAAGTTAGGAAATATACCCAAGATATGAACCTCTTCCCTAGATGTGATTTCCATCCCTGGCAAAACCTTCAGCTCTGGCGCATATATTTTGGCACAGTTTATTACACTTGAAACATTTCCTATCGCATTATGGTCCGTAATGGCAATCATATCAATCCCTAACTCTTGAACCTTCATTACTATATTTATAGGTATCATCTCTATCCCAGCACATGGGGATAGTAGGGTATGTATGTGCAGGTCTAAAGCAACTCTCATCTAATTCCTAACTCATATATTTTACCACACAATGTAAAGG
>JAOACC010000066.1 GCA_026418035.1 bacterium
CCTCATGCCCTATTACTCTAGGATAGGTGCACATTGGAGAAGTTCCTTTATATGCAGAGACATCAGAACCGCATATCCCTACAAATCTTACCCTTATCTTTGCATATCCTTCAGGACATAGAGGCTCTTCGATTTCCCTTATAAAAGCATTCTTCGGTGTCTCTAGATAGACTGCTTTCATATAAATTGCCTCCTTTTGTAGCCTATATTCTCAACAATATCTATATTATACCAGAAAAATTCTAGTTCTATTGACAGGCATGTATGTAGGATGTATAATGAGTCTTGGACGAAGAGTCCAGTTTTAAAATTTTTAGGAGGTATTTGTAATGGTAACAGGTAAAGTTAAGTGGTTCAACGCCCAGAAAGGGTATGGATTCATTACTCGGGATGATGGTGGAGATGTATTCGTTCACTACTCAGCTATCAAAGGCCAAGGTTATCGAACCCTAGAAGAGGGCCAGAAAGTTGAGTTTGACGTTGTCCAGGGAGAAAAAGGACCGCAAGCAGCAAATGTAACTGTCTTAAGGTAAATTTAACCTGGAAAAGAATAGGCCCTGGAGAGATTCCAGGGCCTTAATTTTTTATATATGTAATAAACTTGACTACAAGATTCTAATTTATTAATATAGACTAAAAGCAAATTTAAAGGTTAGGAGGCGTGGAATGAATATAGAAGAGGTACTGTCTAAATATGAACCAAAAAGGGAAAATATCCTCTTGATACTTCATGAAATACAAAATTCAAAGTCCAATCAATTTTTATCAAGAGAAGATATAGAAAGTGTAGCTAAGTATTTAAACCTCCCTCCAAGCAAAGTATATGAAACTGCTACTTTTTATGGACTTTTTAGTACAAAGCCTAGAGGTAAATACATAATAAGGGTATGTGTATCTACGCCCTGTCATGTCGAAGGAGCAGAAAAAATTTTAGAGACTTTAGAGGAGACTTTAGGAATAAAAGTAGGGGAAACAACAGAGGATGGTTTATTCACCCTTGAAGAGGTTAGTTGTTTAGGGATATGTGGAGTTGCTCCGGCAATGATGATAAATGAGGAGGCTTTTGGAAATCTTACGTCTGAGAGAGCTATCGAAATTATAAATTCATTTAAAGAAAAAGAGGAGGAAAGATGATAGTAAGAAGCCATATCCTTATAGGAATAGATGCTTCTTCGATTCTTGCTGGTGCTAGAGAAGTAATGCAAGCGTTAATAAAAGAGATAGAAAGAAGGGGGCTTCAAGAAGAAGTAAAAGTTCTAGAAACAGGTTCTTTGGGAACTAGTAGTGATGGAGTAGTAATGGTAATCTATCCTGAAGGGATATATTATAGAAATGTCAAAATAGAAGATGTGCCTGTAATAGTTGAAGAACACTTACTTAAAGGGAGACCAGTAAAAAGACTTATGGCTCAAAGCGTGACTCCTGGTGTAGTAGTCAAAGAGCCTACAAAATTTGACGTATCTAAACAGCCCCGTATAGTATTGAAGAATGTAGGGCTAATTAATCCTGATTCTATAGAGGAGTATATTGCCGTTGGAGGATATGAAGCTTTAGGTAAAGTCCTTTTAGAAATGCATCCTGAAGATGTAATACAGGAAATAAAGAATTCTGGGCTTAGAGGAAGAGGTGGAGCAGGATTCCCGACTGGCCTAAAGTGGGAATTAGCCTTTAGAGCAAAGGGAAGTCCAAAGTATATAATCTGCAATGCGGACGAAGGGGAACCGGGAACGTTTAAAGATAGGCTTATACTTGAAGGTGACCCCCATAAAACTATTGAAGGTATGATAATAGCTGGATATGCAGTTGGAGCAAATACGGGTTATATATATGTTAGAGGCGAGTATGAGTTATCTATAGAAAGATTAGAAAGGGCAATATCCCAAGCTAGAGAATATGGGTTCCTTGGTAATAATATATTTGGGACAGATTTTAGTTTTGATATCTTTATAAAAAAGGGTGCTGGTGCCTATGTATGTGGAGAAGAGACTGCGCTAATAGAATCTCTCGAGGGGAAAAGAGGAGAACCAAGATTTAAACCTCCCTATCCTACTGATGCAGGGCTATGGGGAAAACCTACAGTAATAAATAATGTAGAGACTCTAGCCAATGTGCCTAGCATTATCCAGAATGGAGCAGGTTGGTTTAGGAGCTTTGGGACCGAGAAATCCCCGGGAACAAAAGTCTATACAATACTAGGACACATAGTAAATGCTGGACTTATAGAAGTACCTATGGGCGCTACTTTGAGGGAGATAATCTATGGATACGGTGGCGGTATGAGGTTAGGTAAATTTAAGATAGCTCAGGTAGGAGGAACTGCCGGTGCATTATTGGGAGAAGACGCTTTGGATGTTCCAATGGATTTTGATAATTTAAGGCCTTTAAACGCAACACTGGGTTCTGGAGCTATACTTATAATGAATGACTCTACCTGTATAGTTGATGTCCTAAAATCTGCTATAGCATTTTTCAGAAGAGAATCTTGCGGAAAATGTGTGCCTTGCAGAGTAGGTGGAGAAAAAATATATAAGATCATAAGTAATATAAACGGTAGTGAATCTGATGTTGTAGATAGATTAATGGATATAGCTCTCTATATGCAGCAGACAAGTTTCTGTGCCTTAGGGCAATCTTATATAATGCCAATAGCGTCTGCAATAAAATATTTCAAGGAAGAGATTATAGAACATACTTATGGATATTGCAGAACGGATAAGTGTAGATTTACCAAAGTATCTGAGCTAATTGAGATCGAAGCTTAGCAGATTCTAGGAAGAGGGTCACCTGAGAGCATATCTAAAAGCCGTCTAACTCCTAGTCTAGTAATTAGAACGACTTTACCAGGATGTTCTCTCGTGACCCTTCCTATTATTTTCGCATCCTTTCCATACGGAGAATTTTTCATTACTCTTAAAAGCAAGTCAGCTTTACTTTCAGGAACTATAGCTATAAGTTTTCCTTCATTTGCTATATAGAGAGGGTCAATACCTAGGAGCTCACAGGCGCTCCTCACTGAATCCTTTATAGGGATCTCTGATTCCTCTATCTCTATACCAACATTAGATGCCTGTGCAATCTCATTAAGAGTTGTAGCAAATCCGCCTCTAGTAGGGTCTCTAAGTACACTAATCTCTGGAACAGCCTCTATCATTTCTTTAACTAACCTGTTAAGAGGAGCGGTATCGCTCTTTACATCTACCGAAAAACTTAAACTTTTTCTTGCACTTAATATAGCTATACCGTGGTCCCCTACAGTTCCACTTACTATTACTACTTCCCCTGGTTTAGCATTATCTCCTCTTATATTTATTCCATTGGGGATAACCCCTATACCAGAGGTATTTATAAATACCTTATCTGCTTTTCCCTTTTCGACTACTTTTGTATCTCCAGTTACAACCTTTACTCCAGCCTCTTCTATCGCCTCTTTTATAGATAAAACTATTCTTTCTAATTCTTCAAATAATAATCCTTCTTCGATGATAATGCCAAGACTTATATATAAAGGTTCAGCACCAACCATTGCCAAGTCATTAACCGTTCCATATATAGCTAGTTTACCTATATCTCCCCCAGGGAAAAATATAGGATTTACAACATAACTATCAGTAGTAAAGGCTAAATTTCCACTAAATGTAAATGTTGCCGAATCATTCATCTGGTATAAAATCTCATTGCCAAGATATTTTACAAAAATATCCTTTATAAGCTGATGAGTAAGCCTTCCTCCGCTACCATATGCAAGTGTTATTCTCTTTTCACTCATTACTTTGCTCCATATAGATAATAAGCACTACAGGTTCCCTCTGAAGACACCATACAGGGACCTATTGGATTGGTAGGGTTACAGACCTTATTAAAAAGAGGACATTCTAACGGTGAAGTAACACCTCTTATAACTTCACCACATTTACATAACTTATGCCTTACTACATTCTCAATATTAATAGGAAATTGAATACTAGCGTCAAAATTCCTATACTTCTCTCTTATCTTTAACCCACTTTTCGGAAGTCTTCCTAAACCTCTCCAGTAAGAATCTGTCACTTCAAATACTTCATACATTAAATTCTGCGCTAGCTTATTCCCTTTAGGTTTTACCGCTCTAAGGTAAGTATTTACTACTCTAGGAGTTTTATCCCTAATCATCTCCAATAAAGCCCTTATACCAAGTAGTATATCTATAGTATCAAAACCTGCTATTGCTATTGGCATTTTATAATTATCTGGAATAAAACTCCACGCCTCTGAACCTATAACAGTGCTGACATGTCCAGGACCAAGTATACCATCTAACTTTACTTCTCCAAGCTCTAGAATAGATCTCATAGCTGGAGGTGTAAGCTTATGCATAGAATAGACAAAGAAGTTATCTATTCTCCTTCTTTTTGCCTCAATTATAGCACCTGCAACTGTAGGAGCAGTAGTTTCAAACCCTACCCCTAAAAAAATAACACTTTTTCTAGGATTTTGTTCTGCTATTTCTAAAGCGGACATACAACTGTAGACTATTCTTATATCTTTACCCTCTGCCTTTATATCTTGAAGACTCTTATAACTTCCTGGAACTTTAACCATATCTCCAAAGGTTACCAGTATAGTGTTTGGTATCTCTGCTAAGGCTAGTGAGTAATCTATGTCCAGATTATCAGTTACACATACAGGACAACCAGGACCTGAGAGCATAGTAACATTTTCAGGAAGAAGCTCTCTAATACCAAACCTAAAGATAGAGTGAGTATGAGTCCCACAAAATTCCATAATGGTGATATCTCCAAGAGATAAAGAAATTTCTTCTATCTCGGATAAGATTTTTTTAGAGAGTTGAGTATCGTTATAGTCTAGAATTTTCATTCTTTTTTATTTCTTCCAAAATCCTATAGCTTTCTCTCACTTTGAAAGCTAAATAAGATTCTAAAGGAATATTACAAATATTCTGCAAAACACTTTCTAATCCTTCTTCTTTTATCTTTTCCTGCAACTCTAGCGCATCCTTATCTTCTTTATAGTCAAAGAGAAGTGCACCTGCTATTCCAAAAGCCAGGTTATCGAACGGTAAACCATTCTTCTCGCATTCTAAAGCCGGACCAACCAATCTATCCTCAGGTTTTAACTTTCTTATTGGGTCTCTAGCTACTCTATATACGGTATCTCCAAGTTCTCTGTTAGAGAATCTCTTTAGAAGAACTTCTATATAACTATCTATGTAAGCTAAATCTAGACCCAACTTAGTTAGAAGCACCTTTACTTCATACAAAGCACCAACAAGAATTTCTCTTATCCAATTATCCTGTATAGCGTCGGATACATTAGTATACCCTTTAAGATAACCTAAATATCCAAGAACCGCATGGCCCATATTTACTGTATATATCTTTCTCTTCCAAAAAAGTTCAAATCTATCTACAAATTCTAACCCTTCTATGTTAGGAAGGGAACCAACAAAGGTAGATTTTTCTATAAGAAATTCATTATAATCCTCAACATTTACCAAAAGACTACCTCTTTCGGTAGGAGGAATTATACGTCCTATCTCTACATTGGGAAAGCCGATCCATTCAGGTAAAGGAGAAAGGTATTTAGAGATCTCTAACCTTAACCTTTCGGTAGAGCGAAAGAAATTTTCACAAGCCATAACATTTACAGGTTCAGCTTTATGTAAAGCTAAGCCTTCTGCTATTATAGGAGCAAGTGAGAGATAGATATTTGGGCCAACAGCAGTAGATACTATATTAGCCCTTGATATATACTCCAGAATCTTTTCCCTATCTCTATCTATATGATAGACCTCAAAGTTCTCAACCTTTTCTTCTCTTATAGACTCACCTATAAGTCTTACGATATAGTATCCCTTTTCTCTTAGTAAAGAAATAAGCTGCTCATCAATATCAGCAAAAACAACCTTATAACCAGCTTTAGAAAAAATATGGCCTATATGTCCTCTACCTACATTACCTGCTCCAAATTGAACAATAATATTCATCTATTATCCTTCTAGATACTCCTTAAGCTTCTTTGCTCTACTTGGATGTCTCAGTTTTCTAAGAGCTTTAGCCTCTATCTGCCTTATCCTCTCTCTAGTTACATTGAACATCTTTCCAACTTCTTCTAATGTGTGGGGTCTTTCCCCCCCTAAACCAAATCTAAGTATTAGTATCTCCCTTTCCCTTGGAGAAAGACCTTCCAATATTTCCTGGATATCTTCTGAAAGTAAATGCTGAGAAGCGGTATCAGCAGGGGCTACTGTGGTTGTATCCTCAATTAGGTCTCCCAATCTACTATCTTCCTCTTCTCCAACAGGAGTTTCCAGGGATATGGGTTCTTGAGCAGTTTTTATTATTTCCTCTATCTTTTCAGGAGGCATATCCATCCTTTCAGCAATCTCTTCTATGGTTGGTTCCCTTCCCAATTCTTGAAGAAGTTGACGAGAATGTTTAACTAACTTATTAATTGTCTCTATCATATGGACAGGTATACGAATAGTCCTAGCTTGGTCAGCTATAGCCCTCGTTATCGCCTGTCTTATCCACCAGGTAGCATATGTACTAAATTTATAACCTTTCCTATAGTCAAACTTTTCTACTGCCCTCATCAAACCAAGATTTCCTTCCTGAATAAGATCTAGGAAAGAAAGCCCTCTACCTATATATTTTTTGGCTATGCTGACTACAAGTCTTAAATTAGAATTTATAAGTTTTTCCCTAGCTGATTGATCATTATTTTCCTTAAATTTTTTGGCAAGCTCCACTTCTTCTTCGGGAGTAAGTAGTGGAATCTTGCCTATCTCTCTAAGATAGAGTCTTACAGCATCATCTAGAGGTATAGCTTCCTCTACCTCCAGCTCCTCCTCTAACTTCTCAGCCTCTATAGGTAATTTCTTTAGTTCTTCATCCTCTTCTATTTCTATACCAAGATTTAAGAGAAGTTTATAGAGATAATCTAAGTGGTCAATATCCAGTTCTTCTCCTGGAATAGCCTTTAGTATATCATCGTGGGTAACAAATCCTTGATTCCTGCCCTTATCTACAAGATGTTCTATATTAGAATCAAACTCTTCACCTATAAATTCTTCTTTCTCCCTAATCTTCTCATCCATTTATAGACATTCTCCTTTCCCCTATACTAAAAATCTCCTTAGTTAAATCTTGAATCTTAGTAGCAAGTTCTTTAGCTTTCTCAACCTCACCACTCTTCTCAGCTAACTCTAATTCTCTTATTAGCTCCTCTTTCTTCTTTTGCAATATTATACCATTTAATCTATTTATAGTTTCATTTAAGTTATTCTCAGATAATTCTATCTGTTCAGAGATATTTATCTTAGCTATTATACTTGAAAGATTATCATCTTCTATCTCGAACCCACCTTCCTCAAAATTCCACTGTAATAGACGTTCATATATCTCTCTATATTCCTTTATTGTAAAAACATCTGATTGAAAAATCTCCTTTATTATGTTAAGAAATTTAACATCATTAAGTGCAAAAAATAACAATTGCCTTTCCAATTTCTCCCTCAATGTATCTATATCTTCTCTTCGCATCCAGCTTAATGCAGAGATAGAAGTGACCTCAAACTCTTTCTTCCTTGAGGTATAGAAAAGGTCAAATTCTCTATATAGTAACTCTGGAGGAATCTTCCCCAGAGTAGCAATCTTATCTAGATATGCCCTCTGAACAGATACTCTAGGTTCACTCCTCAAAAGAGGGAAAAACTCCTGAAAAAACTGAATCCTTCCCTCTAAAGAGGTAATCTCATATCTATTTATTAACAGGTCTAACATATAATCTAAAAATGGCTTGGCTCTATTTATAATGTCTAAAAAAACTATAGGACCCTGATTACGTATAAACTCGTCAGGGTCTTTAAAAACGGTCCAGCGTGCTATTCTAACATTACAACCAACTTCTCTTAAAATATTAGCACCTCTAACTACAGCTAAATCACCAGCAGTATCTGTATCAAAAGCAATAACTATATCCTTTGCTATTCTTTTTAAGGCTAAACCTTGTTCTCGAGTAAAAGAAGTTCCCATAGAAGCTACTACATTCTTTATACCAGCCTGATACAGAGATATACAATCCATATATCCTTCAACTATAATTACCTGGTCCTTTTTCATTATCTCATCTCTAGTCTGATAAAGACCATAAAGGATATGCCCTTTTTTGAAGATAGGAGTTTCTGGCGTATTTATATACTTAGGTAGTGAATCATCTAAAACTCTACCACCAAAACCTACTGTATGACCTGTCATATCTATAATAGGAAATATTATACGATCTCTAAATCTATCATAGCACTTGCCCGTTTCCTTATCATTTATTATAAGTCCTAACATTTCTTGTACTTCTATACTTATGCCCTTTTTTTCTAAAAATTTCTGAAGTGCATTCCAACTAGCTATAGCATAACCGAGTTTAAAAGTATCGATAGTCTCTTTTTTTATGCCTCTCTTAGCTAGATATTCTCTAGGACCTTTACCATATTGTGTTTCTACAAGTATATAGTTAAAATACTTCATAACAAGGTCATTTATCTTATAAAGTTCTCTAATTCCTCCAACACCTTCATCGCTAGTATCATCTAACTCTATTCCAACACGTCTACCAAGTTGAGCAAGCGCCTCTCTATAGGAGAGATGTTCGATCTTCATCAAGAACTTTACTACATCTCCTCCTTCTTTACAGCCAAAGCAATAGAATAGCTGTTTTTCTGGACTTACTGTAAAAGATGGATTATGATCGTTATGAAACGGACAAAGTCCTATATAATTCTTGCCAGATCTAGTTAGCTTAACATAAGAAGAGATAAAATCTACTATATCAACTCTCTCTTTTATCCTTTGAGAGATACTCATATTAATATTATATCACGCAAAAGTTATCTCTTTGATATAACACCAATTCGAGGGGAATTTCGTACAATAATCTCTATTGTATTCCCCTCTTTAGCTATCTCTGACTTTACATATCCCATACCGATTCCAACATCAAACTTAGGTGAATAACTACCAGAGGTAACTTTACCTACTTTAATTCCTTGATATCTAATTTCATCTCCTTTTCTAGGAATCACTTTATCTTGCATTCTAAACCAGACTAATCTTTCTTCAGTTCCACTTATAACAAGTTCTCTAATTCTCTCAGAACCTATAAAATTTCTATTATCCAATTTTATAAATCTCTCAAGTCCTGCGGTTATTGGATCTATATCTTCACTTAGTTCATTGCCGTATAAACAATATCCTGCTTCAAGTCTAAGTATATCTCTAGCACCTAAACCACAAGGGATTCCACCCAAAGATAACGCTTTTCCCCATAAAGAGGAAATCATATCAGACGGGGTAAATATTTCAAATCCATCCTCGCCAGTATATCCTGTTCTAGAAATAATAAAAACATTTAGCTTAAGTATATAAAATCTCTTTAGCCCACTTAACTCAACATCAAACATCTTTTCTACTAAGTCCTTAGCATTTGGACCTTGTATAGCTATAGAGGATAGACGCTCTGTAACATCTTCTATAGCTTCATCTTCGCTATGTAACTTTAACCAGTTCCAGACTTTATAGCGATTACAGGCATTAGATATAAGCAAAAATTCTTTGTTATCCAAATTAATAAGAATAGTATCATCTATTATTCCTCCTCTTTCATTACAAAGAAGAGTATACTGAGCCTTCCCAATGCCAAGTTTTTGAGGATCATTTGTAAAGAGTGTATCTAAAAATTTTAAAGAATCAACAGTTATCAAAAATCGACCCATATGAGACACATCAAATATACCTACATTACTTCTAGTAGCCTTAGACTCTTCTATAATACTAGTATAATAAAGCGGCATCTGCCAACCAAAAAAATCTACAAATTTTGCACCCAAAGTTATATGTGACTCGTAAAGCGGGGTATATTTCATTTTTTATGCTCCTACTCTCACTGTTTCTATTAGTTGTAATATGAAGAATAGGAATCTTTCACCCATAGAACCTTTCTCCCTTATTACACTATACTTGAAACCATCAGAGAGTATTATAATGGTTCCATATCTGTCAGTTCTATAAGTCTTTATATTATTCTCTTTTAAGAGCTCTATAACCTCGCTATGAGGGTGTCCATAAGAATTATTCTTTCCAACAGATATGATAGCTATTTCTGGTAACACAATATCTAATAATCTCTGATTAGTTCCTGTATTGGAACCATGATGAGAAATTTTTATTACCTTACTTCTAAGCTTATCACTATTTACCTTTATAAGAAAAGATTGCTCCTCTACTTCTGCATCCCCCAAAAATAACATTCCAAAATCCTTATAAGATAATTTACTAACTACAGAACCATTATTTATGCTTTTAACATCACTAGGTAGAGGGAAAATATACAGTTCTGCTGACTGCAAGTGAATAGTCTGACCATTAGGTCTCATATATTTAAGTTTCTTTTTTTCAACTAGGTCTAAAAGAGTCTTATAGACCTTTGAGGTATGAGGGATACCAGGGTCTAGATAATATTCTGGATCGTATCTTTTGATCACTTCAAACATACCACCTATATGATCACTATGAGGATGAGTAGCTATTACTAGGTTTAATTTCTTTACTCCAAAAGAGCCAATCTTATCTGCAGAAAGAGCTTTATCTTGGCCAGCATCTATTAAGACATTTCTATCAAAAGCCTTTATGAGTATACTATCTCCTTGCCCTACATCAAGAACAAAAATTTTTACATCTGCATTAAATAATACGCCTCTACCGAAGAATAAATCTCTAATATTCGGGTCTGATACTCCAATACCTACTATAGAGATAAATAAGAGAAGGATGATACCCAAGAAGCCTTTAACCCTTCTCAAAGCCAAACATCACCCTTTTCTTCTCTTTCTATGAGTCTATCAATCTTATTCTTTATTTCTCTTTTAAGTTTTTCTGTCTCTTCTCGATCTATCCTTAGCTCAATAATAACAATATCCCCCTCTTTTGCATACTCTGGAAGAATAGACTTAGGGATATTAATAGTTACATCATTAACCAATACCGCTATATCTCCTTCAAATCTGTCAATAACAAATCTCATTTTTAAGAGGACAAGGACCTTCTTCTGGACAAGGACCACTAAAACAAAAAGGACCAGCTTTTTCGAATATAACAGGAGCAACCTCTTTAACCTCTTTAAGCATAAGGTTAGCCATCATTCTTATCTCCCACTGTGCTCTAAGACAACACCTAAGATTAAAGAAATGTAGCAGTTCCCTAGCGTTCATAGTCACAATAATCTTAGTTGAAATTCCTTGAGGTAAAACATATCTAGCATCTTCTTCAGGTATACCCAACTCAATAAGCTTATTATAGGTCGACTTAGCCAAGTCATTTACATTAGACAAAAGTTCCAATGCAGACTTATTTTCCATAATAGACGGGGGAATAACAAAGTCTGTCTTGGACATATTTACATATCTCTGACTTTGCTGTGAATAACTAGCTATTCTATGTCTAACTAATTGGTGAGATGTAACTCTTGAGATGCCTTCTATACCAAAGGTAAAGCTTGCATGTTCAAATGGAGATAAATGACCAGAGTTCCTAAGTCTATTTAATAACTCTTTAACCTTTTCGTTAGTAAGTTTCTCAGCAAGCTCAGAGATATCTATCTTACTATAACATAGCCTTGCAGAAAGGGCTACTACTCTATCTGGTTCAGGTGTATAGGATAAAAGTCTTACATTCATATAGGGTATTATAACATAAAAAATGGTGGGCGGTAGTGGAGTTGAACCACTGACCTCTTCGGTGTCAACGAAGCGTTCTTCCGCTGAACTAACCGCCCACTTATGGAGGGGACGCCCGGATTCGAACCGAGGAATAGCAGATTTGCAATCTGCCGCCTTAATCCGCTTGGCTACGTCCCCTCAGCTATAACTATACTAACATAATATTCTACAAAAAGCAATAGCAAAGGTTAGACAAGAGAAACCGTCTAGATTTCAATATTTCTGCATGGAATATAAAGGTCTAAAATTACCTCTTCTTCACCTCTCTCTTGGGGCATCACAAAACGCTCATACGTATAAACCTCTATCATGTACCCCTTAGACTCGTCGTATTCAAATCCTTTCTCTTTCATTTCAGACACCATTAGTGGTGTTCCTTCCATATATATCTCAGGCTCTTTCCCTTTAATCCATCCGACTGCCATCTTAGATGCAGGTAAATCACGAAAATCAAAACCTTCTGGCACAGGAGTATCTGGTCTCATAATCATCCCAACTATATAGGAAAATTCATTAGTATTAGGATCATATTCTCCTTCCCACCCAACATAAGAAAGATCTAAAATATAATCAGACATAGACTCTAATACCTGAAATATTCCGTTTTCAAAACACTTCATCCAAAATTGAGGGATTGGATTATACTCTCCACCCACCTTTGTTCTTATCTCCTTACCGATAACTCTAGCAGGGCCAAAATCGATAAAACTAAGATTAGCTAAATTAGCCATAGAAATTGCCTCCCTTAAAATTAAAATAATTACAACTATAGAGTAGCATACAAAAGAAAGTCTGTCAAAAAAGTATAAATTATGGATTAACTATGACCTTTATACACTTATCTTTATTCTTATCTGCAAACTCCAACGCCTCCTGGGTTTTTTCTAAAGGAAAACGATGTGTAATAAGAGTCTTTAAATCTACTTTCCCTCTGGCTAATAAGTCTATAGCCTTCTTATATACATTGGCATATCTAAATATACCTAAAAGGTCTAATTCTTTAGAGCTTATCTCATTTATATTGATGCCAATATAATCTTCAGATGCTAGACCTATAAAGACTACTTTCCCTCCTCTTTTAGCAAACTTTGTAGTCTGACTTATAACAGAAGAATTTCCAGAAGCTTCAAAAACTACATCTACTCCATCCTTAATATAATCTTCCACCTTTTCTAAACTACTATTTATAACTAAATCTGCTCCAAGTTCCCTAGCCTTTGATAATCTAAAATCATTTATATCAACAATAAACACCTGTCCTGCTCCGTAAGCCTTAACTGCTTGAAGAGTTACTAAACCTATTGGTCCTGCACCAAAAATTAACACAGTATCCTCAGGTCTTATTATAGCTCTTTCTGCAGAATAAATACCCACAGATAGAGGTTCTATTAGGGCGCCTTCATCAAAGGAGACATTATCTGGGAGTCTAAAGGCAAAGTCTTCAGGATGAGTAATATACTCAGTAAAAGCACCATCAATAGGAGGAGTTGCCATAAAAGCCACATCTGGACAAAGATTATATCTACCAGTTTTACAATATATGCATCTTCTGCAGGGGATCCCTGGCTCTAAAGCAATTCTATCACCAACTTTTAAAGTTTTTACCTTAGAACCGATCTCAACCACCTCTCCAGCACATTCATGACCTAAAACTAACGGTTTTTCCACTACAAAAGATCCTATTCTACCTTCATTGTAATAGTGTATATCAGAACCACAGACTCCTACAGACTTTATTCTTACTAAAACCTCATCCTCTTTAGGCTTAGGGATTTCTCTCTCTTCTATAGAAATCTTCTTCACTTTTTCTAGAACCGCCGCTTTCATAAGACTCACCTCTTTTCAAGTTTTCGTAATAATTTAAATTTAACTCGCCTCTAAGACTAAAACCCAATCCTGATATATTGGAAGTCTCATACCTGAACCCTCTACTAATTCTGGTAACTGCCATTTCTTATCACTAGAAGGAGTAACTATACCAACTTTAATCTCGTCTCCATCTACAGGATTAAATAGATATGCCCTATAGACTACCCCATCCTCTAAATCTTTTATTTTGAAATTGTTATAGAATAGTGGTAGATATATGATACGGACCTCTTTAGGTATCCCTGCACAGTAAGGATAATAATGATTCTTCTTATTTTCCTCTGTTATCTCCACCTCTACCCATTCTGGATGTGGCTCAAATTTCCACCATTGATATCTTTCTAATAGTCTCTTTGCTATACCTAACTGTTTTGAACCTGGAAATCTATACGATTCCTCCCAAGGAGTATTTCCCCAACTCATCCCATGGGGAGATGGACCATAAGGTTCTTCCCTTCTATTAATCTGCCAAACCCCATTAGCTCCATAGGTATATCCACAGGCTCCATTTAAAATAGTTGCCCAGAACATAAGCCTTTGAATCTGTTCTCTACACTGCCCTCCTATTCCTTCATAACATACTTCACCATTAACTACAGGCTTCCTTGGCTCCCCATTGTAAGATTGACTAACTCTAAATACAGTATTACCTATACTACTATCGCTATGACCTGTCTGAAGCATATCAAAATCTATAACCTCTAAGATTGGAGTAAATTCCCTAGCATATGTCCCAGGATGAATGGTTACAGGTCTATGAAACGGATCTATCTCTCTTAGATATCTTCCCACATCTATCCATCCTTCTCTCTGAAGATCTCTATCTCTATTCTTATCTTTTGATAAGTAATAAGGCATATCATACTCTCCAGCCAAACACCAAATTACTGGATAAGCAGAATACCTTGCCACTAAATATTTCCAATGCTTCTTTATCTTTTCTATACCTAATAAAGGAAGATAATATCCCCAACATCCTACAATACAAGGAATAAGACCTGACTTAATAAGCCAACCAATCTTTAGATCAGCCATGTCAAAATAATTAGGATTTATTCTAGAAAAATCCTTCTCCCAAGGGAAACCTACCTCATTTGCTCCTCTAGGATCAAAAGCAGACATATCAGGATAAATACCCGCTACGATCTGAATAACAGAGAAACCCTTCTCCACTCTATCTTGAGTTAGAATCTGAAATTCCTCAGGCCACTTTAAGCGCTTACATAATCCCATCCACCAGGTATCACCTAGCCAAAAGAATGGAGTCCCATCTAAATGTTCTAGATATCTTTTATTTTCACTTACTCTTATAGGTCCGTGCTTGAATAATGGATTATCTCCTTCATAGGGAATAACCTCTAACTCCCCCTTCTGAGTGTTAAGACTCAGGTTAGAGGAGTCTGAACAGAGGGCCCTGAATTTGTGTATCCCTATCTTAGGGCTTGCAAAACGGACTCTCCAAGTATTTTCTCCTGCCCAAAAAGCTGGAATGACCTTCTCTTCACCATTAGGTTCAGTAAAGATTACAGAAACATCCACATCATTAAATGGGTCTTTGTAAAACCTTTCAGATTCAAAAGACCACTCAATTATACAATTCTGCATAACGTATCTCACAGGAAACCTCCCCTTAGTATTTTTGCTTATTATACCACAAGCAGATATTACACACACCAAAATTAAGGATGTTTCTAGCTGTTGACATTGGTAAAAATATATTTTATAATCTTCTAGGGTTAAGAATAATTACCTGTTAAATGGGTTCAAAATGGCTCGTGAATGGGTAATAAATGGTTAGGGGTGAAACCCGAAAGGGTTCACCCCTTCATTATATGTGAGATTTTTCTAGATACTCTCTCAATTCCGCCAAATCTACATATCTATCGGCTGCGTTCCTTAACTCTATAGCTATATGTCCTAAGGTAGACACTACAACTACTTCCTTACCTATCATCCTAAGATACTCTATAACACTCTCGAAATCGCTATCTCCAGAAAAGAGATAGGCTTCATCGTAATGAGTAGAGGTAACTATAAGGTCCAATGTTATTTCCACATCCATATTACTCTTTTGTTTTTCCTCATTATCTAAAGATGATATAGTCTTTAATGGTTTTTTCCTTACCGTATAACCTATTAAGGTCAGAGCTTTAAGAAAGTTTTCTTGATTCTGGTCAGTAGTATCATAACCAGAATAATAAAATGCATTATAAAAGTTTTCATTTCCTTTAAAATAGTTAAGAAGTTTCTCAAAATCTATATTCCACTTTAATTTTCTCTGTACAAAATAGAGATTATTTCCATCTATAAATAACGCTCTTCTCCCCATAAATCTTACCCTATTTCCTCCTAAAATATTTTTCTAGTTCAATTTTACTCTTCTTATCTACCCTTGACAATAGATAGGTAATTAATTAAAATTTAACCATCTAAGAATTAAACGAATATTGCGGAGGATAAATAATGAGCATCATCACAGAAGTAAGAGGAAGAGAGATATTAGACTCAAGAGGAAACCCAACTGTCGAGGTTGAGGTTTATTTGGAAAGTGGACATATGGGTAGAGCTAGTGTCCCGTCTGGGGCTTCTACTGGAGTTCATGAAGCACTTGAATTAAGGGATGGAGACGCCGGTAGGTATTTAGGTAGGGGGGTAAAAAATGCAGTAAAGAATATAAATGAAGTAATAGCCCCAGAGCTAATAGGAAGAGATGCTCTAAACCAGAAAAATATTGATAGAATTCTCATTGAACTTGACGGAACTCCAAATAAGAGTAGGCTTGGGGCAAATGCTATACTAGGCGTATCTCTAGCAGTAGCTAAATCAGCAGCAAACTTCCTAGATTTACCTCTATATAGATATATAGGTGGAGTAAACGCATCTATACTTCCAGTCCCTCTAATGAATATAATAAATGGTGGTAAACATGCAGATAATCCCTTAGACTTTCAGGAATTTATGATAGTTCCTGCAGGTGCACCATCATTTAAGGAAGCCTTAAGAATGGGAGCGGAGACTTTCCATACACTAAGAAAGGTCTTACAAAGTAGAGGACTCAATACGAACGTCGGAGATGAAGGTGGATTTGCCCCTAATCTATCAACTAATGAATCTGCAATAGAGGCAATAATTGAGGCTATAGAAAAGGCCGGCTATAAACCAGGAAAAGATGTCTTTGTGGCTCTAGATGTTGCTGCAAGTAATATTTACGAAGGTGGTAAATACTACTTTGGCGGAAAAGGCTATTCTGTAGAAGAACTCATCTCATATTATGAGGGTCTTATAGAGAAGTATCCTATCATTTCTATAGAGGATGGTCTATCTGAAGACGACTGGGATGGATGGAAACTCTTTACAGAAAGATTAGGTAACAAAGTTCAATTGGTAGGAGATGATTTATTCGTTACAAATGTAAGACGTCTATCTAAGGGTATAGAGATGGGAGTAGCTAATTCTATCCTTATTAAAGTTAATCAGATAGGAACACTTAGTGAAACTCTAGAGACAGTAGAGATGGCGAAAAAAGCTGGTTATACCAGTATTATTTCACACCGTTCCGGGGAAACAGAGGATACAACTATAGCAGATCTAGCTGTAGCTGTTGGCTGTGGACAAATAAAGACTGGAGCACCATCTAGAACAGATAGGGTGGCAAAATATAATCAACTTTTAAGGATAGAAGAAGACTTAGGTCCAGTAGCTAACTATTTAGGAGTTGAGGCATTTTTTAAAAAGATATGAGAAAAACCAAAATAATAGCAACTATAGGTCCGGCTAGCGATTCCCCAGAGATTATCAGAAACTTTATACAAGCAGGTGTGGAGGTATTTAGATTAAACTTCTCGCACGGCACCCAAGAATATCATGCAAATGTCTTTAGTCTTATAAGAGAAATATCAAATTCTTTGAAGAAGCCAGTTGCCATTTTACAGGACTTGCAAGGACCAAAACTTAGGATTGGAACACTAGTAGAAGAAGGCATAATGCTTTCAAAGGGGGACGAAGTGCTATTGAAACTTGCAGAAAGAAGTAATGACCCTAAAGTTATACCTATAAAAGAAAGAGAGCTTATAGAGGCACTTCGTCCTAATGCTTCTGTTATGTTGTCAGATGGACTTATAGAATTGAAGGTCATTGAGAATAGAGAAGATGGAGTACTTTGTAGAGTAGTAAATGGTGGAAGATTAGAAAGTAGAAAAGGGATAAATGTCCCCAATATTACTATTAACATCCCATCTGTAACATCAAAAGACATCGATGATATAATGTTTGGTATAAAGCTAGGGGTAGATTTTATAGCTGTTTCCTTTGTAAGAAAGGCGGCTGATGTATTACATGTAAAGAATATACTAGAGGCATCTAGAGTAAACATACCAGTGATAGCAAAGATAGAAAAGCATGAAGCGATAGAGAATATAGATGATATAGTTCTTGCTTCAGATGGAGTCATGGTAGCAAGGGGAGATCTAGGAGTAGAGATACCTTTAGAGGAAGTCCCAATAGTACAGAAAATTATAATAGAAAAATGTAATAGATTAGGAAAACCAGTAATTACTGCTACACAGATGTTAGATTCTATGATAAGAAATCCTAGACCAACAAGGGCAGAGGTTTCTGATGTAGCCAATGCGATCTTTGATGGAACAGATGCCATTATGCTTTCTGGGGAGACTGCGGTAGGAGAGTATCCTCTAGAAGCTGTTTTGACTATGGCAAAAATAGCAGAATACACTGAATCTAAATTAAAATATAGTGATATGCTTAGGAAAAGGTCTGAATTCTCAACAAATTCTCCTACGGATGCTATAGGTTATGCTACTTGTGAAATAGCGCAAAGACTTGGTGCAAGGGCTATAATAACCTCTACACAGTCTGGATATACCGCTCGTATGGTGGCTAAGTATAGACCTGCTCAGCCAATTATTGCCGTTACACCAGATGAAAGAGTTCAAAGGAGATTACTACTGTTTTGGGGGATTAATCCGTTGACCACAAGGATATATAAGACTACGGATGAAATGATAGAGGCGTCTGTTCAAGCTTCTTTAGAAGCAGGCTTTATAAGAAAAGGAGATACCGTTATCCTTACTGGAGGTATTCCAGTGGGGATAGGAGGAACAACAAACTTCCTTAAGGTGCATCAGGTTTGAATAAAGCATGTAAAATATTAATTTCAGCATTTATAGTCATTTATCTAATAATCCTATCGAGGTCTGCATTTACTGTCTTGTATCATATAAACGAAAGTAAAATGAGAATTTCACAACTAAGAGAACAGTTAAATAAACTTAGAGAGGAAAATAAGAAACTAGAAAAAGAGATCTATAGACTTAAATATGATGACAAATATATAGAAATATTAATAAGAGAGGAGTTAGGATGGACAAAACCTGGAGAGATCCTATGTATTCCAACACAAAACCACTAGATAATCAACAGATAGTTGAAGGAAAGGTAAAAAAAATTACCAAATTTGGAGCTTTTTTGACACTTAATGACGGAAGAGAGGCATTTCTACACATCTCAGAGATAGATTCTTCATATGTAAAAGAGGTAACAGATTATCTTCATGAAGGAGATAAAGTAAAAGCAGTAGTAATAGGATATAATAAAAGAGGAGACTTGGAAGTTTCTATAAAGAGGCTCAAGTCTTTAGAGGAATTTGAATTTAAATTATCGCATTTCCTTAAGGAAAGTAATGAAAGATTAGGGGACCTCAAAAAAAATCTAGAAGAAAAATGGAAAGGTAAACAAAAGAAGTGGTAATTATTTTAACTAGCTAGATATCATAGTCTTTATCTGCAAAAATCTAATAAGGTCTGTTTTACTTATAATACCAACAAGTTTATCCTCATCTATAACTAATAGTCTTCCAACTGACCCTTTGTTTATTTTCAAAAAGGCATCAAACGCCGACTCCTCGGGAGTTATAGTAAGGTCAGAAGATACTGGAATCATTATATCTCTCACTGTATAGTGCTTCCATTCTTCCCGAGGAATTTTTCTTATATCGTTTAAGGTGACTATTCCAAGTATATTATCTCCCCACATAACTGGAAAAGCGACATATCTGTAATACAAGAAATAGTTTAAAACAAGGTCTTCTATATTAATATTCGGTGGAACAGATTGTATCTCTTTACTCATAAGGTCCTTCACTCTAGCATCTGTAAAGGCTTCCCTTATGTCAACCTCTCTCTCACCTGACATAGCACCTTGACTTAGAAACCATCCAATAAAGATAAACCAAAGACCAGTTATAAACTGACCAAAGAGAAGAATATAAAAACCCAAAAACATTATCATGGTAGCAAAAGTCATTCCAATACTAGTCGATATCCTAGTAGCTCTTCTATAATTCTTAAGGCTCATCCAAAGCACAGCCCTTAAAACTCTTCCTCCATCTAGAGGAAAGGCAGGAATTAAATTAAATCCTGCTAAGATTAGATTTACCCTGTAAAGATATAATATAGCACCTCCAATAGGTGATAAAGGATTAAATGGAAACTTAGAAAATAAAAAAAATATTAGTGCTAAAAGGGCGCTAGTAATTGGTCCTATAATAGATATAAGTAATTCATCTTTAGCTGACTTAGGTTCTCCTTCTATCTCTGCTATGCCTCCGAACATAAAAAGGGTAATACGCTTTATTTTTAGCCCTAATTTTAGAGCAGTATAAGAATGCATAATCTCATGCATAGTAACACAAATAAAGAATATAAGAGAGGCTATAGCTCCGATAATCCAGTTAATATAGGGAGAGGTATATAAGGTATAGTTAGACAGATAAGTAGTAGCCAGTGTATTAGTTATAAGGCCAAACACTATAATCCAAGTATAATGAACCTCTATAGGGATTCCCAGGATTCTACCTATCCGTAGACTCCCCACCATAAAAACAAAATCACCCCTTCCTACTATAGATTAGTCCCAAGCCTATAATACCACTTTAACTATTTAAAGTCTATAGAAATCAGTAATTGACCCTTCTTATATTATTCCTATAGATCTCATATATTCTATGTATCTCGGAAAGGCTATTTCAGGTTCTAGTATCTCTGGATGCCACATCTTTTCCCACTCAAAAGATAGATATCCCTGATAATCTATTGCTCTGAGTAAATCTATTATCTCCCTAAGTGGAATATCTCCTTCTCCCGGTAGAACTAAATGCCAGTCATCATCTATTCTCTTTGCATCCTTTATATGCATATGTCTAAGATAGTCCTTTAGATATTCTAAAGTTTCTTTTGGGCTCTCTCCACTTCTATATGGATGCCATACGTCCCAAAGTGCCTTTATATTTTCGATATCTGCCCTCTTTATGATATCAGATACCAACTTCCCTGTCGAGAAATAGTCATGTGTCTCTACAACAACATCTACTTTAAAATCCTTTATCTTTTCTCCAACCTTATGCAGAGCCTCAGGTATATAATTCATATACTCGGACTCGATAATCTCCTTAGGAACATCACCTATAAAGGTTCTTACTATCGGAGCATCTATTTCTTTAGCTAATTCACAGTATCTTATAAGATTTTCTATATTTGCTTCTCTCTCATCCTTTATAGGAGAAGCAAACCTAGTGTATGCACTTATACAGCATATTTCTATCCCATTATCCTCAAAAAGTCTTTTTATTTCATTTCTTTCTATAGGAGAAATCTCAAGAGATATGTGCTGTCTCCCTGAACCTCTTAACTCTACTCCGTTATAGCCATAGCGCCTAGCAGACTCTACTATCTTCTTTATATCCCAATTAGGACAGCCTAACGTACTAAAAGAAAGCCTCATCTTATCTCATTCCTTTCTCTAAAAGGAGTAAATATCACATAAAACCTGGCTTCTCTACTAAAAATCACTATATTTAGGAAATTAAAATCTTTTATTGAGCCATCGTGAAACTCTAAACCTTTTAACTCTCCTACCTCAACTGCTGCATCTACTGGCTCTTTTATCTCTAAAAAAAGATTTCCATACCTACCTTTTATTATAAAGGTCTTATCTCCTAATCTCTCTAATAAGCCGTTAATCTGTATCCTAGATTCTATCCTACCAGCATCTCTTAATAAGACTTCATCTTCTAGGATAAGCCCTCCATCCCTTCTATTTTTTAGAAACTGTAATTTTCTGGTTATCTTCTCTACCTTTTTCTGGGGATAGGCTCTAGTCAAATCAAGCACTACAACTTCTTTATCATTGCTTACTTCATAAGATACAACTTTTCCCTCAAAATCTTTACCTATCCCTTCACTCTCACCATCTATAAAGATCAAGCTATGTCCTTCTGCATTACAGAAGGGATTTTTATATCTTCCCTCTCTAAAATAGTCTTTTGTATAAATTCCTGCCCCTAAATCATGCAAAAACGATTGACCATAGACATGGAATATAAAGTGACCAACATCCAATTGATTATGGGGCTCTCCATTATTACCAGCCTTTACAGCTAAAACTGGACCAAGTTTATCCTCCCAACTCTTACGTGTTACAATCCAGTCTATACCATGAAAATGCATAGAAGTATCTTTAGGAGTCTCTAATATTTTCTCTTCTTTTCTAAGGCATCTAAAATTCTCTAGCTCTCTCATTTCTATCTGTGAGGCTAGCCAATTTAACTCTTTACCAACCTTAGTATATTTACTTAATAGAATTACTAAGTCTCTATTTAACTTAGCCTCATAAGAACAATCTCCAAAATTAACAAAACCTCCAGGAGGTAAATAACAATGGACTGGAAATAACCCGGTAATCTGAAGCTTAGGGTGTTCAAAGATATTTATCTTCCCATCTGTAACTCTGTATAGACTGTCAGCAAACCTAGATAGATGGGTTAATCCAAAGTTCCAGTAACCTATACCCTCTACCCATCCTCCTTCATTATCAAAGTAATCTAAGTATCTATTGAGTCTTTGTATAACATCGAGTAGTATCTTACTAAGGTAAGGTTCCTCTACTCTACCTGCTATAGCTGAGGCTCCTACTGCTCCACAACATACCGCGCACCAGTTAGACCAATATGCATTCGCCCACCAATATCTGTCTGGATTTTCGTAGAATGGAATAAATATCCTTCTTCTTAACTCATACCTTATTCTTTCTTCTATATTCCTATCAAGTTTATCACTCAAAATGTCAAGTATCTCAGCAAGTTGTTCTGCAGTCATAGAAGCAAATAAGTCTATATAAGGTTCGTTATAATTAAGTTCTTCAGGTAAATGTGCAGGATAACACCAAGTTACTTCATTACATATATCCCATATATAATCTTGAAGTCTAAGTAGAAAATCTTCCCTACCAGTTAGGAAGGTTCCCATAGCTAAAAGATACATATTTGCTCTTTTTAATCTATGAGGCGTCTCGTAGTGAGTTCTATTACCTGTAATATAAAACTCTCTAAAGTATGAATACTTGGCTTCAGGCATTGGAGCACTAACAAGTTTCTCACATAGGCTAATGATCTCATCTTTAGGTATATCTTCCCTGATCTCATCCTCTTTTAGAAGAATAGGTTTATTCAAAGCTTCTATAGAGAAAACTTCATTAATCTCTTCGGGGCTAGAAACATTATACATAATCCTTCACCTCCAAAATGATATAGAATTTTCACTTAGTTCTCTTGACAAAGGGAAGTTTCTTTGTATAATAAATATCAGAAAGTTGCCGGAATGGCGGAATAGGTAGACGCTGCGGACTTAAAATCCGCTGAGCTTTTTAGCTCATGCCGGTTCGACCCCGGCTTCCGGCACCAAGTTATTATAAACCAGTCTAAGTCTGGGGTTATTTGTAATTCCTGGAATTCTTCCTCTCTTAGCTATCGGTCTGCCCTTTACTACTTTTAGGTCCAAAGTCATATCTATAGGAGAAGCTCCAGAGATATAGCTACCAACTCCAAATACATCTGCTCCAGCTTCAGAAAGAGCCCTTATTCTGGCAGGATTCAAACCACCAGAGACAAATATCTTTACATAATCAAAACCCTCTTGATTAAGTCTAGATCTTACCTCTCTAACTAGCTCTGGAGTTACTCCTCCTCTTTCTCCAGGAGTATCAAGTCTTATTCCATATAAAGACCTCCTAAATTCTCTTGCCACCCTTATAGCTTCTTCTGCCTCATCTTTAAATGTATCAACTAAAACAACCAAAGGAATATCTGGATGAGCCTTATGAAAGGCTCTAGCTGCTTCAACTGTATCACCAATAATTAATATCAATGCATGAGGCATAGTTCCAGATGGGATTATACCCACTAACTCTGCTCCAAGTATAGAACTTACCCCGTCAACTCCTCCTATTATGGCTGACCTATCCATTACAGAGGCTACTGCTGGATGTACATGTCTGGCACCAAAGGATAACACTGGTTTCCCATTACTAGCCTCTTTACACTCTCTAGCTGCTGTCACCCACCCAGTCGAAGATGCCAAAATACCAAGTATAGCAGTTTCATATATACCAAATTCTCCATAAGGGCCTTCAATACGCATTATAGTCTCTTTTTCTTCTATATACTCCCCCTCTTCGAGAGAATAAATTCTAACCCTTTTACCCTCTAAAAGATTTAATACCTCTTTAACTCCACCTAGATATCCACTCTTCCTCGGAAAGATTTCTCCAACGACAGGAGTGTTAAGCGCACCTATAGAACTTAAAACCTTATAAGTTCTTTCAAAATATATATCTGCAGTCTTTCCACTTATAATCTCTTCCTCAGAAGCAGAAAATAACTTTTTCATCTATGATACCCCTCCAAAGCCTTGGATATTAAACTCATACCTCTCTTTACTCCTTCTTGTATAGCCCTACTAGATATAGTAGCACCAGTAATAAATTTTACAGTATTTATATTATCACTCGATTTATTTATATACTGTTCCAAATAATTATCTTTTGTAGCTTTCTCTCCTAGCCCTGGAGTTTCATTATGAGATAGTACCCTTACACCTGTTATTCTCTTATACTTATCTAACCCTATAATTAAATCTATATTTCCACCATATCCCCTTACAGTAACCTTTGCAGTCCCCCCAATCACATCCCCGTTGCTTAACCCTAAATATACCGTATAACCATCAACAGCAACCTCTTTGAACTCTATGGCTTGAGGCAATACCTCTTTTTGTAAAGAAATCTGAGCTCTTATCTGCTGTTCTTTTATAATTGGAGTAGTAAGCTGATAAAAATACCCCAGAGTACCAGCAGAAAATGCGCATATAAAAGCTAATAAAAACGCTCTTTTAATATGTTCTTTCATCATCCTCTCCTCTACCATCCATAATAATATGGTCTATATCGTCTTCTAAATCTAATACCTACTATAAAACCAGTTACAAATCCGCCTATATGTGCCCACCAGGCAACTCCACCAGTATTCATGTATGTTCTTATTGCCAGGCTAGCAATACCATTCAAGGTCTGAGAAATAAACCAGAAACCCAAGAAAAGAAAAGCCGGAATAGCAGCTACATGAAGGAAAAAACCAAATGGTAATAAGGTCATAATCCTAGATTCAGGGAATATTATAAAATAAGCTCCTAATACACCTGAAATTGCTCCACTAGCTCCTATCGTAGGAATAGAAGAAGACAAATTTGTTAAGATATGGGCAAAACTCGAGGTAATACCGCAGAAAAGATAAAAAAATAGATATGTAAAGTGTCCCATTCTGTCCTCTACATTATCTCCAAATATCCAAAGATATAACATATTACTGAGTATATGATACCATCCACCATGCAGAAATATAGCTGTAAAGAAAGGAATAACAATATTCCTTATAGATACAGAACCCAAATTAGCAATATCATGAATAAACCTCGCCGGAATTATACCGTATTGAATTATAAATCTTTCTAGTTCTTCTCCAAGAGAAAGCTCATAGAAAAAGGCTATAAAGTTAGCTATTATAAGTAACACGTTAACTATAGGAAATCTCCTTGAAGGAATGCTATCCCTCAGTGGAATCATCTTCAATACCACCTCCCTCTTCAAATTCTCTCCTTGCTAACAACTCTATCGCCTCTTCTAAAGAACCTTTAGAAATCCAAATCTCTACTGGCCCACCCACACCCATAATGGGACCATCACCATAAGGGACAGTAGAAGATTTTAAAAAAACATATATTCCGTTACTCTCCAAATAACTTTTTATTATTTCGGCTTTAGTCTTATTAGAAACCCTCTTCAGTACTATCAACTCTTCCATCTAATATTTCTAAAATCTTCTCCATAGCTAGATTTATCAATTTATTCAGCGAGGAAGTGGTTTCTTCAACCAATAAAAATCTGGGGTGAGAAACAGGGATCAGTACTTTTATAGCCTTACTTGTAGCTACAGCCTCTGCTATTCCGGTAGTAATTTCACCCATCATACTGTTAGGTATAACTATTCCCCAAGGTCCTATAATAATATCT
This sequence comes from bacterium, assembly GCA_026418035.1. Lineage (GTDB taxonomy): Bacteria > DUMJ01 > DUMJ01 > DUMJ01 > DUMJ01 > DUMJ01. Next base: position 26,054 of record JAOACC010000066.1, read on the forward strand.
GCATCTAAAGAAGAAACCTTTATAGCATTTTCTCCCGTAGCACCTCTATTAGCACCTGCCCTAAGCATACTACCAGTAGCAAATGAATTAGTCCCTACTGCTATTATCTCTATATCTGGTATGCCCTTTAATCTAGTTATAATCTCAGAACCTAATCCTCCACCTAAACCGTCTATTACAAGTATCCGCTTCATATCTATAAGGAAATATTTGCTCCTACTTGGAATATGATTCCTTCATGGTAAGTCGCTGTAATATTTAAAAATGATAATAGATTTATATTGAGGGCTATACCAGCCTTCTCAGATTTATAAAAGCCTAACAAATCTATACTATCAGTAAGCTTGAATTCCAAAGCTCCAAATATACCCTCGTAGATTCCACTCCCTACACCTATATGACCTTTCAAATTACCCAGCGCCTTAGAAAGCGCAACATAGAAAGATGTCCCCCCTATAGCATTATTAACATCAAAAAGCCCACCTATAGATATACTAGGTAAGAGAGGCTTTTCCTCTATGACATTCCATTTTGCATGGAATATAGGTATAAAATCTGAAGATGAAGAAAGAGAAAATCCAGTAGCCCCTATCTCTATGCCAACACCAAGGCCTAACGTTATTGGAATTCTTGTCAAGGTATCACTTCCATAAAAGCCAACGTTAGGACCTATCGCGACACCAAAATTCAACACATATGCCGTTGGTATCTCTGATATACCGGTTGGTCCCCAATTAGACAAAGTACTAGCATTTGCAAAACCATAGAAAGACATCAAAAATACAATCGTAACTAAAAATACCTTTATCCTCATACCTTTACCTCCATTCTTTTTGCCCTTAGCCATAGGGCATATTCTATCCTTAATTTTTGTATCTCACAGCCAATCTCATATGGCTCTGTAATATTCCTATTCATATTGAAATTATTAGCTAGACATCCTCCTCCACAGAGATACCTAGTCCAGCAATCCTTACATAAAGGTTTACTGTCTATATTATTTAAGATTTTAAATCTATCTTTTAATTCTTTATTAAGGTTTTTCTCATAAATATTGCCCATCATAAATTGTCTATATCCAACAAACTGATGGCAGGGATATATTTCTCCAGTGGGGGTTACCGCCATATACTCTATTCCGGCACCACAACCTCGAGTCAGTCTTGGCAAACAAGCTCCCTCTTCTAAAGGTAATTCAAAGTGAAAGAATTTTACATCGCTTTTTAAACATTCCTCAGCTATCTTTTTATATTCTTCTCTCAAGATAGGGATATGCTCTCTCTTTATTGAGAGATTCTCGTCAGTTGTCACTACAGGTTCAAGGGATATGTATCTAAAACCTAAATCGATTAAATCTTTAAATGTCTCAGAGAAGGTTATTGTCTTTGCAGTATACGTACCTCTTATATAATATCCACCATACTCTCTCCTCCTAGCTAATTCTATAGCATTAGGAAGTATGTATTTAAAAGAGTCATTACCATTAATTAAATGTCTATGAATATTATGGACCTTATCTCCTCCATCAAGGCTCAAAACTACACTTATTTCCAGTTCATCTAGGAGGTTTAAAACCTTCTCTGTTAGTAAAATACCATTAGTGGTAAGTGTTATTCTCAGATTCTTATTATATTCAACTGCTCTCTTTTTTCCATATATACTTACATCTCTAACAGCATCTAAATTTAATAAAGGTTCTCCACCAAAGAAGTCTATCTCTATGTTTTTTGTATCTTTAGAAGCTTCAATTAAAAAATCTATCGCCCTATATGCCGTTTCCAAATCCATCATAGATCTACTAGAGCTGAGGTTATGACTTACAAAGCAATAATCACAAACCATATTACAAGAATGGGAAACATTTAGGCAGAGAGACTTTAAAGTTAAATCATCATAAACTTGAATATTAAAAGAGTCATATGGAGTTAATACTTCTTCTATCTCTTCATAAACATCTTCAGGGATGCAAGGGTCTTTACTCCCCTTAAGAAGGGATTCAACAGCCTTAGCCCCCTCTTCATCTAGCTGATAGAGGGAACCAAGACTGTTAAACAAAAAATATTCACCCTCGACAGAGAAAATATGCCAATCTCTCTTTACCAAGTCCATTTCCCCAATGGCTTCTTTACCTCGCAGACTAAATTCCCAACCGTCATACTAGTCTTACAGGCAGACCTACAAGGGGTCTGACATTCCTGACAATTCTTCTTTGCCTCTTTTTTATCTATAGAAGATTCTACTATTGCCTTAATATGTCTTCCCATACTGTTACCTCCATTATCCCTATAATTTTTCTTATTATATCATAAAAAGTCCACCTAATGATTAAAAATCTCTTCACTTTTCTAGAATTTTATAGTAATATATGTTTGGAGGTTCTATATGCAAGTTACCACATTTACAGGAGAGGGTGCTACTTATAGATTCTATCAGGGTTTTGATGCTATTACTGGAGTTTATGCACACGAAGCATTAAATATCAGAGTATTCAAGAGATATGCATTAAACGCTAATAAAGAAATTGTAAACAGCGAAATAAAAATCAAGCTCGCCATAGATCCAAAGACAAAAAGGTTAATTGTCGTTGGAGGCGAATCTAGGGCAGAGTTTAAAAATAAAAATTACACAAAGATTACAGAACTATTATCTGATGATACCGAAGAGATAAAGAAAGAAATTAGAAAATTACTAGAAGAAGAAAGGCTATTAAAAACTGTAGAAAAGTATGATAATCCCTTTATAGGCGAAAGATTAGAAGAGATAAGGAGGAAAATAAATATCCTAAAGATAGAAGCCTTAACGAAGGGTGTTATGGTAGATCTTTTTGCCTAGCTGTTACAAGTTTATTCCATTCTTCTTCAGAAATAGGCCTATCAAAACTTCTTAATTGACTTACCTTAAACCCGTGTTTTTTTGCTAATTCTCTAAAGTAGTTAATTCCTTCTATTGTAAGGTCACTTCCTAGACTCATATCTGTATAATTTTTCTCTAACGCTAACATCATCGTCTCTGCCATACAGGCATAGGCTAATCCTCTCTCAAATCCAAAGTACCAACCCAAAGAGGGTTTACCAGGTATCTCTACGACTCCGCCATCGATTACTAAAACATCTGGCCTTAGCTCCTTTATTAAGGGGCTCACATTTGGCGGCCTAGATATATCGCATATAATAGCTCCAAATTTAATATAACTAGGTTCTATTAACTCTCTAGGACTATTAGTAGCGGTAACAATTATATCAGAAGAAGATACAGCTGATAAAAGATTTGTAGTAATTGTTATATAACCTTCTTTTTCAAGTAGACTTAATATTTTCTCCCAACTATCCGTATCATCGTAAGAAGGTAGAATAAGAGTTGATAGATACTCACCGATAGTTTTATTACTTGGTCTCCATCCAGATTCTAGACGTCTAGCGATATTTAGACACAGATCTATCCCAACCTTTCTCAACCTTCTAACACTAGACTTAGGATGAGAAGGATTTCCAACTAAGATTATTTTATGAATATCTTCGGATAAAAGTATCGCTAAAGCCCGCCCTATAGACCCAGTTGCCCCTACAACACTAACAGTACTCTGACTTAGATCAATTTCTAATTTCGCCGAAGCTAGTTTTAAGGCATCTATGCTAGCAACTACAGTATAGCTATTACCCGTAGTTAGAGGAACATACTTACCTTTAAGCAACGTCCCACCCCTAGTAATAACAGATGTATAAGCACCTAATCCAAGGATTTTTGCTCCTCTATCGACGGCAAGAGAAACGGCGGATTCAATTACCTTAATCACTTTATCCTGAGGAGTCTCTATCATCTGTCTTGCAGTATATGGAATATTAATAAACTCACCATAAGCTGTAGCTCCATAGTCCGAATTTATTCTAACTTTCCCTATAACAAAAGGTTTTATTAAGTCTTTTCCGATCTCAGAGAAGACAGCTATCTTATCTCTAGGAAGCATTATAAGAGTTGGATCAAATTCAGAATAATTAGCGAGATCAATAGGGTGAACCAAAAAAGCAAATCGACCATCTTCTAAAGAAGGAGAAACATCTTCCCTAGGTTCTTTCTCGATAACATCTATGTTATAGAGAGAGAAATCTCCTTTACTTATATTAAGAATCGGACGTATAATTTCTGGGGTATTCATTTCATCTAAAATATTAAAAACATCCTCAAGGGATTCAACAACTTTTTGGCATTCATCCCAGGTAGTTATAAAGGAAGGTTCTAACCTTATAACTTTATTATTCTTTAACGTGGGGGCTAATCTTATTTTCTTCTCGTTTAATAGATAACTAACAACTATTGGGACTAGATTCTCCTGCTCTGAGAGAACACTCAATATGCTTTGAGGATAGTTTTTTCTATCCATATCTAACTCTATACCTAATAGATATCCTTTACCTCTAATATCTTTTATAAGAGTGGGGAATTTATCTTTTAGCCTTAATAACTCTCCAATTAATCTCTCCCCATTTTCTCTTATTCTCTTTATCAAACTCCTATCATCCCTAATTAAAATCTCTAAAACTTTATCAGCTATTAAACATGCTATATTATTTCCTGCAAAAGTAGAGAAATTATTCAAGTCAAAGCCTTCCGGATAAAACTCTTCCCTAATTAGGCAGACTCCTATAGGATATATTCCTCCACCTAGTACTTTGCCAATAAGTAATATGTCTGGAATAAAGTCTTTTCCTTCACACAAGAAGAGAGACCCAGTTCTACCTAAGCCAGTTTGGATTTCGTCTAGGATAAACAAAATATTGTGTTTATGGCATAGCAATCTAACTTTAGACAGATAATCATCTGGGGGCAAAATTATACCACCTTCACCTTGAATAGGCTCTACCATCAAGTCACCATAATGCTTAGCATTTTCTTCTAACTCTTCCTCCAGGGCTGTTATATCCCCATAAGGTATATATGTAAATCTTTCATTCTGTATACCATGATAGCCACCCTTAGCGACTATCATTCTTTCCTTACCAGTCAATAGGGAAACTATCTTTGTAGCTATTTCAACTGCTTCTGTGCCAGAATTGGCAAATACTACATACTTGAATCCTTCAGGAGCTAACTCAATTAGTCTTTCTGATACCTTCTCTTGATACTTAGATACAGAAGCTTGAACAATAGTAGGGATAGATTCCTTCTTTATCCTTTCCAAAACATCCCATATTTCAGGATAATTAAACCCAAATGGCAAAGCTCCAAAAGAGGATATAAAATCCAAATATTGGATACCACTTTCATCATAAAGATAGTTTCCTTCGCCTTTTACAAATACCTTGTCCAACCTTATAACTTCAAGCATCTTATTTAAATAAGGGTTAATATACTTAGAGTTACTCAACTATAGCCTTCCTCCTATAAAACTTATTCTCATTTATTCTATCAAAAATAAAATCCCAATACAAACCCTGATGTGTTATGGTATAATGAATTACAAATGAAAGTCAGTGTGGTTATTCCTACTAGAAATAGAGCAAAGATAGTTTCTAAGTGTATAGAACATATCTTAAATCAGGACTATCATCAGTATGAGGTAATAGTAATAGATGATGGAAGTGAAGATAACACCTTAGAAAGCCTAAAAGGGTTTTCAAGTTATAAAAACCTTAAGTTTATCCCATTATCTGAAAGAAAAGGTCCAGCTTTCTGCAGAAATCTCGGGGTAAAGGAGAGCCAAGGAGAGCTGATAATCTTTATAGACAGCGATATATTTGTTCTTCCTAATTTTATAAACAGTCATGTAAAGGTTCATAAAAGTCACCCCGAAGGGGTTGTAGCAGTTGGACCAGTTATAGCCATATCTGAAATAGACAAAAAATTAGTTAGTAAGGGTTCTATATTAGATTTCTCTAACGCCTATTTTGCATCAGGTAATGCCTCTATACCTAGAGAAATATTCATGAAAATTGGTGGATTTGACGAGATATTCAATGTCTATGGCTGGGAAGATATAGATTTTGGATTGAAACTTAAGAAATTTGGGATAAATTCTATTAAAGTTCCAGATGCGATAGGATACCACTATCAGCCATTACCAAATGAGAATAACCTAAAGGCTCTTATAGAAAAAGAAAAAGAAAGGGCTAAAAGTGCAGTTTACCTTTATAAAAAATATCCAACCTTTGAAGTTAGACTTATGATTCAGAATACCTTATTTCATAGAATCTTAAATCAGCTACTTACTGGTCTCGGATATATAGATGAAAAGAGATTAGTTAAAATCTTGAATTCTAATAAAAGCTTCAATTACAAAAGATTTTTTCTAACTGTCTTCCTTACCAAAATATATTTAAAAGCTTTAAAGGAGGAGATAAAAAATCTGTAAGCAGGGTAAGAACTTACCCCGCTAATATAAGGAGGTAAAGTTATGAATAGAACTTACTCTCTAGAAGAAATAATAGAAATTGCAGTAAAAATTGAAGAGGATGGAGTGATATTTTACGAAACTCTAGCTAATAGGACTAAAGTCAAGGGGACCGCAGAAACGTATAGGTATCTGGCAGGGGAAGAAAAAGAACATATAGCGATATTCAGGTCTATATATAAAGATATAACTGGAAGAAAGTTTGAAAAGGCTTTCACTGAAGAGGAAGCTAACTTATATATACATTCTCTAGTGGAAAATAGAATATTTAAAAACAAAGAAGAAATGGCAAAATTTGTGGAAAATATAAACGATGAGTTTTCAGTAATAGAATTAGCCATTCAAATAGAAAAAGATACCATTCTTTACTATTACGAAATCTTAGAAGGATTAGAAGATAAAGAAAGAAATCTGGTAAAAGAAATCATAAATCAAGAGAAAGTTCATATATACAGATTAACAAATCTCAAAAATATACTAAGGGGCTAGAATTAGCCCCTTAGTATTTCTATAATTCAGGATTTGGAACCTTCTTCCAGTCTTCAAGGAATCTCTTAAGCCCTATATCGGTAAGCGGATGATGGAAAAGCTGTTCTAAAACTTTAAATGGAGCAGTAACTATATGTGCCCCTAACCTTGCTGCCTGTAATATATGGATTGGATGCCTTACACTAGCCACAATTATCTCTGTTGTATATCCATAGTTATTAAATATGGTAAGTATATCTTCTACTACCTGCATTCCCTCATTAGATATGTCATCCCATCTACCAATAAAAGGACTTACATAGTTAGCTCCAGCCTTTGCTGCTATAAGAGCCTGAGTTGGAGAAAATGTAAGAGTAACATTTGTTTTTATCCCTCTACTAGAAAGCTCTTTAACAGCCATAATACCCTCAGTTGTCATAGGTATCTTTATTACTACATTTGGGGCTAAACTTGCCAATTTTATTGCCTCTTTAACCATACCTTCTGCATCGGTGCTTATCACTTCCAGATTTACAGGACCATCAACTATATTTAATATCTCCATTACGACTTCTTTAAAAGGTCTATTTTCCCTAGATATGATAGTGGGATTAGTAGTTACCCCATCCAATAAACCCCACCTTTTTATCTGCTTTATTTCTTCTATATTAGCAGTATCAGCGAAAAACTTCATATTATCAACCTCCTAGATATGCCTTTTTAACTGCTTCATTATTAAGCAATTCTCTCCCTGTTCCTTCCATAACTACCCGTCCTGTCTCAATAACATATGCTCTGTGTGCAATCTGAAGAGCCATATAAGCATTCTGCTCAACTAGAAGTATAGTGACTCCCTGTTTATTTATCTCTTGTATAGTCTCAAATATATTAAGAACTAATAAGGGAGCTAATCCTAAAGAGGGCTCATCTAACAACATAACTTGAGGCTTACCCATAAGAGCTCTTGCTATAGCTAGCATCTGTTGCTCTCCACCGCTTAAAGTTCCTGCTTTTTGTTTTTGTCTTTCTTTCAATCTTGGAAAGAGGGAGAAGACCCATTCTAGATCTCTTGATATATCATCTTTTCTCAGATAAGCTCCCATAAGTAGATTCTCCATAACAGTAAGGTTACCAAAAACTCTTCTTCCTTCAGGAACTTGAAGAATACCTAAACTAGCTATCTCGTGAGGAGCCATCTTAGTCAAATCATAATCATTAAAAGTAATCTTACCTTTTCTAGGTCTTATAAGTCCAGATATGGTTTTTAAAGTAGTAGTCTTACCAGCACCGTTAGCCCCTATAAGTGTGACAATTTCTCCATCATTTACATTTAGAGATACTTCCTTTAAAGCCCTTATAACTCCATAATATACATCAATCCCATCTACCTTTAACATTACCTAGTCACTCCTGTAAATTGAAATCTATCAATCTTTAATGCTGGGACTAAAGTAGGAAAAATGAAATGTTCGCCAGCTCTAAAAATGTCTTTTCCTATAAGCTCTACAGAGTTTAATGCTTCCAGAATACTCTGTGTAAACCTCATATTCTTTACTGGAGTCATTACTTCTCCATCTTCTATCAAAAATGTCCCATCTCTAGTCATTCCAGTAATTATAGTTTTAATAGGATCCACAATGTTAGTATAATGAAATCTTGTAATTAGTATTCCTCTCTTAGTAGAAGTTATCATCTCTTCCAAAGAACTATCTCCTGGTAAAAGTGTAAGATTAAAAGGAAGAGGACCATCTGTATTGGGTTGGGGCAGGGAATTTCCTGTAGATTCTCTTCCTGCTTTTTTAGCATATTTAAAATCGTAAACTAAATTTTTGGCTACACCCTTATCTATAAGTGCTACATCTTTCCTGGGAAGACCTTCAAAGTCAAAGAGGAAACTTATAGTCTTAGGATGAGAAGGATAATCCCATATACTAATTAGATCAGAAGTAATCTTCTCCCCAAGTTTCCCTACTAGAAAACTTCTCTTCTCTTCAAACTGCTTTGCACCAAAGCCCATTAGACCTAAAAAAGATATAAGGGTACCTACTGCTTGAGGTTCTAAGATTACCGTATAATATCCAGGCGACAATTCAATAGGATTACGTCCTTTTCTAGCCTTATAACTAGCAATATTAGCAAGAGAAACAAAATCTATATCCTCTAAATCCTTCTCCATAGTATAAACATAACCACTCGAATCATTATCCTGAACTACAGATTCTAAAGAGACCATAGATAGATTATCCTCTAAGCTTATACCGTTCGAATTAACTATAACCATAGTGATATTATTTACCTCTAAAGCTCCAGAAGCGTTTAAGTTACCGGTAGCATCAATAAAATCTTTAACTTTCTGTGCTAAAACTTCCGGACTAATTTCTTTATATTCTTTCTTCTTAGTCTCTACAGTAATAGGACTTGGAAGGCCAAAATACTCTGGATCAGGAGGTGCTATTTTAGCCATTGCTATAGCTCTTTCTATAGCAGAATCTAAAACATCCTTAGAAAATTGATTAACTGTCACCTTACCAGTTTTACTATCAATTACAACTCTTATAGATAATTCCGTCTCTTCTACCGAAACATTTTGATGTATATAAGAATTGGCAAATCTAGTAAGTATACGTTTATTAGATATAAAAAGACATTCTACATCCATTCCTCTAGTCTTGTCTATTATATATTCTAACGAATCTTTATACATCTACTTCACCCCCACCCTTACATTTCTAAATCTAGCTGGACTTGTCCCATGACCTACATGAGCTAACTGTCCTGGCTGTCCTTTACCACAGTTTGGGACACCCCATATCTTCCATTCACTAGAACCACAAACTGCATCTAGAGAGCTCCAAAATTCTGGAGTAATACCTGTATAGTTTGGATTTTTTAAAATCCTAGTCAACTTTCCATCCTTAATCTCCCAAGCTATCTCTAAACCAAATTGGAAATTAAGTCTTTTATCGTCTATAGACCAACTTTTATTGGTGCACATAAAGATACCTTCATCTGTATCTTTTATAAGATCTTCTAAAGTTCCAGTCCCTGGCTCAAGATTAATATTGGTCATTCTAATAAGAGGTATATTTTTCCAGCCATCTGCCCTACAAGTCCCATTAGAAGTTTCACCTAAAATGCAAGCTGTCTCTCTATTAGTTAAGAAGTTAAGCAAAATACCTTCTCTAACTATATCAACCCTCTGAGCAGGTATGCCTTCATCATCGTATCCGAAAGAACCTAGACCATTAGGTAAGGTAGCATCTGCAGTAATATTCATAATCTTAGATCCATATTTGAGCCTGCCCCTATCATTTACAGATATAAAACTAGTTCCAGCATAACTCGCTTCCATACCTAATATCCTATCAAGCTCAATGGGATGGCCAATAGATTCATGAACCTGTAAAGCAACTTGAGATCCATCGAGTATAAGTGTCGTCACAGTAGATGGACATTCTGAGGCATCTAATAAGGCACTTGCTTCTTCTGCTATTCTCTGAGCATTATCTAGAAGATTTATCTCTTCTATCAACTCATAACCTCTAGTCTCATATTGCCCACCAAAAGAATTAGGATAACTTCTCCTCTGGACATCTCCCTCTCTTATACCATAAGCACATATTCCACTGCCACTTTCAATTATATGCTGAAAAATCTCTGTACCTTCACTGTTCACAAAAAATTTCTCAGTTTCCCAGAAATCCATACTTCCTTCTGCTATCTTTACATCTTTAACCTTAGTCATAATCTTTGTAGCTTCAATAAGTAGACTTACCTTTTTATCTAAGGGAACTTCAAAAGGATTTATCTTAACTAAATTCTTCCAATTAGCTATTATCCTTTTTGCTGGAGAGAGTTCTACATTTCTCCTTTTAGTTAAACTACTAGCACGAGCTATATCAACAGCTTTTTTTGCTGTCTCTATAATATTATTTTTATCTAGAATTGACGTGCCAGCAAACCCCCAAGAACCATTAGCTATAACCCTTATACCTATCCCCTCTTCTACTCTATCTATCAATTCCTCTACTAATTCATTCTTTACATTTATCCCTTGCCGTCTACTCTTTATAACCCTTACCTCACAAAAAGTAGCCCCATATTCTAGGGCTGTATTTAAAGCTAAATAAGCCATATCTCTCATAGATTCAACTCCTCAAAATCATAAAGTCTTACTAAACCAATCTATTACATTATCAATAACCATCTTTTCCCAAATAACAGAATTAAATGTATGGTCAGCATCTTCTATGATAAATAATCTAGTCTCTGCAGGTCTTTCCTTTAATGCGTTATAGTAGTTATAAGCAGCATCTACAGGAACTATATCATCCTTAGAACCATGAATAATAAAGACTGGACCCCTAAAATTTTTAATCTTATCAACTGGACAAATATTAGGCAATTCTTCTATAAAATTTATAGATAATTGCCAACCCGCATAATCCACAAAACCATCAGCTCTTATTCTTTCTTCCGGATACTGGGTCTTTATCCTTTCAGCTAGAGGAGACAGATTCGCTACAGCAGAAAGAAGGACTGTAGATTTTATATCACCCCTATCTCCAGCCACATAACTAGCAATAGCACCCCCCATACTTAAGCCTAAAATTCCTATCCTAGAAGAATCTACATAACTCTGCTGTTTCAAAAAGTCAACAGCTGTAAAAGCATCCTCAACCTCCCCTGAAAAAGTCATCTCTATAAATTCCCCTTCACTATCTCCAGACCCATAGAAATCAAACCTTAAGACATTAATCCCAGAAGATGCTAATCTTCTACCTATTTTAACAAAAAGACGATGTGGTTCTATCTTGTTACCAGTAAAACCATGAAAGAGGACAACACCAGGATTTTTTACTTTACAATCGGCTATATGAAATATTCCTACTAATCTACGCCCTTCTCTTCCAAAAACAACAGGGATTTCCATAGTTAACATCATCTCCCCTTCTATTAATTTACTAATAGAATATCATAATGAGATAAAAAAATGCAAATAGTAAAGGCTAGCATCTTCAAACTAAGAAGATGCTAGCCTTAGATCAAAAAATAAACTTTTATCCCTTAAGTATGTTCTTTATATCTTCTTTCGGTTCAGAGATAATTCTCAGATCATATTGAGACTGTAATACTTTAAGTATCTCCTCATTGACCCATGCAGGTAATATAGGTCCAACATAGATACCTTTAATACCCAAAGCAAGTAAACTCCAAAGTATAGCTACCGCCTTCTGCTCCATCCAAGTCAAAACAAGAGTTAAAGGCAACTCATTAACCCCAACACCAAATAGATTAGCTAAGGCTTCGGCTAATTCTATAGCCACTATAGAATCGTTACACTGTCCTAAGTCTATCAATCTAGGAACACCATCTATATCTCCAAGTTCTAAATCATTTATTCTAAACTTTCCACAGGCAAGTGTAAAAACAATAGTTTCATTTGGAAGTCTTTCAACAAATTCTCTATAGTATTGACTCTTTCTAATTGGAACATCACATCCACCCACTAAGAAGAAATGTTTTATTTTTCCTGAATCCACTAGAGACTTAATCTCCTCTGCTAGAGAAAGGATTACAGATTTTGAATATCCCGTAGTTAGATACTGTCCCTCAGGTTCATCTTCTAGGTCTGGTAAAGCTTTTGCCTTCTCTATTACAGGAGTAAAATCATAACCATCTATATGCCTAACTCCTGGTAGGCCAGTTGTCCCTGTTGTAAATATCCTATCTTTATAACTCTCTTGAGGAATTAAAACACAATTTGAGGTTCCAAGAATAGCTACCGGATACTTAGCAAATAATTGCCTCTGATCATGCCATGCCTTACCTAAATTACCTACTAAATGTGAATACTTCTTTAAACCTGGATATCCATGTGCTGGTAAGAGCTCAGAATGAGTATAGACATTTATTCCAGTTCCCTCTGTTTGTTTTAGAAGCTCCTCTAAAGCCTTAAGTCCGTGACCAGTAACAATTATTCCCTTCCCTTTTGTAGTCCATGTTCTTACCTTAGTAGGGATAGGTTCTCCGTATCTTTCTATATGAGCATTCTTTAAAAGTTTCATCGTCTTTATATTCATCATACCAGCCTTGAGTGCTAAAGCAACAAATTTCTCTGGGTCAAAGTTGACATTAGTAAGTGTAGAATAAAAAGCCTCAGTCAAAAAAGCGTCAATCTCCGGATCAGTATAGCCTAACTCTTTAGCATGATACAAATAAGCAGTTATTCCCTTTATAGCAAAGAGAAGATTATCCTGCAATCTATTTACTGTGGGAACTTTGCCACAGACGCCCTTGACTGTGCAACCTGCCCCATTTACCGTCCAAGAACATTGGTAACAGAACATATCTAATTTTTCTACGCTAGACACTTTTATCAATCCTCCTTAACTCTTTTACCTTTAATTTGATTATATCACTTATGAAACATCTCTCTTATCTCTTGCCATGACTTACCACTTCTAGCTGCCTCTGCTATCAATGGCGCATTTATTGCTTTTCCACCATATATGCCAAATTTAAAACTTTCGCAAAACTCTTGATTTACCGCTCCCCCACCACAAGCAAACGGGATATTTATTCCTTCTTCCTCTAGCCTCTTTGCTATTCTAGGAAAAGCAGACATAGTAGTAGTCATAAGGGCGCTTCCCGTAAGTAGACAAGGCTTATACTTCTTAACCGCCTCTACAACTCTTTCTATAGGAACATCTACCCCAAGGTCTATAACTTCATAACCATGGGCTACCAATAATGCTTTAACTATATCTTTTCCTATTGTATGAATATCCCCTTCTGCAACATGCATAACAATCTTTCCTTTTTTCTCTATAGGTTTTCCCATATATTCTTCACACATCTTTATTCCTATCTGCATAGCATCCGCTGAAAGAATAACCTGGGGAAGAAAATACTCTCCTTTATTCCAAAGTTCACTAACAACATTAATACCCTCTACCAATCCCTTATTTATAATCTCTATAGGATCATAAGTCTCTAAAGCCTTTTTTATTGCGTCTATGACCTTTTGAGTGTTTCCATTTATTACCGCTTCTCTCACTTCCTCTAAAACATCTTTAACAAGTCTTTCCTTAACCTTCTCCTCTCCCTTGGATAAATCATATCTAACAAAGATCTGAAAATTACTTTTTCTTTTGTTAGGAATAGTATAAGATGGCTTGGACAAAGAAATCATCTGTAATGCCTTAATATTTTCTATAGATGTCTCCAGAGCAAGACTACAACCTGGAGCTAAGAGATCTATACCACTTTCTAAAGCCTTATTTCCTGCCTTTACTATCTCATTGGCTGTACCTTGCAGTAATAGCCTTACCGGATCAAGATTACCAATTAGAGAGACCTTATCCTTTACTTGGGTTGCAGTAGAAAGGTCTAATTTGTGGTCTATACTTAGTGCATCCGCTCCACTGTCCGCCATATATTGAATTATAGGAGTTACGTTACCACATATATGTAAAACAGTAACAGCAGATTTTAATTCTTCGAAAAGCCTCTTATGATATGGTAGAATTAAATCTTTATATATCTTAGGGCTTATCATCTCTGTGCTTGCACTCATATCTTCTACGCATATAATATCCGCTCCAGCATTAATTAGCGCCTTGCCATAGATTATTCCTAACTCTAGTGTTATATCAAGAAATCTCTTTAAAGATTGTGTTTCAGAAATAGAGGCAACTAAAATTTCATTTAATCCCAAAAGATATCCAGCCAAACTAAAAGGTCCTACAATGCCGGCTATAACAGGATATTCTTTCCCAATTTCTCTTGATAGCTTTTCTACTGCGGATATCACTATAGGAATTCTTCCTTTAGACAGAATATCACTTGGTAATGTAGGTAGAGAGTCTATCTTAAATGGATGGGTTTCCACAGTGGGAAGACTATCATATGAGAATCTTATCTTACATCCAAGTGCTTCTGCTTCCACAGTCTGACAAAAGGGGACTCTTACATTATCAAAACCAAGCATTTCTATAGCAGAAAAAGCAAGTTTGGCCATTTTTTCTGGGCTGGTATGTGCATCTAAAAGACTAATATTAAGCTCTTTCAACTGTTCTTTTGTAATAGTCTGATTTACACATACTATAGGAACCCTGTCTAGTCTCTTAGAACCTAAAATTGCTGATAAAACCCTCTTCTTGGGAGTCATTATCTTCCCTCCAAACCATAAGAGTCTAGACGAAAATTAGAAATTAAGTTCTTATATTTTTTTATACAATCTATAAGAAAATTTTCTTCTGATTCAGGCAAATTGTCTATAACCTTTCCACATTCAGAGAAAACTTCCTTCTCCTTTTGAGATATCAACAAGATATTCTCTTTTATAGATTTTTCTAACTCCTCATAAGCCCTTCTAAGAGCAAAAAGAGCTCTCTCATAATAATTATTACCCTTTACAAGGCTTGAACCTATATTATAGGCAATCCGAGGAGAAATTACATAAGCTTGAGGGTCTCGAAGTTCATCTGACTCAATAAATATATCTCTTAAGATTTTCTCATATCCTAGCTTTAAAGCTGAATTCATTTGCGATACATCATACCCCAAAATCTCAGTAAAAACTGCAGGGGTAGTTCCTCCAAACATTTCTCCATATTGAACAGCCTCATTACTCCATAAATCACATACAGCAGCAGAGATATTTCCCATAAGGTCTGAGTGTGCACAAGCACAACTCTTTCCTTCCATAGAGATAGGGCATCCTGTAATTGCTTTTATAATAGGACCTTCATAGCCACAGTCTTTATCAGGACCTTTTGCTCCAACATCAAATGCCACTAAAGACCTAGCAGAACCTATTGCCCTTATTAGGGCAGAAAATATGTGAGATAATTCATTACTGGTAAACCCTCCAGCTAAAAACATGGCAGAATTCGAATGGGCGCAATCTGTATCCCCCCCAGGTATGATATTATATTCCTTAGCTATCATTACTATATCCTTCCAAAGATATTCCATATCAAGAGAACCTAAAATACCTATAGCAAATAGGCATCCAATTAAATCTTGTCTTGTTACTGCATAGTTAAAAACTTCTTTCCCCCCTGTAGATTCGATAGAGAGAATATCTGCCCCTGATTCTGCAGATAACCTAAAACTTTCTATCATCTTATCATATTCTCTTGAACCTCTGTAACCATTCTCTGGCTTTCTGATATCTGCTACAGTGACTCGAAGAGCGCTTTTAAGACCAAATTTATCATAGTACTCTTTTAACAACCACTTAGTCATATGAGTTATCTCTTTTCCCCAAGTTGGATTATCGGTAAGCTGAAATACATGCTCAAGCTCCAATACAATCGAAGGAAGTCCTATCTGAATACATCGATCTAAAATATCCTTTGTCATCCTTTCATATTCATGATAGATCGTATCGAAACTTCTCTCTGTTCCCGGACGAGGATGATATTTAATTTCAGGATGCACCATTCCTCCCCCTATTTCTAAATCAAACCCACATTTTACTGGATATATAGCTTTACCAAAAGTCATCTCCTCCCAAGAGGAGTAAGCCATACTTTTATACATTTTCTTATCCACCTGCCCTCTTAGATATTTTATTTATCCCTTCTAATAAAACCTCCCAAGCAAGTAATACACATTTAATCCGAACAGGAAGTCTTCTTATACCTTCAAAAGCTAAAAGGTCACCCAAATCTTCGGTAAAATCTTCCTTTCCTTCCATTATTCTTTTAAATCTAATAATTAAACTCCTTATATCCTCAATAGATTTACCCTTAACTAACTCTGTCATAATTGATGCAGAGGCTTGGCTTATAGCACAACCTACCCCGGTAAATTTTATGTCTTCAAGCTTATCATCCTCTACCAGAAACTGGATGTAAATAGCATCACCACAGATAGGATTTTCACCATCAACTTTACATAAAGGATTTATTCCCTCAGAAGAATGAGCGTAAGGAATCTCTCCATAATTTCTTGGATTTTGATAGTGTTCCAAAATAACTTCTTTATATATTTCCTCAAGTTCCATAACTAAAAATCTTCTCCACTTTTTCTAAACTTTTTATTAGACAATCTATCTCCTCTTTAGTGTTATAAACATATAGAGAAACTCTACAAGAAGCTGAGATTCCTAGTGCATCATGTAAAGGTTGAGCACAATGGTGCCCTGCTCTTATAGCTATACCATTTTGATCTAGAATAGTTGCTACATCATGAGGATGAACTTTTTTGTAATTAAATGAGATGATGCTACTTCTTAAATTTATATCCTTAGGACCATATATTGTAATTCCATCTAAACTAGATAGCATTTCCAAAGCATATGCAGTTAATATCTTTTCATGTTTAAATACTTCATCCATCCCTAAATTATTTAAATAATCTATAGCCTCACCAAAACCTATAACCCCAGCTATGTTAGGAGTTCCTCCTTCAAATCTATATGGGATATCTGCCCATATGGAATCAAATATCGAAACTCTTTTTATCATCTCTCCTCCACCTAATAGAGGCTCCATTTCTTCTAATATTTCCCTCTTACTATATAAAATCCCTATACCGGTAGGCCCAAGCATCTTATGTGCAGAAAAAGCTAAAAAATCTACATCCAAGTTCTTCACATTAGTTGGGATGGAAGGAATCCCTTGTGCTCCATCAATTAAAACCTTAGCTCTAATATTATGGGCTATTTTTACTATTTCACCTATAGGGTTTATAGTACCAAGAACATTACTTACATAGGTTATACTGATAAGTTTTGTATCTTCTGAGATAGAAGAATAAAAAGAATCCATGTCTAATGTGCCATCATCCCTTAAGGGAATAAATTTCAACTTAATTCCTCTTTCTCTTGCCAATATCTGCCAAGGGACTATATTACTGTGATGTTCCATAATCGTAAGTATTACTTCATCACCATCTCTAAGAAATTTTCTTCCCCATCCATATGCTACTAAATTTATAGCCTCAGTAGTTCCTTTGGTAAATACTATACAGGAAGACTCTTCTGCTCCAATAAAATCAGCCACTTTTTTTCTTATTCTTTCATACTCTTGTGTGGCTATAGCCCCTAATGTATAAACTCCTCTATGCACATTAGCATTGTAATGTTTATAGTAATCAGATGTAGCATTTATAACAGAGAGAGGTTTCTGAGTAGTCGCTGCATTATCAAGATATACTAGTTTTTTCCCATTTATTTTCTCTTTAAGTATTGGGAAATCATTTCTAATTTTATATACATCATACATATTTAATTACTCTCCCTGAAAAATATTCATTAACTTCTCTGTAATGAAATCCCTTAAAAAAGGAGCTTCAATAAGGGATTCATCTAACAAATCTTGTAAAAAGGCTACTGATAATATTTTAATAGCTGTCCTTTCTTCTATTCCTCTACTCTCAATATAGAAAAGATCTTCATCATTAATTCCTCTTACTACTGAACCATGTGAACATTTCTCTATATTATCATTTTCTATCTCGAGGATAGGAACACTTTCCACAGTTGGACCATCCCCTATAACAAGGGTTCTATTTACTTGGGAGGCAGATACTTTTTCTGCTATTTTCCCAATGTTTATAGCTCCTTTAAAAGATAGTTTAGCTTCGTTTTTCAATATCCCTTTAACAACTAGATTACTTTTACTAAAAGGGGCCAGATGTCTTAGAAATACATTTAAGTTAAAATTCTCCTCCCCTAGTAGTACATATACAGTCTTAATATCAACATCAGTCTTTTTTTCAAGGAGCTCAACCTTTATATTCACTGAAAAGCTTTGTCCTAAGTTTAAAAGAAAGACTTTACAGAAGCTATTCTCTCCCAGATAAATAGAAACATCAAAATCTCCTTCAATTTCTGAATCTATTATCCAAATTAATTTTAAAGAAGCATTTTTATCTACGTATATGTCTAAGGGCATAAATCTTTTCTCTAGATTTGATTCATAAAAATATGTTACCTCATGACCTTCATCTATAACTAAAATATGACTATTAGTGTTAAATCTAAGAAAAACCTCATTCCTTGGTAAAATCATCCTATATCTCCCCTTAACTGCAATCTTATAAGTCTGTTAAGCTCTACTGCATATTCAAAAGGTAATTCCTTAGAGATTGGTTCTATAAAGCCTCTAACAATAAGAGCACTTGCCTCATCTTTGGGTAGTCCCCTACTTTCCAAATAAAACAGTTGTTCATCGTCTATCTTACTTACAGAAGCCTCATGAGATAAAGAGGTATTACTATTTTCTATTTTTATTATTGGATAGGTGTCTGATCTAGATTGATTATCGAGTAAAAGAGTATCACATCTCAAACTAACATTAGATTTAGTAGCGCAGGGGTCTACATATACTAATCCCCTGTAACTATTTCTTCCTCCATCCTTGCTTATAGATTTACTAGTGATTCGGCTAAAGGTATATGGAGCTAAATGTAAAACCTTTGCCCCAACATCTTGAAACTGCCCTTTGCCTGCATATGCTATACTAAGTAATTCTGCCTTAGAACCTTTACCACGCATATAAACAGAGGGATACTTCATAGTAACTTTACTTCCTAGATTACCATCTATCCATTCAACGATAGCTTCATCATAAGCAACTGCTCTTTTGGTAACAAGATTATAGACATTATAGGACCAATTTTGAATAGTTGTATACCTTACCCTAGCTCCTTTCTTTACAACAACCTCTACGACAGCGCTATGAAGAGAATATGTAGAATATATGGGAGCAGTACAACCCTCTATATAATGTACATAGCTTCCAGGTTCTGCTATAATAAGAGTCCTCTCAAACTGTCCCATGTTCTGCGAATTTATCCTAAAATATGCCTGGAGAGGAATCTCTACAGAAACACCTTCTGGTATATAAATAAAGCTTCCTCCGCTCCAAACTGCGCTGTTGAGAGCAGAAAACTTATTATCAGAAGGAGAAACTACAGTGCCGATATATTCTCTAACAAGTTCCGGATACTCTTTCACAGCGGTATCTGTATCTACAAATATTACTCCCTTCTTTTTCCAACTTTCCTTCAGCTTATGATAAACCATCTCTGATTCATACTGAGCAGATAAACCCGCTAACAATCTTCTTTCAGCTTCCGGGATGCCTAATCTTTCAAAAGTATTCCTTATATACTCTGGGACATCCTCCCAAGAAGAACTCTTTCTATCTGACGGTTTTACATAATAAACTATATCATCAAAGTTTAGATCAGATAGGTCTGGTCCCCAGCTAGGAAGATTCTTTTTAAGAAAAATTTCATACGCATTTAGACGAAATTTACGCATCCATTCTGGTTCCATTTTTAACCAGGATATCTCCTCAACTATTTCTTTAGAGAGTCCCTTAGTTAATCTAAACACATAATTTTCTGGATCTTTGAATCCATACTTATATCTCGTCATGCTCTCTCCTCTTCTCTAATGTCTCATATCCTTCTCTTTCTATTAAATCTATGAGCTCATATCCACCAGAGGCAAGTATCTTACCATCAAACATTACAAATATATTGTCAGGTTTTACGTAGTCTAAAAATCTTTGATAGTGGGTGATTATAAGAATGGTCTTATCTTCGTTAAAAAAGTTATTAATTGTATTAGAAACTATCTTCATAGCATCTATATCTAATCCTGAATCTATCTCATCTAGTATTACTAACTCAGGATTAACAATTACCATTTGTAAGACTTCACTTTTTTTCTTTTCACCACCGCTAAGACCTTCATTCAAATAACGGCTAATAAATTTTTCGTTAAGATCAAGGACTTCTAATTTAGATTTAAGGAATTTACTAAATTCCATAGGAGATTTCCTATCATCAACTCTTGTATTAAAAATTAATCTCAAAAAGTTAAAAAGAGTAATTCCAGAAATCTCTATTGGATATTGAAAAGCCAAAAATATCCCTCTTTGCGCTCTTTCTGAAGGTGTAAGATTAGTTATATTCTCCCCATTAAAGATTATTTCTCCCCTAGAGACTTTAAACCTTGGATGTCCCATAATAGTATATGCTAAGGAACTCTTTCCTGCACCATTGGGTCCCATAAGTGCATAAATCCTTCCTCTCTTCAATTGAAGATTTACCCCTTTCAAAATTTCTTTTTGCTCTACCTCTGTATGTAAATTCTTTAACTCAAGAATTACTCCTCTACCCATTTATAACCTCTGTATTTCGATATAATTAATTAATTTACTAAAGATTATATACCATGTTAAAATTAAAAGCAAGAGGAAATCAAACTTGAAAATAAGGGAATTACTTACAGAGGGTCAGGATAAAGAAATAGTTTATATGATAAAATAGAGTATATAAAAAATAATTGAAGGGATGGAGATTTAAAAAATATGTTAGAAAACTGGAAAAGAATACTGGTTTTTTCTGCCCATCCTGATGATGAGATACTTGGTGCTGGGGGGACCATAGCAAAGCTTTCTAAACTTGGGAAAGATGTGTTTGTGGTCACTTTTGCGATAGGGGAAACAAGCTACAGTTCTATTGAGATGAAGGAAAAGATGAGGGAGTTAAGGTTAAAGGAAGCTGAAGAATGTAATAAGGTTTTAGGAATAAAAGAGAGAATAATATTATATAAACCCAATCAAGGTATAACAAACGATAGAGAAACATACCAAGAATGCGTAAAGATTATAAGGAAATATAAGCCCGACGTCATTTTTACTCATTATAAGGAGGACAAGCATAGCGACCATAGGATGGTTTGGGAGATTACAGATGAAGCC
>JAOACC010000160.1 GCA_026418035.1 bacterium
TCGCTCGTCGGCAGCGTCAGATGTGTATAAGAGACAGGTGCAAACTGATCAGGTGTAAGATAGTCTCTTATAGACTCTGGGGTCCTATCCACGGATGTAGGTCTAATCGCTTCATGAGCCTCTTGAGCAGATTTTGAAGACCTATAAACCTTTGGCTTTTTGGGGAGAAAATCATCCCCGTAGTGCTCTTTTATAAATTTCCTAACCTCATTTAGTGCAGGCTCTGCTATTCTAACAGAATCGGTTCTCATATATGTAATAAGCCCAACTATTGTATCTCCTATCTTAAGACCCTCATACAACTGTTGGGCAATAGTCATAGTCTTAGATGGAGAAAAACCAAGCCTTTTAGATGCCTCTTGCTGTAATGTGCTAGTAATAAATGGAGGAGGTGGAGACCTTTTCTTTTTACTCCTCTTTATATCAAGGATACGAAACTGAGAATCTTTAAGCTCTTCTACTATCCTATTAGCCTCAACACTATTTGGTATCTTTATCTTCTCTTTTCCTTTTGATACAAGTTTTGCCTTAAACCTAATATCCTCTTGGAGAAAGATTCCTTCTATCTCCCAGTATTCCTCTGGAACAAATGATTCGATCTCCCTTTCTCTATCACATATAAACTTTAATGCAACAGACTGAACCCTACCAGCACTGAGGTCATTTTTCATAAGCTTTTCCCAGAGGAATGGGCTTAACCTATAACCAACGATTCTATCTAAACCCCTTCTTCCCTGTTGGGCATTCACCCTATTTATATCTATTGGCTTAGGGTCTTTTAGACTTTCAACTATGGCGTTCCTAGTAATTTCGTGAAATTCTACTCTACACTTCTCATTAGGGTCTATCTTAAGGACATTTGCCAAGTGCCAAGAGATTGCCTCTCCTTCCCTATCTGGGTCTGTAGCGAATAGAACCCTACTAACCTTAGCCTTAGTATCCTTTAACTCCTTTATTATTGGAAGTTTATCCTGAAGGGTAACATACTTTACCTTTACCTTATCCTTCTTTATCTCAACACCAAAGTCTGTCTCAGGCAGGTCCCTTATATGTCCCTGTGAAGCCTTAACTATAAAATTCTTCCCTAGATAATGAGATATCGTCCTAGCCTTAGCAGGTGACTCTACTATCAATAGTGTCTTCTCATCCATCTCTTCTCTTTAAAATCCTTCCCGGTAATCTCTCTATCAAACCTTTTAATTCTAGTCTAGTAATTATAGTATTAAACCTACTAATGTCAAATCCACTTATATTAAGTATATCATCCTCTAACCTGGGTTCATTCAGTATATTCCAGATAACCGCCTCTTCTTCAGTAAGCTCAGGTAGCCTTACCGTGGTAATCTTTGGTATTACATTAAACTCTTCAAGTATATCATCCCCTGAAGTTACTAGTTTTGCCCCTTCTTTTATAAGTTGATTAGTCCCCTGACTATTTTCACTATCAATATTTCCAGGAACAGCAAAGACATCTCTTCCCTGCTCTAATGCATAGCCTGCAGTTATCATAGCTCCACTCTTTAAAGATGCTTCTACTACAAGGGTAATCTGAGTAAGTCCACTAATTATTCTGTTACGCCTTGGAAAATGCCAAGACTCGGGCTGATCTCCAATAGGAAATTCACTTATAAGACAACCCCTTTTACTATCTATTATCTCTTTTCTTAAACCCTTGTTTACCTTTGGATATATCACATCTACACCGGTTCCCAGAACACCTATAGTATAACCTCCTCCATTTAAAGCCTCTGTATGAGCTACGGTATCTATACCATAGGCAAATCCACTGACAATTCCAATTCCATTCTCTACTAATCTAGAGACTATCATTCTTGTAGCGGTTATTCCATATCTTGTTGGCTTTCGAGTTCCTACAACACTTATAAAGTTACTCCTCAGCCAGACCTTTTCTCCCAAGAGGTATAAAAGTGCAGGAGGGTCAGGGATCTCCCTTAGAAGGGATGGATATTCATCTGAAGATAGAGGGATTAATTCAATACCTAAATCTAGAGACTTTTTATACTCCTTCTCAGCCCTATTTTTTAAGGCTAACAGTTTCTCCCTTTCAAAACCTAGAAAATCTACAATCTCCTTAGGAGAAAGACCTCTAGAGAATAACTCTTTTATTACTCTATATCTTCCGGTAAGATTCAATAAGATCCAATCTATTATGAGAACTTCTTCTCCCAATACTTCCTATCCAATATCCTATATTGAGTAGCCTCTAAGATATCCTCTTCCCTTATCAGTTCACTCTCGTCTAAGTCTGCTATAGTTCTAGCTACCTTTAACAGTTTATCATAAGACCTAGCACTGAGATGAAACTTATCAACAATCTCTCTTAATAGAGCCTGAACTGAAGGGGTAAGTTTACAATACTCCTTTATCTCTCTAGGTTCCATAAGTCCATTAGCCTTAAAGCTACCTTTAAATCTATAACTCTGAAACTCTCTAGCTTTCCTTATCCGGTTTCTTATACTCTCCGATGTCTCACCTATGTTACCCTTTATAAGGGTATCTGTTTCTAACCTTGGAACCTCTATCTGGATATCTATCCTATCTAAGATTGGCCCAGAAATCTTACCAAAGTATCTCTCAATCTGATAAGGACTACAACTGCAAGGCTTCTTGGTATCTCCTAAGTATCCACAGGGGCAGGGATTCATACTTGCAACAAGCATAAATCTAGCCGGAAATCTTATACTTCCATGAGCCCTAGATATAACTAAAGTTCCGTCTTCCATTGGTTGTCTCAGTGCCTCTAAGACATCCCTTCTAAACTCTGGAAATTCGTCCAAAAAGAGGACACCATTATGGGCTAAGCTTATCTCCCCTGGTCTGGGATTACTAGTTCCTCCAACCATACCAGCTAAAGATATAGAATGATGGGGAGACCTAAAGGGCCTTTCTTCTATTATTCCTCCGCCTTTTGGTAAAAGTCCAGCACTACTGTATATCTTAGTTACCTCTAGAGCCTCCTCCTCTGTAAGTGGGGGAAGTATAGTGGGCAATCTCTGAGCCAACATAGTCTTACCAGAGCCTGGAGGTCCAACCATAATAATATTATGAAACCCGCAGGCTGCTATCTCTAAAGCCCTCTTAGCAGACTCTTGCCCCTTTATCTCGCTAAAATCACCGGAAAGGTCATTTATCCTTATAGATTTTGCCGGACTTGCGGGAAAGAGATTAATATTCCTATTCAAAAATTGAACAATCTCAGTTAAATGTCTAATACCATAAACCCTTACACCTGGAATAAGGGCAGCCTCTGAAGAGTTCTCATAGGGGACAAACATAGTAGAGATTCCTAATTCTCTAGACATTATAGCCATAGAGATAATCCCATTAACTGGTCTTATAGAACCATCTAAAGACAACTCTCCTACTATAAGAAAAGAACCATCAAATTGAGGGACTATACATTCAGAAGCCATAAGTATACCTATAGCTATAGGCAGGTCAAAGGCAGGTCCTTCCTTCTTTATATCTGCTGGGGCAAGATTAACAGTGATTCTTTTAACAGGAAAGTTAAATCCAGAGTTCTTTATTGCAGACCGTATCCTTTCCCTTGATTCCTGAACCGCCTGATCTGGCAGTCCAACAATAGTAAAACTGGGTAAACCATTGCTTATATCGACCTCTACGTCCACCAATGCTCCCTCTATCCCAAAAAGGGTAGAACTTAAGACCTTAGCCAACATATCTATAGGTGTCCCCTTCTAATTGGAAGGCATCCTTTGTAAGATCAAATCTTGCATCACCAGTCTTTGGGTCTATATTTACAGTAAGGACATCAAACCTACAGCTTAACCTAGGCCATCCTTTAGCGTTTAGATAGTAGAGAGCGGTCTTCACTATACGTTCCCTTTTTCTATAAGTGATAGATTCTTCTGGGGCACCAAACCTTTTATTTGTTCTAGTTTTTACCTCTATAAAACTCAAAACGCCATTATCCTCTGCAATGATATCTATCTCTCCTCTTTGGGAATAAAAGTTAACGGCAAGTATATCGTAGCCTAAACCCTTTAGATACTCTAGAGCCTTCTTCTCTCCTAAACTACCCAAACTTCTCTTATTCTTCATATTCCAACACCTCTTTCACAGGTGAAAAAGAAACCCTATGTATTACAGAGGGCTTGTATATCTTTAGTCTCTCCTTATGGGAAGGTGTAGGATAGCCTTTATTGTGAGAAAAATCATACTGTGGGAAGAGCCTATCATAGTAATTCATAATAGAATCCCTAGATACCTTTGCTATTATAGAGGCAGCAGAGACAGAGGCACAAATCTCGTCTCCATCTACAATGTTTAGCTGAAATACATCAACATCAAGTCCCAGTGCATCTGTTATAACGCCCTTTACCTCAACATCTAGGTCCAAAAAAGCCCTCTTGAAAGCCTCTTTATTAGCCCAGGATAATCCATTAACATCAATCTCACTAGGCTGGACTATGCCCAAACCTATATCTATTGCAACTTCTCTTATCTTACAAGCTGTGACTTCTCTCTCTTTAGGGGATAACTTCTTAGAATCGACTAATGGTATATTACATCTTATAGGTAAAACAACCGCTGCCGCCACTAAAGGTCCTGCAATGGCACCCCTGCCAGCCTCATCTATACCACAGACTGGATGGATCCCTTGGGAGAATAAAGCTAACTCTATATCCTGAGTTGACTCTACCTTATTATACCTATTCTTCCTGGAGGCCAATATATCAAGATTGCTTTTCCTAAGACATTCTGAACAGGAACAAACCCAAAGTATCTACTATCTTCACTATTACTTCTATTGTCACCTAAGACAAAGAGGTTACCCTTGGGGACAGTTACCGGGCCAAAGTTATCGTATGAAGGGAACATCTGATGGTTCTCCTCTATAGGCTGACCATTTATATAGACCCTACCATCAACAAGCTGAACCGTCTCTCCCTCAAGGGCTATAACCCTCTTTATATAATCCACCTTAGGGTTATGTGGATACTTAAAAACTATTACATCAAATCTATTTATAGGCTTAAACCTATATATAAATTTATTTACAAAGAGCTTATCTCCAACAAGGAGGGTTGGCTCCATAGAACCACTAGGTATGGCATAGGGCTGTATAATAAAGGGCCTTATTATACCAAAAGCTAAAATGACAGCTATTACTACAGACTCTATCAGGTCTCTTATCACTTCTCTACTCATTTACGTTGGTTTCCTTTACTCTAGCTTCTTTTATCCTAGCCTCCTTACCTATCTTTGTCCTCAAGTAGTATAGCTTAGATCTTCTAACCTTACCCTTCCTTACCACCTCTACCCTATCGATTATAGGTGAGTAGAGGGGAAATACCTTCTCTACACCAACTCCATAAGAAATCTTTCTCACAGTAAAGGACCTGTTGATTCCGCTTCCTTTTATACCAATAACAGTCCCTTCAAATACCTGAAGTCTTTCTCTTCCCCCTTCTAGAGATTTTGTATAAACTCTCACCAAATCTCCTGGTTTAAAGTTCTCTAAATCTTGCCTTATCTGTTGTCTTTCTAATAATAGAATAGGGTCCATTTTTTCATCCCTCCTACGTAAATTAAAGCCTTAGGAATTATAACATATATAGATGTATAATTGCAACTAGAGATGTTTAACTAGTTATGCTATACTTCTAAGCTTAAATATCGGTTCTAAGCCTTTTGCCTTTTCCTTTAGATACTCTAACTCCTCATCAGTTATAGGCTTAAAGTTTTCCGCTATATCCAAAGCCATCTTGAAAAACTTAGGTTCTCCTGGAGGGATAGCAGAGGTAATGGGTTGAGATAGAGTAAACCTTAAAGCTAGACCTGCTATTTCTGGTTCTTCTACTGGAAGATACCAACACTTGTCATACTTACGAGACTGACCTTCTGGCACAAGTGTCTTAGCCATAGCCTTCAAAGCAAGTCTAGCGGTTCCCTTCTCTATGGCTTTTTGGACTACCTGTGGTCCAAAGTTGGCATTAAAATAGTTCACCCAGTTTATAGGGAATAAGACAGAATCAAACTGGAATGCATCTAATAATCTCAATGCTACTTCTACAGAATGGGCAGAAAATCCAATATATCTTATAAGCCCCTTCTCCTTGGCAGATATAAATGTTTCCATTGCACCATTAGGACCCATAGCTATCTCAAAGTCCTCATCTGTTGTCATAGCATGGAGTTGATATAGATCAAAGTGATCTGTATGTAAGAGTCTCAGTGAGTTTTCTAAAGCCTCCTGAGCCTCCTTCTTTGTTCTCTTTTCTGTCTTACATGCTAAGAATACCGAATCTCTTTTTCCTTTTAGAGCTATCCCCAACCTCTCTTCAGCATCCATATAGGTAGGAGCTACATCAAAGTAGTTTATCCCTCTATCAATAGCCATAGAAACAATACTATTTGCCTCTTCTTGAGGCATCTTGGCTACAACAATACCTCCAAAACCCAAAATAGAAAGCATAATTCCCGTATTTCCGTACGGTCTTCTTTCCATAACTTCATAACCTCCAAAAAGAATTAGTCCTTAAGAAGGATTATACTACTCTTTGTTCAGATTGTCTAGATAATTGACTTCAGTAATTGCTACAAACATTATGGGGGTCTAAAGTTCAAATTTTTATATACTACCATCTCACAATAATAATTCTGTAATTTATGTTATACTAAAGTCTAAAAGATCTAAAAAAGGGAGGGATATTATGGAAGATAGGTTTGATTGGGAAAGGCTTCCAGAAGAGGGAGAAAAGAAATTTAGAAATATAAAGCCAACATCTATACTTATGGGGCTATTTATTTTAATAATAGCAATTATAATTCTATCGAGCTCCTTTTATACAGTTAATACCGATGAAGCTGGGATAGTTAAGACATTTGGAGCATTTTCAAAGGTTACAGGACCTGGGATTCATTTTAAGTGGTTCTGGCCCATACAGACGGTAGAAAAGGTATCGGTAGAAAAGGTAAATAGGATAGAGATAGGTTTTAGAAGCGTTGGAAAGGATGCTTCAGGTAATATTGTATATACCGATATACCGGAAGAGAAGATAATGGTAACTAAGGATGAAAATATAGTAGAGGTGGAGTTTATAGTTCAGTATATAGTTAGAGACCCGGTTGCTTATCTATTCAATGTAGATATCCCTATAGAAACTATAAGAAAGACTTCCTGGTCAGCTATGAGGACCGTAATCGCTGGTAACACTGTAGATGATGTCTTAACTGTTGGGAAAGAGGCTATTCAGAATCAGACAAAGGATTTAATTCAATCTGTGTTGGATAGGTATAACTGTGGAGTAAGGATAGTAGCGGTTCAGTTACAGGATGTAGACCCACCTGAACAGGTAAAGTCAGCATTTGATGAGGTCCAAAAGGCTAAAGAAAAGATGGATCAACTGGTGAATGAGGGGAAGAGATACTACAATCAAGTGGTCTTAGAGGCGGAAGGGGAGGCTTATAAGATAATAAAGGAGGCAGAGGCATACAAGATACAGAAGATAAACCTTGCTAAAGGTGAGGTTAGCAGGTTCGAAGAGGTCTATAAACAGTATGTAAAAGAAAAGAACATAGCAAAGAGGCAGATATACCTAGATAGGATGCGTAGTATACTTGCCGGGATAAACAAATATATAGTTGACCCCTCTGTAGGGCTTAATATATTTCTAGAGAAGGGAAAGCAAGAGGTGATAAAATGAATAAGCTAAGAAAGATAGAATTAATAGTCTTTATTATATTCTTGGTGCTTATACTTATAAGGGGGTTATTTTTATACCAGTTAGACCAGACGGAACAGGCGGTAATAACAAGATTTGGTAGGATAATAAAGGTAGATACAACACCAGGACTAGATTTTAAGGCTCCATTTATCGATACTGTTCATAAGTTTAGTAAGAAGATTTTAGAGTATGATACCAATCCCCAGGTTGCAGTAACCCAGGATAAAAAGACCATAATAGTAGATTACTATGCGAAATACAGGATAAAAGAGCCCGATAAGTTCTTACAGAGGGTAAGGACACAGCAGGGAGCTAACACAATCCTAGATGATGTTGTTTATTCAGCAATGAGAAAAGAGGTTGGTAAATATACCCTTTCTCAGATCATTATGGGGAGAGAGGAGATACCAGATCTAGTGATAAATGATCTAAAAGCCATACTTCCAGAATACGGATTAGATATTGTAGATGTAAGGTTCAAGACCACCAATTTTCCGCAAGAGGTTCAGACATCTGTCTTTGAGAGGATGAAGGCGGAAAGATTGCAGATGGCTCAGAAGTATATATCAGAGGGAGAAAAAGAGAAGGTCTCTATTATGGCAGATGCGGATAAGATAAAGGCTGAGCTTATATCCAAGGCGAATATGGAAAGCCAAAAGATAAAGGGAGAGGGGGAAAGAATAGCGGTTTCACTTATACAAAATGCATACGCCAAGGCTCCAGAGCTTGCATTTCTGATAAAGTATCTAGAGACATACGGCGAGACAATAAAAAAGGAAGATACAACTGTTATAATATCTACAAAGTCAGAGATATTTAAGATCCTCCAAGACCTAGAAATGAAGTAGATATTGAGAAAAGGTAAAGGAGGGAATCTTTTGAAGTTACATATAAGGTATGGATACAATCTCAAAGACCATCACTTAGAGAGGATTCTCTCGGCAAGGGATGATATAGAATTAATAGACAGTATAGAATCTGCCGAGGTAATACTTGGGGGAATATCTAGAGAAGAATTTAATATAGCAAAGAGTCTAAAATGGATACAGGCAACCGGTGCAGGCGTAGATGGACTTCTCTTTCCAGAATTAGTAGAGAGTGATGTGATAGTTACCAATGCTAGTGGTATCCATCCTATACCCATAGCGGAACATACATTTGCCCTAATATTAGCTATTACTAGAGGACTTATAAAGTCCTTTGAGGGAAAAAGTAAAAGGATTTGGCTTCATAATGAGGTATACATAGATGAACTATACGGGAAGACGATAGGTATAATAGGCTATGGGAGAATTGGTCAAGGGATAGCCAGATTAGCTAAAGGCTTTGGTATGAAGGTTATTGGTCTTAAAAGAGACCCGGAAAAGGAACTTGAAGTCAAGCCTGATATACTTTTAGGTAAAGACTCTCTAGATATACTATTAAGAGAGTCCGATGTTATAGTTATTGTTGTTCCTCTTACAGAAGAGACTTATCACCTAATAGGGGAGAGAGAATTAAGATTAATGAAACCTAGCAGTATCTTGATAAACGTAGCAAGGGGCAAGGTTATAGATGAAACTGCCCTTATAAGAGCTCTAAAAGAGAAATGGATATTAGGTGCCGGATTAGATGTCTTTGAGACAGAACCTCTACCGCCAGAAAGCGAGCTTTGGAATCTAGAAAATGTAGTGATAACTCCACATATAGCAGGACTTAATCCATATTATACTGATAGGCTCTTGGAGATATTTATCAAAAATCTCAAAGCCTATCCAGATGTCTCTAGAATGATCAATGTGGTAGATAAAAGATTGGGATATTAAGAGATGAGATAAGGATAAATGCCCCTATGAGGAAGGGACCAAAGGGAATCTTGGTTTTCATCCCTGCCCTTCCCTTTTTTATTAGATACAATCCATAGATAGTTCCAATAAGTGAGGATACTATAACTACTAAGAGTGTGCCATAGAGACCAAGCATAAGAGAAAAGATAAAGATAAGTTCTATATCCCCTACACCTAACCCACCTTTAAAGATTACACGCAAGAGATAAAAGATAAGTGTAAATATGCCTGCGGTTATAAAATTATGGGGAAAGCCATAGATACCTCCATATATTGCTGAAAGTATGATACTAGGAATTATAACCACATCTGGTAGTAGCATATATTTTAGGTCTATAAAAAAAGCTATTATTAAAAGGGATGATATGGTGACAAAAAGTATAAATTTAACAGATACACCAAACTTTACATAGAATAAGAGAAAGATAATTCCTGTAAGTAACTCTACTAGCGGATACTGTATGGATATCTTTTCTCCACAATATCTACATCTTCCCCTAAGAAGTAGATAGCTAACTACTGGAATATTATCCAGCCAAGAAAGCTGACGTCTACAGTATGGGCAGAAAGACCTAGGATTAACTACAGATATACCTTCTGGTATCCTATAGATACATACATTTAGAAAGCTTCCTATTATAAGACCAAGGATGAATAATACTATACTCAACTTAAAGCGTCTATTATAGCCTTTCCTGAACTTGTCCCAATCCTACTTGCACCGGCAGAGATCATCTTTAAAGCATCCTCAAGTGTTCTAATACCACCACTGGCTTTAACCCCTAATCTATCTCCCACTACCTGCTTCATAAGTCTTACATCCTCTACTGTAGCTCCCCCAGGTCCAAAGCCGGTAGAGGTCTTTACAAAGCTTGCCCCACCCGCTTCTGCTATCTTACAGGCGGTAACCTTCTCCTCATCTGTCAGATAGCAGGTTTCAAGTATTACCTTTACTACCTTTCTACCAGCAAGATTGACAATCTTCTTTATCTCACTTTCTACATATTCGTAGTCTTTACTCTTAAGTGCCCCTATATTTATAACCATATCCAACTCATCCGCTCCATTCTCCAACGCTTCCTCTGCCTCGTATACCTTAGTCATAGTTGTAGTGGCTCCAAGAGGAAAACCTATAGCAATCCCAACCTTAATGCCAGTCCCCTGCATAACTTCAACTGCAAGCTTTGTAAACCAAGGATTTATACATACCGCATAAAACTTATAGAGCTTTGCTTCTTCAAGGAATGAAACCATCTCCTCTATTGTAGCATGTGGTCTTAAAAGGGTCTGGTCTATATACTTTAATAACTCCCCTCTAGTCATCCTTTCCTCCTATAGATAATTTAGATCCTCTAGTATCTCCTTTAATATTCCCTCTTGTTCAGCATTAACCTCACCAAGAGGAGGCCTTACACTTCCAACATCTATCCCTCTAAGCCTCAACATAACCTTTAATGCAGAGATAGAGGAGAACTGTTTGGTTATAGTTCTTATATTGTTAAGTATATATTGCTTCTCTTTTGCGGATTCTAAATCTCCAGAGAGAAAATCCCTATAAAGGCCAACGCACAGTTCTGGCAGAGGATTTGCTAGTGCAGATATGGCTCCCTTGGCACCCATAATAAGTGCAGGTAAAATTAGGCTATCTGTCCCCACTATGACATCTCTATCCTGACCTAACTCATATATAAAATCTTCAAGTGTCTGAAGGTCTTTGCTACTATCCTTTATTCCTTTTACATTATCGGCACTTTCCATAATGGCTTTAGCCAAAGATGGTTTTATGTTATTTCCAGTATTGCTAGGGAGATTGTATAGATATGTTGGAATTGGCATTAATGCACGAGCAACACTTATAAAGTGTTTCTTAAGAGCAGGGTCTTCTAACTTAAAATAATAGGGACTCACTATTGCCACCGCAGATACACCAGACTTTACAGCAGATTCACCAACCTCTATAGTATCCTTAGTAGTTATCTCTCCAATCTGTGCTATAACAGGAACCCTACCTTTTACTATCTCTACCGCGCTTTTAAATAGTTGAGCCTTTTCTTCTTTTGATAACAGCGGACCTTCACCATTTGTTCCAGCAATAAAAAGCCCATTTACCCCTCTATCAATAAGAAAATTCAATAAACTTTCAAGTAGAGTAAAATCTATGTTATCCCCTCTAAAAGGGGTAACTACAGCAGGAATAATACCTTTAAGCATCTATACACCTCTTTTCTAATAGATTTAACAACTAAGATTATACTTTATCTAACAAATACCGTCAAATACTAGATAAAATAATGGGTGATGAGCACATCGCCCATCACCCATTACATAATGATCTCAAAGAAACAGTTCTTATTTCTTAAAGTATTGGCAAGGATTGGTTGGAGCTGGATTAGGATATAACCATGCTCCAAACATCTCTTCTGGAACGTTCCTAAAGTTATTCTTTACTATTCCAAAATCGGGTGGGTTGGTGCATATACCAATGACATAGAGATTATTAGCATTTATATCTAAGATCTGCTTCATCAAGAGCTTCTGCTTAGCGAAACTTGTAGTTTTAACAATCTCATCGTATAACTGCATCTGTTTCTTGACCTCAGGAGGTGGCTCTTCTCCAGACTTTCCACCAGAGTTATACCAGAGCTGCCATAGTGGTGCATGATTGGATTCACCACTGAATGGGAAGTACCATCTTGGCTCTAACAGGACCTCCATCCCACCATCTCCACTCCATATGGTAACCTCTGTCTCTCCAGTGGCTTTTCTTGTGTAGAATATAGATCTATCCTCTGTCTTGATGGCAGTCTTTACTCCAACAGCCTCCCAATATTTCTTTATAAGTTCACAGGCATCTACCCAA
>JAOACC010000167.1 GCA_026418035.1 bacterium
AGATGTGTATAAGAGACAGCTCCTATTCCAACCACTACTCTATCCATACCTATAAGCTTACTCCTAGAGAGTTAAATATTTTATTTAGTGCTAGAGGATGTGGTACAAAAACTAAATACCCCTCTATCATCTCTCCCTGTACAATAAAATCAGTCACTACTGTAATAATAGTGTCATCTTCAGAAGCTTCTATAGCTAATACTGTATCTAAGAGCGCCCCAGCCATATCACTAGCGCTTGCTGGCACAGTGGGCATAAATCTCATATTAGTAAAACTAGCAAGGGCATTAAGAAATGTAGAACTTACAATATTCCCCACTTCTAATAGAACAGAGAGTTTCATCTCCTCATTTATCTCACTCTGCGGAAATCCTGCCATGATATTTCTTACAAGCTTTTCCGAACTATTCTTAGTAAAAAGCAACAGGATTTGCCCTTCTCCATCTCCTTCTACTAAAACAGTTATACCAATTACAGGTATCTCTGGTCCTCCTAATAAATAAGGAACATCTCTTAACTTTAACAGCTTTACCTCTGGGACACTCATATCTACTCTCTGATTAAGAAGTTGTGAAAGACTAGTAGCTGCATTACCTGCTCCAATATTGCCAAGCTCTTTCAATATATCTAGATGCATAGAATCTAATCTCATCAGATCCTCCTTATATACTTGCCAGTGTATTTACATCCAATATTAAAGCGACCTTTCCATTACCTAAGATAGTAGCGCCTACGAAATTCCTGTTAGAATTTACCATTTTATCAATAGACTTTATAACGATCTCCTCCTCCCCTATTAAGTCATCAACTGCTATACCTATCTGCTTACCTGCAGTTCGGACTATAACAGCAAAATTACACTTATTACTAGGAAGTCCTAGGACATTCGAGAGTCTATATAAAGGGATGACCCTCCCTCGTGAGTACAAGACCTCCACATTTTTTACCGTCTTTATATCAGATTCTTCCAACTTTACTATCTCCTCTATATTGCTTAAAGGTATTGCAAAGATTTCTTCACTAGTCTTCACTAATAAAGATTGTATTATAGCCAAGGTAAGTGGTAATCTAATTGTAACCTTAGTCCCTCTACCAAGTTTGCTTTCAATCTTTATAGTTCCATTCAGCTCCTCTACCCTTCTCTTTACTACATCCATCCCTACTCCTCTACCAGATATATCAGTAACTTTTTCAGAGGTACTAAAACCTGGTATAAAGAGTAGATTATATACATCTTCATCACTCATTCTATTACCAATTTCTTCTGTTATTAATCCCTTTTCTATAGCTCTTCTCTTTACTTTATCTATGTTTATTCCAGCTCCATCATCTTCTACTTCTATGTATATATTATTACCTTCATGATACGCAGAAAGCCTTATTAACCCTTCTTCCTGCTTCCCCAATCTAATCCTTTCTTCTGGAGGTTCTATACCATGATCTATAGCGTTTCTTATTAGATGCATGAGAGGGTCTCCCATTGCATCTACTACAGTCTTATCCAACTCAGTATCCGCTCCATATATTTCAAGCCTTACCTTTTTACCTGATTCTTGAGACAAATCTCTTACCATTCTAGGAAATCTATTAAAGACTTGTTCAATAGGTATCATCCTTACCTTCATTACCAAGTTTTGCAGTTCATTAGTTATTCTGGCCAATTCATCCGTAGTACTATCGAATTCCTTTATCTGAGCTAGTCTAGTTCTCTGGATAACCAATTCTCCTACGAGATTCATCAGTTCATCTAATCTTTCAACGTCTATCCTTATGGTTTGCCCCATTTTAGATAGGCTTCTTGTCCCTTCCTTTTCTACAATAGCTTCTTGTACCTTAGATACACTCTCCTCTTTCTTGACTTCTATTTTTTCCCCTATAGAAATAGGAGTTATATCTACACTTTCAATCTCAGCTATCTGAAGTATCGGTTCCCTAATAGCCTCTACTGTTTCCTTTGTTATAAAGACCACAGTAAAATCTAAGTCAAACTTCTCATTCTCTAAATCTGTAACTGAAGGTTCAGAATATACAATCTCTCCTTTTTCTTCTAAGACCTTAAAGACCATATAAGCTCTTACTGATTTAAGTACAGTATTTTCTCGTAACTTTACATGTATTTCAAATACGTTAAAGCCTTTCTGAATTGCTTCTTTTATAACAAGTATATTATACTGGTCTAGAGTAACCTTACTAGAAGATCCCTCTTTTGAAACGGTCCTAGATTCTATAATTTTATCCTTATTACTAAATCGATCTATTGCCTCTTTAAGTAATGGAGAATCATCATTTCCAGAGGTAGATATTAATTCTAACCCTTTCTCTAATGCGTCAAAACTAAAGAAGAGAAGATTAATTATATCTCTATCTGCCTTAAGTTTACCCTTCCTCAGATCATCCAGTATATTCTCCATATTATGAGTTAATGTTGCCATATTATTGAAACCCATAGTAGCAGACATTCCTTTTATAGTATGTGCTATTCTAAATATTTCATTTAAAAGTTCCTGATTATCTGGCTTCGACTCTAACTCTAAAAGAAGTTTATTTAACCTTACAAGGTTCTCTTTAGATTCGTCTAGAAAGATAGGTAAATAATCTTTATAATCCATATATTACACCACCTTCTTATAAAAGAATAAATCAATCGGCTTTAGCTTATAGCTTTGAGGATTAAATATTCTTTCTGTATTACCTAGAAATAAAATTCCATCAATTTCAAGACTTTCAGCCAGCCTCTTAAAGACTTCATCTTTAGCTTCTTGAGTAAAGTATATAATAACGTTACGACAAAGAATAAGATGAATTCCTTTTGGATATTTGTCTTTTAGTAAATCCAAATATTCGAATCTAATAGATAGGCGAATCTTATCAATTATTCTATAATATTCATTATCTAACTTAGTAAAATACTTCCTTAGTCTCTCTTCAGATATATTCTTCAGCTCTTCTGACTTGTATATTCCTTCCTTTGCCCTCTTCAAAGCTTCCATATCTATATC
>JAOACC010000004.1 GCA_026418035.1 bacterium
ATTGTTAGTAGGACAAATGATGGATGCCAGATGGAGTGATGATGCTTGGAGTCAGAAACCAGGAATAGGTGGAGGTAATGTTATATCTCAAGGATGTCATACTGCTGATCTTCTTTATTATCTAGCTGGTGATGAACCAGAGGTTGTTTATGCAGAAGGAGGGGTTTTAACCCATCCAGGTTCTAATATAATAGACAACATAGTAGGTACTATAAGATTTAAAAATGGGGTTGTTGCAAGTATTATTCAAGGTGATGGAGGTTTAAATAACTTTACTTCAAAGTTTTTTATAGAGGTCTTTGCTGGAGAAAAGGGAGCAACTCTCTACAATAGATGCCACGATGTTATGTTCTGGGGGATAGAACCGCAACATTTACAGGCAGAAACCTATTCAGAAGATTCAAAGATCGATCCAGAAGGAGATTTAAACCTCTTGAGAGCTTTTGTTGATTATCTCCTAGGATTTAGGAATTTCGTCCCAAAATGGCAAGACGGTAGAAGGGCTACAGCGGTAATAAATAAATTATTTGAGGCTATAAAGACAGGAATCCCACAGAGACTATAGGGGATAGAAATGGAAAATGGAGGATTCCCGGATTTTAAAATTAGTTATATTGAGAGGAAGGTTAAAGATACTCAGAGTCTTCAGCGTAGAGAAACCGAAGAATACTTAAGACACTTATGCGTAGATAAATACGATGAGAGACAAGATAGCTACTGGAACAGAGACTATTCTTCTATTGAGAAGTTTTTATCTTCTGTAGAGGTAAATAGGAAAAGATGGCAAGAAGCTATTGGTTTATTCGAACCAGAGAAAGAGTTTGATATTGAAGAAGAGCCCTTTTTAGAGACAGATAGAGTATTACTTAAGTATATAAGTGTTAGATTTGCCCAGAATCTATACTGTAGAGGAATTTTAGGATTTCCAAAGCAAATGGGAACTAAATTCCCCATTATTGTTGCACAGCATGGACTTGTTTCTTCTCCAGAAAGAGTTTTTGGTTTTTTAGATCCAGAAAATCTTTATCATTCTTATGGTTATCGTTTATTAGAAGATGGTTTTGCTGTTTTAGCTCCTCTAAATATAATGGGACCTGAATCTAGAGCTAGATATCAGAGAATGTGTCTACTCTTAGGTAAAACTATAGCTGGACTAGAGGTAAGTAAGCTAAAGCGTCTTTTAGATTATGTCCTTTTGTTGCCGGAGATAGATAGAGATAGGGTCGGAATGTGGGGTATTAGTTTAGGTGGATTTTATACACTTATTACTCTACCTATTGAGAGTCGGATAAAGTTAGGGATTGTTTGTGCCTTCTTTAATAATAGATTAAAGAAGATGGTTATAGATGATCCTAGATATAGCTGTTTCTTAACTACAAATGAAGAGCATATATTTATTCCAGGATGGTTAAGGGAATTTACAGATAGTGATTTAGTATCTTTAATCTGCCCTAGACCTCTACTTATACAAACAGGTAAAGCAGATGGGATATCCTGGTGGCCCTTTGTTTTAGAGGAATTTTATAGAGCAAAGGAGCATTACGATAGATTAAATATTGTAGATAGGATACAGCTCGACCTTCATTCTGGTGGACATGAAATAAGATATGAAAGTGGAATAATTTTCCTAAAGAGATGGTTATTATAGAAGAGATAATACCTAAATTCAATTTATATTATGCGATAGAACCGATAAATAAGATAAGACCTTTCCCTGGAGGCACTGCTAATAGTTTCTATATCTTAGAAACCCTTAATAATAAATATGTATTGAAGATCCGTAATCCTAGATATTCAAATGAAGAACAGCTGTTTTATGAGCATCGATTAAAAGAGCATCTTCAAAAGAAGGGTATACCTGTTCCGTTAGCCATCCCTACTAGGAACGGAGAAAGGTGGATAGCCATAGACTCTAGGATATATGAATTGTATCCATATATAGAAGGAAAGAATTTTGACAATAACAGTATACCTCAATTAAAAAGTTCCGCATATACCTTAGCAAAGTTTCATCTTGCTGTTGAAGATTTTCCATATAAAGACTATAGAAAACTCCCCCGGTATGATAGCCCTTCTTCCATAAAACAGGGATTAAATGAGCTTAGAGATGAAATTGATAAGTCCTTTATTGACATACTGTATAAAATAGTTGAAAGAATCGAAATTTACCTTCCAGATGAAGTCTATTGGTCTCTTCCTCTTTTTATAATTCATGGAGATTATCACCCTGCAAATTTAAAATTTCAAGAAGATATGGTAGTAGGGATATTTGATCTGGACTGGACAAGTTTACAACCCAGAGTCAGAGACTTAGCTGATGGCATATTATATATAGCGTCTAGGAGGAAAACTTTAATAGATGGAAGTAATATACGTTCCCTTACTCAGAAATGTTATATTGACTTAGAACGTTCAAAGATATTTATCGAAGCTTATAGAGAGGTCTTAAATATTAAAGAATCAGAAATTTTCGCTTTACCCTTATTTATAGAGGCTAGATGGATATTTTCTAGGGTTGATGCAGCGGTAAGAAAGATTCCTAAGGGAGAAAGAGAAGAGTTTATTAAAGATGGGTTATTAGAACCTGTAGTTTGGTTGGAAGATTATAAAGATGAATTTTTGAAAAGCCTTATAAATAGTTAAGGAGGGAAGTATGGATAGAGTAAAGGTTGCCTTAATAGGGGCAGGTAGTATGGCTAATGCGGTTCATTATCCATCTCTAGTGGAATTTGGAGATGTAGAGATTGTAGGACTCTGTGATTTAATAGAAGAGAAGCTAAGAAAAACTGCAGAAAGGTTTCATATAGAAAATATATTCAAAGATTATAAAGAAATGCTAGAGAAAACCGATCCAGAAGCAGTTTATATCCTTATGCCTCCACATCATCTATTTGATATAGTTATTCACTGTCTTAAGCAGAAACTTAACGTTTTTATAGAGAAACCTCCCGGTGTTACTAAAGAGCAGACCCGTCAGATGGCACTAACTGCTGAAAAGAATGGCTGTCTCACTATGGTTGGTTTTCAGAGAAGATTTGCACCCTTAATTAGCGCTGTCTCTTATACACATCT
>JAOACC010000064.1 GCA_026418035.1 bacterium
GGGATGAGATGGTAGCTTATGGTAGGAAACTTACAAAACCAGATAAGCGTATCTTTGCTACCCAGCTTATGACCTATACTGGCAATGACGCCTTCTTGGCAAAAAGTATGGAAATGTGGGCTAGACAGAATAGTAGATCTCCACAAAAAGACCCCTGGGACGTAAATACAGTTTTACCTCAGTTTAATGTAGATAGCGAATCTATGAAGGGGGCATTACAATTCTGGATGGACCTTATGTATAATGAGAAGATCTGTCTACCTCCAGAGTTATCTACCATACCTAATAGAGTGCAGAATAATATGATTGCCTTCTGGTTTGATTCTCCTATCGGTGCTTCTGACCTGAGGAAAACAGCTCCTAAGCTTAACTTTAATTTGGAATTAATGCCCAAGAAATATAATAGGGCTACTATAGTAGAACAGAATGCATTTATAGGCTTTAAACATACCAAGTATCCAGAATTAACATGGGAACTAATGAAAACAGCGGTTAGTGCAGAGACAAATCTGGCATGGTGTAAAGATGGCGTATATGTTCCTCTTAGAAAGAAGTTTTGGAATACCGCTCCGTTCAATACAGATCCTGACTATCTAAAGGCTAGAGAGATGCTCTTACATCCTGATGCAGTATTTCACAAGAAATATCCATATAACTGGCAGGCACTAATGGTAACACTTTCAAAAGAGATAAATGCAATAATATATAGACAAAAGAGTATAGACGAAGGACTCAAGGCTGCTAAGGAAGCTATGACTAAGATTATGAGAGAAACATATGGCTCTAAGTATAAGTTTTAGTTAAGAGGGTATAATGAGGCTTTTAAGGTCTAAAAAATTTAGAATAAACCTAGTTGGATATGGTTTTGTTTTACTATCAGCTTTAGGTATCTTTTTCTTCAACCTAGGACCGATGTTATCTTCCTTTTATCTTTCATTTTGTAACTACGATATTATTACACCACCTAAGTTTATAGGTCTAACTAACTTCTATAATATCCTCTTTAACGACAAAATTTTCTGGAAGGCTTTTGTAAATACGGTATACTATGTTGGAGTAAGTGTCCCATTGAGACTACTGTTTGCTTTTCTTATAGCTATACTTTTAAATCAAAAGATAAGAGGAATGGGATTCTATCGAACTATCTTCTATCTTCCAACTGTAACATCTGGAGTTGCAATGGCTCTTATATGGACCTGGGTATTAAATCCATCCTTCGGGATAATAAATATGGTTTTAAACTTCTTTGGTATTCAAGGCCCAGCATGGTTAGGAGACCCTAAATGGGCTATGCCGGGTATTATTCTTGTAGCACTATGGCAGGTTGGTACACAGGTTGTAATTTTCCTCTCCGGATTACAGAATGTCCCTACCCAATTCTATGAGGCAGCAGAGATAGATGGAGCTGGTAGTTTTAGGAAGCATCTATTTATAACTATACCTCTTATCTCTCCTATTTTTTTCTTCAATCTAGTAATAGGGATAATTCAATCGTTTCAAGTCTTTGATAAGGTATACATAATGACCGCTGGAGGGCCTGCAAATGCTACTATAGTCTATGTTATGTATCTCTATGAAAAAGCTTTTACATGGCTACAAATGGGATATGGGTCTGCCTTAGCATGGATACTATTTTTCATAATAATGATGCTTACACTATTACAGTTTAAGTTTTCTAAGTGGGTATATTACGAAGGAGGAAGATAGTATGAGAAGATATGGGACCTCTTTTCAACAGACCTATAGAACCCTGATAGCTTACGTGCTTTTAACGTTTGGAGCTATAGTTTTTGGCCTTCCATTCTTTTGGATGTTATCCACATCACTAAAACCTATAGAAGATGTTTTTCTTCTTCCAATAAAATGGATACCGAATCCCATTAAATGGAATAACTACATAGAGGCTCTAACAGCTGTTCCTTTTGGTAGATACTTTATAAATAGCACTAAAATCACTCTATTTTCTATTATAGGACATCTAATATCTTGCACATTAGCTGCCTATGGTTTTGCTAGAATACCATTTAAAGGGAGAGATATACTCTTCTTCCTTCTTCTAGGTACGATGATGCTTCCTAGCCAAGTCACCATAATACCCCTATTTATCATATTTAAACAGCTTGGATGGGTAAATACCCATCTTCCTCTTTATATACCTTCATTCTTTGGTGGTGCTTTTTACATATTCTTGTTAAGACAGTACTTTATGACTATACCAACAGAGTTAGAAGAGGCTGCTATTATAGATGGCTGTGGTTATATAAGGATATTCTGGGATATATACTTACCACTATCTAAGAATGCGCTTATAACTGTTGTGATATTCTCTTTTATGGGAAGTTGGAATGATTTCTTTCGTCCACTTATCTTTATAAATTCTCCTGATAAGTTTACTGTTCCATTAGGTTTAGCAGGATTTAGAAGTGAGATGGGAAATTATTGGCACTATTTAATGGCAGCTTCTGTAGTGGCTGTTATTCCTTGTATTTTGTTATATTTCTTTTTCCAAAGATACTTTATAGAAGGTATTGCACTTACAGGGTTAAAGAGCTAGAGAAATAAGGGGCTTCTAGCTATCTTTTAGAAGCCCCTTTAATATTCTGAGATGGAGGCGAATTTATGACTCACTGGTGGAATGAACCTTATAGACTTATACAGACAAATCTAAGAGAAATAGATGTGGCCTTAAATCCTAAAATTTTGATAAAAAAGGTAAAAGATTTTGATGCCAATGTCTTACTGATAAATGTGGGAGGAATAGAAGCTTTTTATCCAACTGAGCTTGAATTTCACCACAGGAATATATTCCTAAATGGAGATATGATTAGAGATGTGTTAGAGGAAGCCCATACACATGACATAAAGGTAGTTGGTAGATTTGATTTTTCCAAGTCTCACAGGTATGTATATGAAGCTCATCCGGATTGGTTTTGGTTAAGGACAGATGGAAAACCTGTTGTATACAATGGACTATACCATACCTGTATAAATGGAGGATACTATCAAGAGTATATTTTTAAGATACTAGAAGAAGCCCTTAATAAGTATCAACTAGATGGGGTTTTCTTCAATATGTTTGGATATCAAGTGTATGACTACAGTGGTAATTATCATGGGATTTGTCAATGTCTTGGCTGTAAAAAGAGATTTAAGGTAATGTATGGGAAAGAACTTCCCAAAGTAGAAGATCCGGATGACCCTGTGTATAAAGACTATATAGAATTTAGGCATAACACAGTAGAGGACCTAACAAAGAGAGTATATGAGTTTATAAAGAGTCATTGGCCCAATGTTGGAGTTATGTTCAACTCTAAATACTCAGATATTATAAGAATGGAAGTTAACAGGGCTATTGATAGACCTCAACCAGAATGGGAACATTGGTCTGGAGAGCAGGCTAAGTATGCAAGGGTATTTGGAAAGGGTAAACCTTTTCATAGCGCTGTAGTTTATTTTATTGATATCCCTTATAGATTTGTCAGCGAATCTCAAGGATGCCTAGGATTACGATTTGCCCAACAACTAGCGGAAGGGGGAAACTTAGATTTTTATGTCTTAGGAACTTTAGATCAGGAAGATACTAAAGGCTACCCTATAGTAAAGGAGATATTTAGATATCATAAAAAGAATGAGTGTTACTATAAGGATCTTAAGTCTCTAGCTAAGATAGGATTACTATTTTCGGAAGAGACAAGAGAATATTATGGTAAGAAGAACCCATTAGATAGATATATCTACAGCTTCCGCGGAGCTTATAGAATGCTTCAAGAAAAACATCATCCCTTTGATGTAATATACTCTTCGTTACTAAAAGATGAAGGCTTTCTAGACGAACTATCTAAGTATGAGTTGATAGTTATGCCGAATGTCGCCTGTATAGATAACGAAATAGCAGATATTTTAGATAAATTTGTAGAGAGAGGAGGATCTATATTAGCAACGGATAATACCGCGCTATACACATCTAAGGGGGATCCAAGAGGAGAATTTGCCCTTAAAAGTTTAGGGGTTTCGGCTCTTAACTTCATAAAAGAGGATATGAGATCATCGTATCTTAGAGTAGAGGAAGACATGGAGGGGTTTCAAGATACCCGCCTTATTGTTCTTGATGAAAATTATATCTATGCATCTTTAAAAGAAGGTGCTGAAACCTCTTTAAGACTCATACCACCACAAAGGTATGGACCTCCAGAAAAATGTTATCCTGATATAGAAACATCAAATCCTGGGATTATCTGGTACGAATATGGAAAAGGAAAGACAGCATATCTTCCTTGGAGGATTGATTATCTATTCTATAAGCATAGATTGGAAGAATATTCTAAAGTGTTTAATCTAATAATAGAGAAACTACTAAGAAGTGGTAGACAGATAATAACAGATGCTCCTCCTCAGGTGGGAGTAACTCTGTACCGACAAATATCTTCTAGGGATTATATAATTCATCTAGTTAATTTCTCTGGAAATAATAACACTGCCTATTATAATCCAATTCCTATCTTTGATATTAGATTAGAGATTAATACTAGAGATGAGT
The DNA here is from genome assembly GCA_026418035.1 of bacterium. GTDB lineage: Bacteria > DUMJ01 > DUMJ01 > DUMJ01 > DUMJ01 > DUMJ01. The sequence goes on from JAOACC010000064.1 coordinate 4,538, forward strand.
TTACATCTGCCGTCCTCTTGAAGATGGGAAGAGAAATTCCTTTAGAGTCTGAAAACGGGAATATAGTACTGACTATTCCAAAATTAGATTTATTTGAAGCGGTAGTCTTAAGAAAAGAGTAAATTGGAGGTAATAATGCTCAAGGTCTTATTATTTTGGAATCCAAGCGAGGAAGAGTTAAATATTATAAGAAACAACTGGCCTAAAGAAGTAGAGATTTTAACTAATACAGAGATAAAAAACAATCCAGAGATTCTAAGAGATATAGACGTAGTTGTAGGTGGTATAAACAGAGAACTTCTAGATAAGGCTGATAATTTAAAATTAATCCATACCTTAGGACATGGTATTGATTTTATTTTAAGGGATGGCATCCTAGAGGAAGTAATAAGACGTAAGATTCTAGTAGCAAAGGCGAACCCTGCCAGTATAAACATCTCAGAGTTTGTAATAATGTGTATGATAGCACTTTCTAGAAGGGTATTCTTAATGCACGAAGCTTTAGCTTTCCATGGCAGCTGGTCTCAAGAGAGGAAAAAGGATAGGATGAAGGGTAGTCTAGGGGGGGAACTATTTGGTTCTACCTTAGGACTTATAGGCTTTGGAGCTATTGGACAGGAAGTTTACAAGAGAGCAAAGATCTTTGGAATGCATATTAGTACCTGTGTATTACATCCAGAGAGACTATCTAAAGAACATTACGAATTAGACTTTGTCTGTGGAGTAGATGAGATAGATAAGCTACTTTCTAAGTCTAGATATGTAGTACTAAGTCTTCCTTTAACACCTAAAAGTTATCATCTTATGAACGAGGAAAGATTCAATGCTATGCAGGATGGTAGCTATCTAATAAACATCTCAAGAGGAGGGATAATAGATGAAAAAGCGCTGTATTATGCATTAAAATCTGGAAAGTTGGCAGGAGCAGCCCTAGATGTATGGGAAATTGAAGAAAAGGGCACATATAACGGTTATCCTACAGAATACCCTCTTCATAACTTTAATGTCATAATGACTCCTCACTATAGTGGTGCTACTAAAGAGTCAAGAGAAAGAGCCCTTATTAATATTGGTGAAAATCTAAGAAGATTTCTTAGAGGAGAAAACCTCTTTGGTTTAGCCGATTTAGAATCTGGATATTAAAAAGGAGGTCGAGAGTATGTTCTTTAAAAGGTTTATGTTAATAGTGTTGGTATTATTAGTAAGTTTAAATCTTATTCAAGGGACTGCTTTATCAGCAGTAAAGACTTTAACTGTGTGGCTTCAGGCGGATGCAGTTAGGCTTCCTGGTTACGAGTTAGTTATAAAGAAGTTTGAGGAGGCTCATCCTGATATTAAGATAGAACTTACAAATGTCCCAGGAGGATGGAGTGATCTTTATCGCAAACTTCTAGCTGCTTTTGCTGCTGGGACAGCTCCAGATGTCCTTTATGGTAAAGGTTATTGGATTACAGAATTTGCAGATAAAGGATTGATCCTTGATTTACATAAATATTTTATAAGAGATCAGAAAGAACTTAATGCCAGTAGTTTCTTCTTCAATCATCTTATTGTAGGTTCTTCTTATAAAGGGCGTATTTATGGCTTACCTAGAGGAGAATACTGGTATACACCAGGTTATAATGTTGACCTATTTAAGCAAGCAGGCATCGTTCGTCCTCCGAATACATGGGAAGAGTTTAGAACTGTAGCCAATAAACTATCAAATCCAGATAAGAAACAGTGGGGATTTGCGCTTTCAACCTATTCTCGAGTAGATCCGGTTTGTGTAGAGGCTGTCCTAGATACCTGGACAAGGCAAGCCGGTGGACAGATAATGACTATAGATAAAAAAACTGGAAGACCCACCTATAATTTACTCAGTAAAGAAGCTAAAGAGGCGTTTAAATTTGTAGTAGATAATATCTATGTGTATAAAAATACTATGCCTCCAGAGTTAGAAGGTTCTTGGGAGACATTGATTTATAATGGGCAAGTAGCAATGTGGTGGTTACATGGAGGTCATATATCTAGATTTCGTAAAGGAGCTCCTAATTTAAATTTCAGCTCTTTCATTATGCCTAAAAAGGTAAATAGAACTACATATATAGCAGATAATAAGTTTATGGTAAATGCTAAAACAAGATATCCAGAAGAGGCATGGAGTTTCCTCAAATGGTTTACATCCAAAGAGATGGAAGCTTTAGTGGCGCCTTACGAAGGGCATTTGTCAGTATGGAAAGAAAATTGGAAACTACCAACATTCCAACATCCAGCTTATCAGGGTATGATAAGACAATTCTCCCTCCCAGAGACTGTTCCTTTCCAGACACATCCAGGATGGGAATCCGTAAGAGGAGCTATAGCTAGAGAGCTACAGAAGGCTATTTTTGGAAAGGCATCTGTAGAAGATGCACTACAGAGTGCACAGAGAGTAGCTGAAGAAGAATTAAAGAAAATCTACGAAAAGTAAGTCTATGGATAGGCGTTTAAAAGAAACATTAACAAATTATATCTTTATAGCTCCTGCAGTGATAGGTGTATTGTTGTTTCATATAGTACCAATGGCCTCCTCCTTATATTTTAGTTTTACAAGATATGATGTAGTTTCTGCTCCAAAATTTATCGGTATAGGAAATTATCAAGCTATGATTGCAGATCCACTATGGAGAAGAGCCATATTTAATACATGTTACTATGTAGGAGTTACCTTACCCATAAGATTAATAATAGCTCTAATCGCTGCAGTTTTATTAGATCAAAAAGTAAAAGGTATCACTATCTTTAGAGTTATATTCTACCTACCATCTATCAC
>JAOACC010000108.1 GCA_026418035.1 bacterium
CTTCAAACTATTCCTATTGGGCACCATTGTATGGAATATGGTATGCAACAGAGGGGAAAGGTGGAGAAGAACCAATCCCAGAGATCAGAGAACTTCAGAAACTTTATGACCAACTTAAGGAAACCATAGACCCAGTCAAGAAACTTAATTTGGGAAGAGCTATACTTAGGTCACATGCTCGTAATATATGGTATGTTGGATTAGTTAACTATCCATATCCAATCCTGGTAAAGAATAACTTTAGAAATGTCCCTAAAGAAGGAATTGTCCACGATTGGAGACTTTTATCTCCAGGGTACTGGAATCCAGAGCAGTTCTTTATCAAAGAGACTAAGTAGTTTTATATGGAAGGATGGCAATATATAATTGCATGTATAAGTGTGAGATTCAAAATCTATCTTTTATAGTGTAACTACTATAATTTTGGTCGATGGTTCAAAAAGCATGAAGGAGAAGTACCATCTAATCTTATGGAGGTACTTCTCCTTCGTTTTATATCATGCTAAAGTTTATAGAGTCTATCTTTACAGGTCCTTTTCAAGCCAAAATAGTTATAAAAAGGGAGAAAGGACGGTCTCTTTCTCCCTTATGAAAATTTTATGGAGGGTCTGAGGTTAGCTACTTATAATTTAGTAAGGTCATATAAATATATATTGTTTGAAAGTCGATTTTGTTTGTTTAAGTTATGCGATAGAATCTTTCAGTAAATGATCTTTGATTGTTAGATATGGCTGTATGATAAAATTCTTCTCCAGAAGGTTAGATAGTTCTCTTTGCGGGGTGAGTAGATTATGAAGATTTATATTTCGGCTGATTTAGAAGGGGTTTGCTGTGTTGTTGGTGAATCAGGTAAACTCAAAACAGTATATTTGATTTAATTGGTTAAGTGGTGCATAATATTGTTATAAATATTATGCAAGGAGGTAGGGATGAAAAGTGAACGTATTTTGTGGTCGGTAATACTAGGTATAAGTTTAATTATTAGCGCTAGTATTGGTTCTTATACATTTTATCAGGTAAAGTCTTTGGATAATACGCTCAGTGTAACTGGTTCAGCTAGGGTAAGGGTAACATCTGATATAGTGAGATGGGTAGGAGAGTTTAGTAGAAATATTCCAGAGGACTCCTTAAGTAAAGGATATAAGCAGATGAATATGGACTTAAATAAGGTTTTAGATTTCTATAAGGAAAATGGAATTGATACTAAAAATCTAATAATATCTCCAGTATCCGTTGAAAAACCTTGGATATATAATCAGAATCTCCCCAGAGAATATATCTTAAAACAGACTATAGAGATCCAGTCTAATGATATTGAAAAGATAACTCATCTGGCTAAGAATTTCCAAGGACTTCTAGATAGAGGGGTGCTATTTTCTACACAGTCTCTTGAGTATTACTATTCTAAGCTTCCAGAACTGAGAGTAACTCTACTTACAGAAGCTATGAATGATGCTAAAGCTAGGGCTGAAAGGATTGCTCAGAGCACAGGGCAAAAGGTTGGGAGTCTGAAATCTGCAACTATGGGGGTAGTTCAGGTATTAGCTCCAAACTCAACAGAGGTAAGTGATTACGGAACCTATGATACATCTACTATCGATAAAGAGGTAATGGTAGCGGTAAGAGCAGTATTCGTTTTGAAATAAAAATTGAAAAATACTACCCCTAATGGTATGATTAGTTAAAATTCAAGATTTTAGGAGGTGTCTGGATTGGCACATAAAATTATTTCTTTGGAGAACCTTTTAGTTAATCCATTTAATCTTATAGGAAAGGACTGGATGCTTATATCCAGCGGAGATATAAATTCTTTCAATATGATGACTGCAGGCTGGGGTAGTTTAGGTATCTTGTGGGGTAAAAAGGTTGCTTTCTGTTTTATAAGGCCAACTAGGTATACCTATAAGTTTGCTAATGAAAATGAGTATTTTACACTTTCATTCTTCTCTGAAAGATACAAAGAGGCTCTCAATATATGTGGAAGATATTCAGGAAGAGATGTAGATAAAGTTAAGCTTAGCGGATTAACCCCTATAGAGGATGGGGATTATAAAACTGTCTACTTTGATGAGGCGAGACTAGTCTTTATCTGTAGGAAGATATATTATCAAGATATAAATCCTGAAAACTTTTTAGATGATAGCATTCATAATAATTATCCAATGAAAGACTATCATAGGATGTTTATTGGTGAGATAGTAAAGGCACTGGAGAAAAAATGATATTGGGGATTTTTGGTTCTCCGGAAGTTATATGGAATAGGGGTGAAAGTCTAGGAGATTATAATATAAACGCTGTATTTATAAGCCATAAGAATCTTGGTGAAGATGTAGTAGATAGAATCCATAGAGAGGGAGCAAGGGTCTTTGTTGAGATAGGTATATTTGTTGGAAAGGATACTGTTGAAAAGTATCCTGAATTGGCTCCAATTGGTGTAGATGGGAAGCCTTTAACTCCTATTAAGTGGTATATGGGGATAAATCCAGCTATAGACTGGTATAGAGACAAAAAGTCAAATGAAATAAGAGAAACTCTTCAAAATTACAATATTGATGGATTATGGCTCGATTTTATAAGATACCCCTGTCATTGGGAGGTTCCAAACCCAAAACTTGAGCAATCTTCATTTGATGAAGGATCTATAAAGAAGTTTGAAAAATATATAGGAACTGTTATACCTGGAACAGCTATTCAAGACAAAGCTAGATGGATTTTAAATGAAAAGCTAGAAGATTGGACCAAATGGAAATGTGAGCAGATTACGTCTTTTTGTAGAGATGCTAGAAAGATAATAAAGGATATTAATCCAAAAGCTATACTTGGTATTTTCTCTGTTCCCTGGAGAGAAGACCAGTTTGGTGGAGCTATTCTTAAGATTATTGCACAAGATTTTAAAGCTTTGTCACAGTATGTAGATATATTCTCTCCAATGGTCTATCATCTTATGTGTGGATTTCCTGTAAGTTGGATAAAGGATTATTCTTTATATCTAAGGAATAAAACTGGAAAGCTTGTGGTACCTATCGTACAGGCGGTAGATGAGCCCTCGAAGGTAGACAATCTTGAAGATGTTATAAGGATTTCTCTAGATGCTAATCCTGATGGTGTAATAGTTTTTACTGCTCAGGCTATATTTGAAGATGAAATAAAAATAGAGGCTCTTAGAAGATGTTTCTTAAGCGTGAAGGAAAAGTAGAATGAATATAGAAAGTACTTTACTTTTGTTAGAAGCCTTAATTATTCTTTTTGAATAGCTTTTCTAGTGAAAATGGTATTTTATCTCTGTGCCTTATAAGAAATTCTCTATTCTTGGCATCCCTATACTGAACTAAGGCTCTTTGAAGTCTTCTCTCTTCGTAACTTTTTGCCACGTAAATCTCTTCTTTTCTCAGTGTGTGGTATCCGGTATAAAAAGCGCATGAAGCTGGAGTAAGTGGGAGTGGGGTATAATCTTGTATCTGCTCTAAATAATATCCTAACTCTTTTACATACATAGCTAAGTCCCATGCATCTTTTAAGGTGGATCCTGGATGAGAAGATATAAAATATGGAATAATATATGTCTCACTTCCCAGTCTTCTTACAATTTTTTCGAAGATAGAGGTAAATTTTTCATAAACTTCAAATTTGGGTTTTTTCATAATCTCAAGGATGTGATCTTTTATGTGTTCTGGAGCAGTTGATAAATGTCCTCCAATATATTCTCCTTTAATTATCTCTTTTATATATTCTTCATCTTTCAAAGCGAGGTCATATCTTATTCCAGAGGCAATAAATATGTGTTTTACACCAGAAATCCCTTTGATCTTTTTTAAGAGTTTAAGCTGATGCGAATAATCTATCTCTAAGTTTTTGCATATATCAGGGAATAGGCACTCCCTATCTGCACAAGACCCTGGAACCTTATAAATCTTACATCTCAATTTGTACATATTGGCGGTAGGACCTCCAACATCATTGATAGTACCTCTAAAAATTTTGTGTTTAGTTAGTCTACTTGCTTCTTCTAAAATGGCCTCTTCGCTTCTAGAAATTACCTGCCATCCTTGGTGAAGATTAAGGGAACAGAATGTACAGCTTCCAAAGCATCCTCTATGAGAAGTAATAGATGTCATTACTGTCTCTAAAGCAGGTATCCTATCTCTATAAGACGGATGTGGTAATCTTTGAAATGGTAATGAATAGATAAAATCTAGGTCTTGAGTATTGTAAATGGGAGGAGGATTCTGAATGATGTATCTATTCCCATCTCTTTGAACCAGAATTTTTCTCCTTTTTACTCCTTCTAAAAGTAACATCTGAAAGTCAAAATATCTATCCTTATCTTGAGATACCTCTTCAAATGATGGAAGTATTAGGTAGTCTTTGTCTCTGAGAAGTTCATTAAACTCTTTTTCATTTAATACGTAAACGATCCCTGGAATCATGTATATCTCATACCAGGATTTTCCTAGTGCAAGGTTTTTGGCGATTTCTACTACCTGTTTTTCTCCCATACCATAGACGATAACCTTTGCTCTAGAATCGAGTATAATTGAGTGTCTAACTTTATCATCCCAAAAGTCATAATGAGAGAATCTTCTCAAACTAGCTTCAAGACCACCTAATATAATTGGTACATCTGGATATATTTCATGGACGATATTTGAATAGACTATAGTAGCCCTGTCTGGCCTTTTGCCAGGTATTCCTCCGGGAGTATAGGCATCTTCTTTTCTTCTCCTTTTATTGGGAGTGTAATTTGCAACTAATGAATCGACATTTCCTGCAGTTATACCAAAGAAAAGTCTAGGTTTCCCTAAAATCTTAAAAGATTCTTTATCTCTCCAATCTGGTTGTGAGATAATACCTACTCTGAATCCATAGTATTCTAAAATCCTTCCAATTACAGCAGAACCAAAGGAAGGATGATCAACATAAGCATCACCAGTAACGATTATCACATCTAGCTCTTCCCATCCTTTACTTATAGCCTCTTCCAAAGTGATAGGCAAAAATTTATCCATAGTATATAGATATTCCCTTTCTAGTATTTGATACCTCTTCTTTAATTTGGAATCTCTACTCTACTTTTGAATTATATCATTTATGGTACATATTTTTGTTCTATTTGAGTTTCTGATAATTAATTAATGGGGTTACAGTTTTGTAGTATTCATTTTGCATAGGACAGACCTCTCACCTATCTATTGAGATTTTACAATTTATCTACAATTGAATTATCTTACCTATCAAAATGTGATATTATTTTTATATAACTAACTAAACCTTGAGAGTAGTCTATGGAGCCATTTAAGTATAGAGAGGAGTTGGGTATATATAGGGAGATAAGAAGAGAGGTTCGTAATATGAGGATAGTTACCGCACTCTTCTTTGCGGTAGCTTATATTTTATTAGCAAAGGATACTAAATACTTTTACGTTCCCCTTCTTCTTGGAATTGTTTTTCTACTATTTCACATATTGAGATTTAGCTCTCCTTGGATACCAATAATGTCTTCACTATTACTGAATATCTCTGTGGTGCTTAATACAGGTATTCAGAAAAGTCCATTTATTTTTTTATTTCTTATCCCTGTTATATCTCATGGGATAGAAAGAGAGCCTAATTGGGCTTTAAGAATAGCAGTTATAAATACTTTTTTCTTAGCTATTCTGGAAGTATATTCAGCTATATTAGGAGACGCTTTTGGTATAGCGTATATAAATGGCATAATAGTCCTTATGTATTGGTTATCAAGGATAATAGTGAAAACACAAGGGTCGCTACTCTCTTATGCTATAGATATGGAGAAAAAAGCCTATATAGACCCCTTAACTGGCCTTTATAATAGGAGAGCACTTGAGAAATATATCAACGATATGATTTTAAATAAGACCCCCTTTACTTTATTAATGAGTGACCTGGATGGTTTTAAAAAATATAATGATACCTATGGGCACCAGGCTGGAGATGTAGCTCTTAAAACGTTCGCAGATATATTAAAAAATTCTATTAGATCCACTGACTTAAGTTTTAGGTATGGAGGAGACGAATTCGTTATTGTCTTACCTGGAGAATTAGAGAACGTAGAGTTCCTATATGAGAGAATAAGAAGTAATCTAAAGAAGAATCTAAATAATATAAATATATCCTTTGGTTTAGCTCTTTTTCCTAAGGATGGTAACTCTTTGGAAGAGATACTTACTATTGCTGATAAGTCTCTGTATAGAGAGAAAAATAATAAAGTTGATGAGATTTCTTAAAGGTCTATTGCATCTCTTGACCTTACCTTGTATAATTAATCAGAATATGAACTTGGAGGGAAAAAGATGGCGAAGAGAGTAGTTTTAGCCTATTCAGGAGGTCTTGATACTTCTGTTGCTATAAGATGGATTCAAGAAAAATATGGTGCCGAAGTTATAACCCTTACCTTAGATATGGGACAGCCGATAGACCTTGAGGCTGTAAGGAAAAAGGCTTTAGATATTGGTGCAAAAGACGCAGTAGTTGTTGATGCCAAAGAGGTTTTTGTGAACCACTATGTGAAAAGAGTTATAAAGGCAAATGCTCTTTATGAAGGTAAATATCCACTCTCTACCTCAATAACTAGACCATTAATAGCGAGAGAATTGGTAAAAACCGCTAGAATGTATGGTGCAGATGCAGTTGCTCATGGTTGTACTGGCAAGGGAAATGACCAGGTAAGGATAGAGGTTTCTGTAAGAGCTCTAGATCCAAACCTAGAGATTATAGCTCCTATAAGGGAATGGGGTTTTTCTAGGGAGGAAGAAATAGAATATGCAGAAAAGCATGGAATTCCTGTTCCTGTTACCAAAAAATCTCCTTATAGTATAGATGAAAATCTCTGGGGTAGAAGTATAGAGTCTGGCGTCTTAGAAGACTTAAAGGTAGAACCTCCCGAGGAACCATTTGTCTGGACTAGGTCTCCTATGTCTGCACCAGATGAACCTGAGTATGTAGAGATAGGATTCGAAAGAGGTATACCTGTCTCTTTAAATGGAAAAGAGCTCCCATTAATAGAAATTATCACTGCACTAAATTCTCTAGCAGGTCTTCATGGTATCGGGAGAATAGATATGATAGAGGACCGTCTTGTAGGTATAAAGTCTAGAGAAGTCTATGAGGTTCCTGCTGCTACCGTAATAATACAGGCCCATAAAGAATTAGAACACCTAGTTATGGAACGTAATCTTCTCTTCTTAAAGGGTAATCTAGAGAGTGAGTATGCAAGGCTTATATACGATGGGCTATGGTTCTCACATATGAGGGAAGCTCTAGAGGCTTTCTTTGATGTAACACAAGAGGTGGTAAATGGGATTGTTAGGCTAAAGCTTTATAAAGGAAATATTATTGTGTCTCAGAGAAGTTCGCCTTTCTCTCTATATGAGAGATCTTTGGCTACCTATGAAAAAGGAGATGTTTTTGACCAGAAGAAAGCAGAAGGTTTCATCTACATTTGGGGATTACCTCTAAGCTCTTCAGCTAGAAAGAGAGGAAAGAGACCTTGATAGGTGTAGCCATTTGGGGAGCAACTGGTTATACAGGTATAGAATTATTTAGAATCCTTTTGAATCATCCAGAGGTAAAGATAAAATATATATTTAGTCATACATATTCAGGGGAAAGTTTCAGTACTATATATCCACATTTAGAGAGATTTGAGCCTATAACTCTCACTAATGAAGAGGAATATGAGAGGATTAAAGATAAGGATTTTGATGTAGCTTTTTTGGCTCTTCCCGCTGGTGTTAGTGCCGAAAGAACTAATCTTTTAGTCCATTCTGGAAAGAGGGTAATAGATATCGGTTCTGATTTTAGACTAAAGAATCTATCGGATTATAAAAAATGGTATGAATTTGAACATCAATATCCCCAACTTGTCAATGAAGCGGTCTATGGAATTCCAGAATTAAATAAGGAAAAGATAAAAAATGCTAGGATAGTTGCTAATCCTGGTTGCTATCCAACAAGTTTTCTATTAGGTATAGCCCCCATATTAAAGAATAAACTGCTTAAAGGTGACTGGCTATACATAGATTCAAAATCAGGTACTTCTGGAGCTGGAAGAAAGGGAACAATAGATATGAGTTTTTCGGAGATATTTGAAAATGTTAAACCCTATAATGTTGGTAAACATAGACATATACCAGAGATGGAACAAGAGGCAAGTCTAATTGCTGGAAGAAATATTAAGGTTGCTTTTACACCTCAGTTGGTGCCTATATCTAGAGGGATATTAACAACGATATACGCTCCTCTTAACGAAAGGATAGATGTAGAAAAGCTTTATGAGATGTATAAGAATTTTTATAAAGACTCTTACTTTGTTCGTATAATGCCTGTAGGACAGTTTCCCTCTACTAAAGGGGTAAGGGGTTCTAATTTCTGTGATATTGGTGTCTCTGTTCAAGATGATATAGCTATAATAACTTCTGCTATAGATAACCTTGTAAAAGGAGCTAGTGGACAAGCGGTTCAAAATATGAATATTATGTTTGGTTTAGAAGAAAATCTTGGACTTGATATAGCACCTTTGTACCCATGAGTGTAACATTTCCTAAAGGATTTCTTGCTAACGGCATACATTGTGGGGTAAAGAAAGAGGGGTTGGATTTAGGCCTACTTATAAGTACTTGTATAGCTAAAGCTAGTGGAATGTTCACTACAAATCAAGTAAAGTCTCCATCGGTAGTAATAACCTCTGAAAGACTGAGGTCAGGGGTATTAAAAGGTATCATAGCAAATAGCGGGTGTGCCAATGCATGTACAGGAGAACAAGGTTTTTTAGATGCAGAGGTTATATTAAATGAACTTGGAAGCCTTCTAAATGAAGAGCCTAAGTTATTAGGTATAGCGTCTACTGGAGTTATAGGTAAAAGACTCCCTGTAGATAATATATTAAAAGGCTTACCTGTTCTTGTGAGTGGATTGAGTAAAGAGGCAGGAACGCTTTTTGAACGAGCAATTATGACAACTGATAGGGTACCAAAGGAGGTGCAAGCCTCCTTTTTTTATAATGGGGCAACTGTAAGGATAGGTGCCTGTGCTAAAGGTTCAGGTATGATACATCCAAACCTTGCAACTTTACTATGTTTTATCACAACAGATATAGAGATAGATAAAGCTTTACTTAAGATGGCTCTGCAATCTGCAGTTAATGTCTCTCTAAATGCAATTACTATAGATAAAGATATGAGTACTAATGACAGCGTTGTTATAATGGCTAATGGTAAGGCAAGTAATATAGAGATAAAGAATAAAGATGAGAAAGGCTTTCTGCTTTTTAGAGATGCCTTAAAAGAAGTTATGATTGAGCTTGCTAAGAAGATAGCAAAAGATGGAGAGGGAGCTGAGAAACTTATAGAAGTAGAGGTTATAGGAACGGAGGATGAGGAACAGGCAATAAGAATGGCTAGAGCTGTAGTAGGAAGTAATCTTTTTAAGTCTGCTGTTTGGGGAAAAGAAATTAATTGGGGAAGAATAATGAGTGCATTAGGGGCCAACTCTGATACGTTTGATCCACAAAAAGTTAGTATATTCTTTGGGGATGTTAAGTTAGTTGAGAATGGGGTTGGTATCGAGTTTGATGAACATAGAGTGATAAAGATCTTAGAAGGTAAGGAGGTGCCGATAAAGATAATCGTTGGAGAAGGTAAATCCCGAGGAAAAGCTTGGGGTTGTGACCTTACTCCAGATTATGTATTTATAAACGGAAGTTATCTCTCATGAGTCTGGTAGTCAAATTAGGTGGAAGTATTGCAGAGAACCCATCAGCTTTAGAAAAGGTAATAAGAGGTATAAATGATATCGCAAACGGAAATCCGTTTGTTCTTGTCCATGGGGGTGGAAAACAGATTACAAGTCTTTTATCTGAACTAGGTATAGAGACTTATTTTGTTGAAGGAGAAAGATATACCGATAGAAGAACAATGGAAGTCGTAGAAATGGTCTTAAGTGGATTAGTAAATAAGCAGATTACAAGTGTTTTGTGTCATATGGGTATAAAATCTATAGGTATAAGTGGAAGAGACTTAGGGCTTATAACTACGAGAAGAAAGATAGAACTTGGTTACGTTGGGGAAATAAAGGCTGTAGATGTAGAACCCATAAAGAAACTTTTAGGACTTGGTTTTACCTTAGTCCTCTCTCCTGTTTCTGAGACAGAGGATGGTCTCCCTTGTAATGTAAATGCAGATTTTGTTGCTATAGAGGTCGGAAAGGCTCTTAAGGCAGATAAACTTTTCCTTTTTACCGATGTTATAGGTATTCTAGATGGGAATAAGAATCTTATAACAAAACTTGATGCTAATACGGCAAAATCCCTTATAGAAAAGGGAATAATAAAAGAAGGTATGATACCGAAGGTAAAATCTGCTATATCTGCAATAGATGCAGGTGTAAAAGAAGTCTGGATAGGTAATAATCTTTCTCAAGGAACTATCATAAGAGGGAAGAAAGATGGACATTAGGGAAGAGAAGTTATATTTGGCACCACTTTATAATAGATTCCCTTTAAGCATTGTAAAGGGTGAGGGGGTCTATGTTTTCGATGAGAATAATAACAGATATCTAGATTTTGCTAGTGGTATTGCAGTGAATTCTTTGGGATATGCTCATCCGAAGATTATTGAAGCAGTTTCATCACAGGTGAGAAAACTTACTCATATATCTAACCTATACTATACTGAGCCACAGGTGGAATTAGCAAAAAGGTTAGTAAAATTATCAGGGCTAGATAAGGTCTTTTTCTGTAATAGTGGGACAGAAGCTATAGAAGCCAGTCTCAAATTTTCAAGAAGGTGGGGAAAAGAGAAGAAAAAATATAAATTTATATCTACTTTAAATTCCTTCCATGGGAGAACTATGGGAAGTCTATCTGTTACTGGGCAGAAGAAATATCAAGAACCTTTTGAGCCACTTATAGAAGGAGTCACCTTTATTGAATTTAATGACACTAAGGCACTGGAGGAAGAGCTTAGAAAGGGAGATTATTGTGCAGTTATATTAGAGCCAATACAGGGTGAAGGTGGTATAAATCCAGCCAGACAAGAATTTATAGAGACAGCTAGATATCTTTGTGATAAATACGATACACTTCTTATATTCGATGAAGTTCAGACGGGGATAGGAAGAACTGGAAAGATGTTTGCTTTTCAACACTTTAATGTGATTCCTGATATGCTAGCCCTTGCCAAAGGATTAGGTGGTGGCTTGCCAATTGGTGCTACTGTGATAAATAGTAAAGTAACAGAGTCTCTCCATTATGGGGATCATGCCTCAACATTTGGCGGAAATCCTTTAGTAACTAGTGTTGCTAGTGTTGTAATAGAAGAGATAGAAAAGCTTCTTCCACATATAAATGAAGTTGGAAATTTCTTGGGTAAGTTATTAAAAGAAAAGATAGCTCCTCTTGATGATGTGTTAGATGTAAGAGGGATTGGACTGATGTATGGAATTGATACAAAAAGTAATGCAAGAAGTATATGTGAAAGGTGTATTGAAGAGAGGCTTTTAGTTATAACTTGTGGAAAGAATACAGTAAGGATAGTGCCTCCTCTTGTAATAAACGAACAAGAGATAGAAGAGGGGGTATATATATTAGAAAAGGTTATTAAAGGAGGGATCTAATTAGTTGGGTTTTCTTTTATTAGAAGATGGAACTTTATTAAGAGGGATGTCTTTTGGAGCAGAAGGAGAAACCATAGGAGAAGTGGTATTTAATACATCTATGGTTGGTTATCCCGAATCTATTACTGATCCGTCATATAGTGGACAGATATTAGTATTTACATACCCGCTGATAGGAAATTACGGAATACAATTTGAAGATAGAGAATCTGATGTTCCTCTAGTGAGGGGGGTTATAGTTAGAGAATATTGTAAAACTCCTAGTCATTGGGGTATAGATTATGATATTGACAGTTTTCTAAAGAAATTTGATGTAGTGGGACTTTCTGGTATAGACACGAGAGCTCTGACAAAAAAGCTTAGGATATTTGGAACTCTTAGAGGTATAATCTCCTCTAAAGAATTTTCCGAAGATAGAAGAGAAGAACTTATGAGTCAGATCCTTAATTGGCATATAGAGGATTTTGACTTTGTGAGGTCTTCCTGTGTAAAAGAACCTGTTTATCTTGGAAATGGAAGCGAGAGAATTGTTCTTATAGACTGTGGTGTAAAACAGGGTATAGTAAGATCTCTTTTATCTCTTGGTTTTGAGGTAGTTATAGTTCCTGCTTGGTATACAAAAGAAGAGGTTCTTGCTTTTGACCCTGCTGGTGTCTTAATCTCTAATGGACCTGGGGACCCAAAGAGATTGGATTATGTAGTCGAAACTGTTAGGGGTCTTATAGAAGAGGAAGTTCCTGTCTTTGGTATATGTTTAGGACATCAGATTATAGGTTTGGCTCTTGGTAGTGATACCTATAAGTTAAAGTTTGGTCATAGAGGGGCAAATCAACCGGTAAAAGATACTATTGCTGGAAAGGTCTATATAACTTCGCAGAACCATAGCTATGTGGTAGATCCAAAGGGATTACCTGATGATATAAGTATAAGATTTATAAACCTTAATGACAGAACAGTAGAAGGCTTGCAGTCTAATAGAAGACCGATAATGAGTGTTCAATTTCATCCTGAGGCTTCGCCTGGACCGTTAGATACAAAATTCTTATTTGAAGAATTTGCAAAGGGGTGTATAAGAAAGTCCTATGCCACTTAAAAAACATATCAAGAAGGTTTTAGTTATAGGTTCTGGTCCTATAGTTATAGGACAGGCTGCTGAGTTCGACTATGCTGGAACTCAAGCCTGTAAATCTTTGAGAGTAGAAGGTATTAGTGTAGTTCTTGTAAATAGTAACCCTGCCACAATAATGACTGATACCACAATGGCAGATAGGGTCTATATAGAGCCCTTAGAGGTTGAGGCTATTGAGAAGATTATTGCTAAAGAGAGACCAGATGGACTTCTTCCTACACTTGGAGGACAGACTGGACTAAATCTAGCAGTAAAACTTTATGAGGCAGGCATTTTAGATAAATATGGAGTAGAGCTACTTGGAACACCTTTAACCGCTATAAAGAATGCAGAAGATAGGGAATTATTTAAAAATTTCATTCTAAGCATAGGAGAGCCTGTTCCTGAAAGTGAAATAGTGAGGGATTTAGAATCTGCTAGGGAATTTGCCAAGAAGGTAGGATTACCACTTGTTGTGAGACCTGCCTATACACTTGGTGGAACAGGTGGCGGTTTTATAGAAAGTTGGGATGAGTTAGATGAAGCTGTCTCTATAGGTCTTAATGCTAGTATGGTGGGAGAGGTTCTACTTGAAAAGAGTGTGAAAGGTTGGAAAGAGATAGAATATGAGGTAATGAGAGACAGCAATGGAACCTGTATAACTGTTTGTAATATGGAAAACTTCGATCCTATGGGAGTTCATACTGGAGACAGTATCGTAGTCGCTCCAAGCCAAACCTTAACAAATAAAGAATACCAACTTCTAAGAACCGCCTCGTTAAAAATAATAGATGGATTAAAGATTGAAGGCGGTTGTAATATACAGTTCGCCTTAGACCCCAATAGTACAAAATACTATGTAATTGAAGTAAATCCTAGAGTGAGTAGGTCAAGTGCTTTGGCTTCTAAGGCTACTGGCTATCCTATTGCTAGGATAAGTGCTAAGATAGCATTAGGTTTGCTTTTGGAAGAAATAAGAAATCCTGTTACTGGAGAGACCGTTGCTGCCTTTGAGCCTGCATTAGATTATGTAGTAGTGAAGATTCCCTGCTGGCCCTTTGACAAATTTCCTGTAAAGGATAGAAAACTTGGAACACAGATGCAGGCTACTGGGGAAGTTATGGCTCTTGGCAGGACCTTTGAGGAAGCTCTACTGAAAGCGGTTAGGTCTTTAGAGCATCGTAGAGAGGGGCTTATAAGACCTGAGATATCTTTATTAAGCAATAAAGAGATAGAAGAAAGATTGAAAAGAGGAGATGATGAAAGGTTATTCCTCATAGCTGAAGCGTTAAGGAGAAACTGGAGGATAGATGATATATATGAACTTACACATATAGATAGATTCTTTTTAGATAAGATAAAGAACATAGTAGAATTTGAAAGAAGTTTAAAAGAGGAAGATGGCTCACTTTTACCATTAGCTAAAAGGTTAGGTATGAGCGATGCTTACATAGCAGAATGTAAAGGGGAAAGCTTTAGTAAAATATCTAGAGAAAGGGCAGAAGGTAAGATTTTTCCAGTCTATAAAATAGTAGATACTTGTGCAGCTGAGTTTGCAGCGGTTACTCCATATTATTATTCAACCTATGAGCAGGAAGATGAAGTTATAGACAAAGATAATAGAGAAAAAGTTTGTGTTATTGGTGCTGGACCTATAAGAATAGGACAGGGTGTAGAATTTGACTACTGTACTGTCCACGCAGTATTTGCATTGAAAGAAAAGGGTTATACATCAATAATAATCAATAATAATCCAGAAACGGTAAGTACAGATTTTGATACAGCAGATAAGCTTTATTTTGAGCCTTTAAGAGCAGAAGACGTTATAAATGTTCTAAGAAAAGAAAATCCAAGGGGTGTAATAGTCCAGCTTGGAGGTCAGACTGCTATAAATCTAGCTAAGAAGATAAAGGATGCCGGATTTGAGATACTTGGTAGTTCTGCAGATAGTATAGATATAGCAGAAGATAGAAATAGATTTGATGCCCTTCTTGAAAAATTAAATATCCCTAGACCTAAGGGGCACACTGCTCTTATATTAGACGAGGCTTTAGCCATTGCGGATGAGATTGGCTTTCCGTTATTAGTTAGACCTTCCTATGTTCTTGGTGGAAGGGCAATGGAGATTCTCTATAATAAAGAAGAGTTTGTAAGCTTTGTAAAGTATGTTTTAGGTATATCTCCAGATTATCCCATACTTATAGACCAATATGTGGTAGGTAGAGAGGCAGAGATAGATGCTATTTGTGATGGGGAAGAAGTTTTCATCCCTGGGATAATGGAACATATAGAGAGAGCCGGAGTTCACTCTGGTGATAGTACCGCGGTATATCCGCCATTTTCTTTATCTCCTGATGTGCAGAGGACTATGCTAGAATATGCATATAGGATAGCAAAGGCATTAAACGTGAAAGGTTTTATTAATATACAATTTGCCATAGATAGACAAGATAAGGTCTACATAATAGAGGCTAATCCTAGGGCAAGTAGGACTGTCCCATTTATGAGTAAGGCGACTGGGATCCCTCTCGTTCATATAGCAACTAGGATTATGCTGGGTGAAACATTAAGAGATTGTGGGTTAAAAGAAGGTATTCTAAGAGATCCTCCTTATTACTCTGTTAAAGTTCCTGTGTTTTCATTTGGTAAACTTAAGGGAGTAGACCCTATAATGGGGCCGGAGATGAAATCTACAGGTGAAGTTATGGGAATAGATCCGGTTTTTGAAATGGCTTTATTAAAAGGTCTTATATCTGCTGGAATAAAGATAGGTAGAACCTACGGAATTATTCTCTCTTTGAATGAAAGATTTAGAGATGAAGCGTTAAATTCAATAGCTAGACTAAAAGCCTGCGGATATTCGTTTTATTCTACTTCTGGAACATATGAGTGGTTAAGATCTCAGGGAATAGAAAGTCTAAAAGTCTCTTCATTAGCAGATATAGAAGAGTTATTTAGGGCTCGTAAAATAGATTTAGTAGTTAATACCCCCACTAAGGGGAAAGATTCAAATAGATTTGGTTTTAAATTAAGGAGAATAACAGTTGAGTGGCAGATACCTTTAATAACCGCTATAGATCTCTTAGATGCAATAAGTAGAGCAGTTAGAATCTATCCGGAAGGGATTGATTATGATGTGTTTGCTATAACCGACTATCATAAGTTGCTTCCTCCTATAGAGGATAGAATTATAAATCCTTGGAGGTAATATGTCTACGTTTTTATGGTCGGCTGATGAAGACCTTCCAGATGTTGTAAAGTTTTTCACATATTCTATAGATAAGGATAAAGAGTTATTCTATTACGATATTCTTGGAGGGATAGCTCATACATTAGCACTATATAAGGGTGGGATTATAAGTCAAGATGAAACGAGGGCTATTATAGGTGGGTTATATAAGTTGAAAGATAGAAAAGATATAGATTTCTCTAAATATGAAGATATTCATACCGCTGTTGAAGTTGAGCTAACGAATCTTATAGGAGAACCCGCAAAAAAACTTCATACCGCTAGAAGTAGAAATGACCAAGTAGCTCTCGATGAAAGACTTTATATACGGGACAAATTGAAAGATTATCTGATATTAATTAGGGATATTATAAAAGCATTTCTTGACCTTGCCACCATATCTTTAGATATAGTAGTACCTGGATTTACTCACCTACAACCAGCTCAACCTATACTTATTTCGCATCATCTTTTGGCTTACGTAGAGATGTTAAAGAGAGATTTCTCCCGTTTTTGTTCTCTATATCCAAGGCTTAATGAATGCCCTCTAGGTTCTGGTGCACTAGCTGGATTAGACTTTCCTTATGATAGATTTTTAGTCTCGGAACTTTTAAGATTTAATAACCCTACCTCCAATAGTATGGATACTGTGAGTGATAGAGATTATCTAATGGAATACATATTCAATATGCTTATTTTGTCTACTCATATGAGTAGGTTTGGTGAAGAAATAGTCATATGGAGTAATCCTCTCTTTGGATTTGTAAGGATAAGTCCTGGCTATACAACTGGAAGTAGCATGATGCCGCAGAAGAGGAATCCTGATATAGCAGAGCTGATAAGAGGTTCTGTAGGTGAGTATCTAGGATACTTAGATACACTTGTAGTTATGATGAAGGGTTTGGCACTTACATATAATAGAGATTTGCAGATGGATAAAAAAGTTATCTTTGATGCCTCTCATTCTTTTCTTATCCTACTTAAAGTTTTTAAGGGTCTGTTAGAGAATGTAGAGTTTGATAGGGAAAGAATAAAAGAAAATCTTAAGGATGAGTTTCTATTGGCGACAGATTTGGCAGATTTCCTAGTGAATAGAGGTATTCCGTTCAGATCTGCACATCATATAGTAAGAAATGTAGTGTTTTATTGCCAAGAGCATAATAAGTCATTTAGTCAGTTAAGTAAGGATGAATGGGAGAGATTTCATGAAGAATTCTTGGCACTTCCAGATAATTTCTTCTCCTTTGAGAATTCTGTGAATAGAAGAGATACCTATGGAGGGACAGCTAGGAATCAGGTTGAGTATCAGATTCTTCTTAACAGAAAGTGGCTAGAGGAAAGTCAGAGTCAAGTAGAGATGGTAGCTTCTGTAAGTATAGAAGAGCTAGTTTCAGGTATAAAATTTTAGTGAAAGCAGATTTATAGTATAATAAAAATATGATAGAAAAGCTGTTGACTATAGAAGAGATATTAAATTTTGACAGAGAAAAGACAAGAGATTTATATAAAGAATTTGTAAACCCTGGGCTTGCGAGACTTCTATCGCTTTTAGACTTTGATAAAAACTTTGTCAAGGCACAGGGTGCGTATATCTGGGATGATAAGGGTAATAAATATATAGATTTTCTTGGTGGTTATGGTGCTCTTAATCTTGGTCATAATCATCCTGAAATAATTTCTGCTATAGAAAGGGTTAAAGATAGACCTAATATTTTACAAGCATCATTGAATAAGCTTTCTGCAGGATTAGCCAATAATCTAGCTGTAATATCTCCTAAGGGATTGAAACATGTCTTTTTCTGTAATAGTGGAGCAGAGGCAGTGGAGTCAGCTCTTAAGCTGGCAAGGATATCTACAGGCAGAAAGATATTTGTATACTGTACTAATTCTTTTCATGGTAAAACCTTTGGAGCTTTATCGGTTACAGGAAGAGGAAAGTATCGTAAACCATTTGAACCTTTGATACAAGATGTGAGAGAGATTCCTTTTGGAGATATATCTGCACTTGAATCTGCATTAAAGTCTAGGGATGTTGCTGGTTTTATAGTTGAGCCAATACAAGGTGAAGGTGGTATTATTATTCCTCCCGATGGTTATCTTAGATCTGCAAGAGAGATATGTGATAGATATGGAACATTACTCATAATTGACGAGATACAGACTGGTTTTGGTAGGACAGGATATATGTTTGCCTGCCAAAAAGAAGATGTAACACCGGACATTATGTGTATGGCTAAATCTTTAGGTGGAGGTATAATGCCGATAGGAGCTACTATCTCTACCGACGAGGTTTGGGAGAAGGGTTATGGTGGTTTAGATAGATGTTTACTGCATACTTCTACCTTCGGTGGAAACTCTTGGGCTATGTCTGCTGGTGTAGCTACCATAGATGTAATAGTGAGAGAAAATCTTCCAGAACAGGCAAGGGTAAAGGGTGAATATTTTTTGAATAAGTTATTAGCTTTAAAAGAAAAATACAAACTTATAAAAGATATAAGGGGTAGAGGTCTTATGATAGGTCTAGAGTTTTATCAGCCAGAAGGAGGAATATTAGATAAGATTACTGGTGGTGGAGTTAGTAAGATAACTGGTGAATATTTGGGCTCTCTAGTAGCTGGAGAGCTTCTTAATAGATATCATATTATAACTGCTTATACCCTTAATAATCCGAATGTAATTAGACTAGAACCACCTCTTACAATATCCCAGGAAGACCTAGATAGATTTGTCGATGCTATGGAGGACTTATTAAAGTCTCATCCAACGATCACCCGAATTGCTCTAGCAAGTAGTAAGACTATTCTGGGTTCTATATTTAAGATATAGGTGGTCTCTATGAAGTCAGGATTAGCAACCATTGTTGGTAGACCAAATGTTGGGAAATCTACACTTTTAAATGCCCTTATAGGAGAAAAGATAAGTATCATCTCAGATAGGCCACAGACTACTAGAAAGAATATTTTAGGCATTCTTACAAAAGATGATGTACAGATAATGTTTCTAGATACCCCTGGGATTCATAAACCTAAGGATAACCTTGGAGAATATATGGTAAAGGATGCCATATCTGCCCTAGAAGATGATATAGACCTTATCCTCTTTTTAGTAGACGCTACAGAAATCACCGAGGAGGATATCTACATAGATAGATATATTTTGCCCAAATATAATAC
>JAOACC010000135.1 GCA_026418035.1 bacterium
TATGTAAGGTATGGGGTTCCTACCACATTAGGGGCAAGTATACCCTTCAGTGTATCTACTGGAGAGGCTAAACTTGGAACATTGGCAGGAGGAAAGGGAATAGACGTTGTAGCAGAGCCTTCCTTACAAGAAGTAACTGCCCCACCAGGTTCATTTAGAAGTTCTGTTATAGCTATTCAGAATATGACAGAAAAATCTGTAGATATAAAGGTCAATGCTAAGCCTGTAGCGTTAGGAACAGATGGGGAGATTATTGAGACAGAAGACACCAGATATTCTTGTGTGGATTGGATAAAGACAGATACTAATAGTTTTTCATTAAAACCAAAGGAGAGACGCTCAGTGAGAATAAATGTAACTCCACCAAGAGATGTAAGGCCGGGTGGTAGATATGCCAATGTCTCTTTTGAGGTTTCAGACCCATCAGTTAAAGAGGGCCTTGTTACCACTTTGGATACGTTGTATCTAGTTACCGTTCCTGGAGATTTGAAGTATTCTGGAGAGGTTCAAGATATTAAATTGATAGGTGTTGGAGAGTCTGTCTTTCCACAGTTCTTAGCCCTATTTAAAAATACGGGTAATATACACCTAAAGGCTAGCGCAGTTCTTACTATAAAGACAAAAGGGACCGATAAAGAGAAGTCTAAAGTAGTAGTGGAAGAATTACCCTTCTCTGATGGAGAAGTAATTGTCTTACCCGATGGAGTTAGACAATTTATGCTCCTATATACCCAACCCCTTGAGCCTGGAGAATACATAGCAGTTGTGAAGGTGAATTTTGGAGAAAAGAGATGGACAACATTTGAAAAAGAGTTTAAAATAGAGAAAAAAGAGGAGGTTAAGGAATGAGAAGGTTACTATATATCTTATTATTAGTATCTTTTTTACCCTGGACAACTGTTATGGCTGAAGTTCCAACTATGGAAAAGGAACTTCAACAAACAGCTCAAAAGCCACCAAGCACTATTCTTATAACGAATGTCTTTGTTGATACAGAACTTCGTCAAGCCCTTAGAGATATATCAGCCCAGGCTGGAATTAATATTATTGCTGATAATACGGTTCAGGGTTGGGTAACAGCGGACCTTAAGGATGTTCCTTTAGAAAAGGCACTAGAGATAGTCCTAGCAGGCGGGGGTTATACATATAGGTGGATGGGAGATTACTATTTAGTAGGGTTACCAGATGTAAAAAGCGCTACATTTAACAGCCTTACAACTACTGAGCATATAAAGATAAAGCATCTCGATGCAAGGTCTGTTGTTGGTTTATTGAGTGAGTTCTATTCTCCCTATGTAAAGGTTGACCCTGTTAATAATATAATAACTGTTACCTCTTCAAAAGAGGTTATAGATAGGATAAAACAGGATATAGCCAAATTAGATAAGCCTAGGAAACAGGTAATTATTGAGGGTGTAGTTGCAGAACTATCAGAAAGTAGCGGACAGAGCCTAGAAGGGAGTTTTGGTGTATCACTGCCAACAGGTGAGGTGACCGATACTACAGGGACAGTAGGTCTTACCTACTCATACGCTAGTGGCATAGTTTTTAACCTTGATTCTGCACAGAAGATATTTGTCAAATTAAAGGCTTTAGTTGAAGAGGGAAAGGCAAAGGTTAAGGCTTCTCCAAAGATATCAACTCTAGATGGTAGAGAGGCATCTATAGAGTTAGGTAGAGAAGAGTATGTTATTATTACTACCGGAACAGAGACAACGTTAACTAGGACTCTTCAAATGATAAAGGGTGGCATAATACTGAGGATACTTCCTAGGGTTATAGAATCAGAAGGAAATGAACCAGATAGCATATTCCTTACCATCTCTGCAGAAGTTAGTGATGTTCAGATGGGAGCAGAGACTCCTACTGCTTTAAGAAGAATAGTTTCTACTACGATTAGGATAAAAGATAATCAGACAGTAGTAATTGGTGGATTAAAGCAGGAAAGCGAGAGAGAAGTGATTGATAAGGTTCCTATATTGGGGGATATTCCTATTTTAGGTTTATTGTTTTCTAGTAAGAGAAAGACTAAAGAGGTTAGCGATATAGTAATACTTCTTACCTGCAAAGTTGTAAATGAGCTTGAATCCCCTAAATAGGAGGAGAATATGAAGAGGATCTTGTTTATCTTTCTTATTCTCTTGCTTTTACCATTCAATGTAAAGGCTGAAAGTCTTGTAAATAATGTGTTTGTAGATACCGATATTAGGCAGGCACTTAGAGATATATCGAATCAGACAGGTATAATAATAGTAGTTGATAATACAGTGGAAGGTTTTGTTTCTGCTGACCTAAAGGATGTACCTTTAGAGAAAGCCCTGGAGATACTTTTATCTCACTACGGATATGTATATGCTAAAAAGGAAGGATACTATCTAGTAGGTTCTCCAGATGTAAAGAATGCTACATTTAACAGCCTTTCAAAGACTATCTTTTATAGACCTAAGTATCTATCTGTAGATGCAATGAAACAGAAGATAAATGACACCTTTTCTCAGTTTATAAAAGTAGATAGCTCTTTAAATGTAATTTCTATAACTGCTCCAGATTCTATGATAGGTAACATAGTAAATAAGATCAGAGAGATAGATAGACCTGTCCGTCTAGTTTATGTAGATGTTCTCTACACCAAAGCCTCTTACAATGAGATAGATAAGCTATTGCCTACGCAAGCAAAGGTAGAATGGAAATTAGATGGAGAGTCTAGTACTGGTAATACCGGTATATACTTTACAGACCTGAAACTGGGATACTTTTACAGTGATTCTACTAATGTAGATGTTATTACTGAGATTTTAAAAAGTAAGGGTAATATTATTCAGTCTGCTAGGTCTAAGTTCTTAGTCTTAGAAGGGGAGAAATCTAGCATATTATTAGAAGAGAAGACTTATAGAACGTTCTCTATAGAAAACTATACTACAACGGTATCTTTCTCTGCAAATATAGAGATGGGAGTTCTGGCTGAGGTTATAGATGATAAGGTAAGGCTTAACTTAGATCTGCTGGCTAGTTATATAGATGGAGCCCTTAAGAAATCCTTGGGTTCTACTAAGGCGGTGGTATCCCTAGACCCTAATAGAGTGGCTATACTTGGCGGAATAACTGGCTACAGAGAGTTATCCGAAAAATTTGGGGCTTTTAAACCCTATATAAGTTCTAATGAAACCTCAAAAGATTCTTTTACTGTCTTCCTCTATGCTAGAGAGGTACCTGAAGAGTTAACTAGAGGTGTACTCCCTGTATTAGAGACTAACATCTATACTTTGACTAAGTTACCAGATAAAAAGGGAGAGGGTTCTAAGGGTTTAACTATCTCTGGAGGATCGACTACGGTGATCGATGTATCAACGAGTAACCTTGCTAATTCAACCATAAGGTCAGGCCTAATTATAAATGGTAGTGTCCCTATAAGTGATAAAAATACATTTACATTGGAGGGAATCTACATCCAAGAAGGATTAAAGAGTTTAAGTTTGAGTCTTAACCATCAACTGATACCAGATATTATAGCTGGCATCTCTTATAGACTAGCAAGAAATGAAAAGCTCTCTGTAGATGCTTTAGGCATTTTTGTAGAAAATGAGACATATCCGTTTCTATACCTAACTCTTAAGGGTAAATTATTTGGGCTCTTAATGAATGATAACATTAAGGGTCAGTCCTATACCGATGTTGGTATAAATCTGTCTGTTGATTACAAGATAACGGATTATACTACATTAACTCTAGAATATTTTAGGACTTCGAATGTTAATTTACTCTCATCAGCTAGAGTAGAGTTGACTTTTGAACTAAAAGGGTCTCTTTTCTTTACTATAGGATACGACCATAGAGATTCTAAATATCTTGATAATATCATATCCCCTTCTTACGCTAGATGGTTATATTTAAGGCTTGATTATAAATTGTGAAGTTGACCTATTATGTATGATTGGTATATAATTTTTAGTGGAGAATATTTCTAGATAAGAAAATTAGGCTTAGAGTTCTATCAGAGGGAGGATAGAGATGTCTGTGGATTTGAGGTATGGAGAGGTTAAAGATTTATCTTCTCAAGTATTGAATATGGTCTTAAACATGCTAGATGGTGATAGTGGTTCTATTATGCTATTAGATCTTGTAGATAAGTCTCTTAGGATTATTAGTTATAAAGGTATCTCTCCTGAAATAGCGGAAGAGGTGAAGGAGTCACTTGGTGAAGGAATAGCGGGATACGCCTTGAAAAAAAGAACCTCTTTGATACTTAATAATGGTGATATGTTTCTAGGTAAGACGCTAACAAGAAGTGACATTGGCTCTTCTATTGTATTACCAATTTTAGATGGAGAAATCAGAGTGGGGGTTATAAATATAAACCGTTCTCCAGATAAAGAAGCCTTTTCTATGGAAGATTTAGAGATAGCTAATCTCTTTAGTAGATACTTTAGTGTTCTGATAAAGTGGGTTTGGACTTATCATGAAAACCTACAAACCACTAAAATAACAAGGGCTCATTATAGAATAATGAGAAATATCTCTAAGTATAGAAATATAAACTGTATGATGAAATACCTTTTACAGGCTTTGCTAAAGTTTACTAAAGCATCTTCTGGAGCTATAGGAAACTATGAGGGAGATGTAGTTAGAGTAATACATGCTATCCCTGAGAGTCTCTTGTTAGATTCAAAAAGAGAGATATTAAACCTATTTAATCTAGCTATAGAGAATAAAAAGGAACTCTTTGATAATAATAGTGTTGTATTTCCCCTTCTATACAGGGATGAAATGTTTGGAGCTGTTTATTTGAACTTTAATGATAATCTACCAGAGTCTAGGGAGATAAAGAGGTTAAAGACACTACTGAGAGACGTAACTCTAGTTATTAGAAATCTTTCAGACTGTCTATCCCTAAGAGACTTGGCATTGAAAGATGAAAAAACTAGGATAACTAATATGCTCCATGACAGGATATGTCAAGAAGTAACTGAAGGAATTCTAAAGATACATTATATAAAAAAGCTAAAGTTATCAAAGATTGCTTCAAGCGAGATAGACGAGTTGGAAACCTTGTTGAAGAATGTTTTAAATGATTTAAGATGTATCATATATGAAGAAAAACCTCTAGCGCTAGAAGGAGGATTTTTTGATAATTTAAAGAGATATATAGAGGGGGTAGAGAAAGGAACTGGAATTAAATTTAAAATTACTTTAAGTGGTAATGAAAGATTGATACCTAGAAAGGTAAAGGATACTATCTTTTCTGTAATAAGAGAGGCGATAGTAAATATAAGAAGACATAGTAAGGCGGACAATGTCTATGTAGAATGTAAGGTAGAGGAAAAGAATATTAGTGTGACGGTTAAAGATGATGGTATTGGATTTGATTATGAAACGATCAAAAATAAACCTGACTCTTTTGGTATAAGAATGATGGAAGATAGGATACAGTCCTTAGGTGGGAATCTTAGAATTGAAAGCGCTCTTTCTGAGGGAACCAAGGTAGAATTTTATGTCCCTTTATAGGAGGAAGCATATGGGGGCTATCAAGGTTCTTGTCGTAGATGACCAGACTTTGATATGCGATGGAATAGCTAAACTCCTAGAAGGAGAAAAGGACATTGAGGTTGTAGGTAAAGCCTACGGGGGGCAGGAAGCTATCGAGAAGGCAGAACAGCTTAAGCCTGATATAATTCTTATGGATATTAGAATGCCAGGTTTAGATGGAGTATCGGCTACAAAGATGATAAAGTCTAAAAATCCATCTATTCAAGTCATTGCTATATCTGTCTATGAAGAGGATAACCTTATTATGCAGATGTTCAAAGCGGGAGCGGTTGGTTATGTTCTTAAGGATATATCTCTAGAGAATCTTGTCAGGGCGATCAAAAATGTCTATAAAGGAACTACAATGATAAATCCACGTATATCACGTAAACTTTTAAGTTTATTGGCCTCTGACCAAAAAATAGGTGATGGTCTTACAGCTAGAGAGGTAGAGGTACTTAGGGAAGTAGCTAAAGGAAAATCTAATAGGGAAATTGGAGAGGAATTATATATGAGTGAAAGTACGGTAAAGACTCATATATCACATATCTTTCAAAAATTAAATATAAAAACAAGGTCAGAGGCTATTCTTTACGCTGTGAAAAGAGGCTTAATTTAAAGAGAGGAACCATTTGTCTTTTTTAAATATCAGATACCTTTCAGATATAAGATTAAGTGGTTTTTCTGCTATAGTAAAACTTTCGCTAAGGATTGAAAGTGGCTTATCTAGGCCAAAGATTTTTGCATCATAAGAGTTTGAAGCAAGTCTATAAAAGGTCCTACCAATCTCTTCGTAATCTTCTATGCTTAATTTATGTCTGAATCCTACCCTTATAGGTAGATTCGAGGTCGTAAGAGACCTAGGCATAACATATTCTGGAAATATACCTAAAAGCCAGAGACAAATATCCCCTATTCTTTTATAGATTGGGAATCTCATCCCCTCTTCTATCATATCTGCCAGTCTTATCATATCAAATACGTCTATATCAGAAAATTTTATCCTTCTAAGACCTCTTCTTCCCTTAACTACATAGTATATAGTTTGGCTCTCAGTTCTTGTAAATGATACCAGCATATTTATCAGATAGTTAAGTATATCGTCCTCATTTATAAGCTCTCTCACCTTTTCTATATCAAACACTGGAATCTTATGGTGCCTGTCTCTTTCTATAGTATAAACTTCTCTATTTAGGTCCATCCTTGCCTTTATCATAAGGACGGTAAAGAAAAGCTTAGGAGATATCTTTAGCATTATCTCCTCATCATTCATTATCCTAGAAAAGAGTCTAGAGTCTTCTAACATACCTAATATGATCTCTTCATCATCCTTTATTGTATCTATCTTGTTCTTTAATTCTGGAGATAATGTTTCTAATACAAACATTAAGTCACTTTCAGATAATCTAAGATAATCCCTCATTCTCTTACCTCCAAATAGTTCTTAGATTTCCCTCCAGAATTAATTCATCTGTTGAGTAAATCTTTCTTTTCTTTCCATCCACAGTTATTATAAGTGCCCCATCTTCAGATATATCAGTTATAATTCCTTCTAATATATTATTATAACTCCTAAACTTTACCCTTTCACCAAGCATAATACAAGCTTTTTTCCACTCTTTAATCAGTAGCTCATGCCCGTCTACTAATAGGTCATAGTTTATAGAAAACTCGTTAATAATACTAGTCAGCAACTCAAATTTATCTATCTCCCTATCCACTATCTCTCTTAGAGATATGGCTTCCGTAAGATATGATGGAAACTTTACATTATTTACATTTATACCTACCCCGATTATTATGAACTTATCAAGGTTTTCTCCAAGGATACCACCAAGTTTCTTGCCTTTGAATATAATGTCATTAGGCCATTTAAGATTTACGGGGATCGCTAGATAAGACATTATACCCCTTCTAACTAAGACACTGGCAAGTATGGTCATTAAAGGTTTCTTCTTTAGATCTTCACCATCTATTATTATTGAAAATGAAAGGGATTTGTCATCTGAAAACCAAACCTTATAGTCCTTTCCTCTCCCTGCCCACTGGTTATCTGCTAAGACTACAATATTTCTTTCCCCTAGCTTAGCCAATTTAAATGCCACATCCATAGTTGATGATACCTTTTCTAGAAAAATGAACTTTTTAAAAGGCGGAAGATTTAGAAAGAGCTCTTTCATCCTGTTTGTTATCTACTGAGTGTCTGTATAATCTGAAATATAGGCATATACATTGAAATTACTATAAATCCTACTAAACCACCAACAAATATTATAAGTATAGGTTCCAATAGAGAGGTAAGAGTAGTGATAAGAGCATCAAGCTCACTATCATAGTATATTCCAACTCTATTAAGCATCTCATCAACCAAACCACTTTCTTCTCCCACAGCTGTCATATATCCAAGCATTGGTGGGAAAAGGTTACTTCTAATAAAGGTAGCAGAAAGTTGCTCTCCCTCTGAGATTTTCCTTCTAGCTTCTTCTATAGCATTCATATAGGGAACACTGTCTAGTGTTTCTCTCACTACATCAAGGGCAGTTATAATAGGGACACCTCCAGATATGAGAATACTTAAGGTATGGCAAAGTCTAGAGATAATAGTAAGCTTCTGTATCCTACCTATTATTGGAATCCTAAGTTTAAACTTATCCCAGAGTTCCCTTCCTTTCGGTTTGGAGGTAACTAATCGGAACAGAAGATATAATACTATAATTACTGAGAATATGACATACCAGTAATTCCTAAGAGTACTACTTGCCCCCATTACGATTCTAGTAGGTAGAGGTATCGGTGTCTCAAAGGTCATTAGAAGGTTTAAGAATGTTGGAAGGACATATGTTAATAAGAATATAACCATAGCAATAGCCAATACTATAATAGCTATAGGATATGCAGCTGCACTCTTTATCTTTCTTGTTATCTCTTCGTTCTTTTCATAATATGTAGCTAATCTATCAAAGATTATATCTAGTATTCCACCTGTTTCCCCAACTCTTACTAGGCTTATATATAACCTGGGAAATATATCTCTATGTTTTGCCAGTGCCTGAGAAAGCGCTGTTCCACTTTCAACCTCTTTTCTTATATCCTCTATAGCTAGCTTTAATCTAAGGTTTCTTGTTTCTTGAGATAGAATACCTAATGCCCTAACTAGAGCCACACCTGCCCTTATCATAGTAGCAAATTGTCTAGTGAATACCACAAGGTCTCTAAGAGATATTCTCTGTAGATTTATCAATGCGGTATTTATATCAAAGTATACCTTTCTTTCTTTTATAGATACAACTATAAGCTCCTGTTCCTGTAATCTCCTTACAACAGTATTTTCATCATCCGCAGAAATGACTCCATCTCTCCATCGTCCTGTCCTTTTCTCTCTAGCTCTATAAACAAACTCCTTCATACCTTAGCTGACTCTCCTATTATCTTTAACATCTCATCTCTATTTGTGACATTGTATAAGAAGTCTTCCAGAGTTATCTCACCATTTCTATACAGGGTAAGTAAAGATTGGTCCATACTTACCATACCAAATTGACTTCCAGTTTGGATAACATTAGGAATCATATGGACTTTACCTTCTCTAATCAAGTTTCTTACCGCAGGTGTTGCTATAAGAATCTCTACTGCAACTACCCTACCCCTAAGCATTCCATCCCCTAGAATCTTTTCCTTTCTCCTAGGCAATAATCTCTGTGATATAATAGCTTCTATAGTGTTACTTAGCTGTAGCTTTATCTGTTCCTGCTGGTGAGGAGGGAATACGTCTATTATTCTCTCTACCGTCTGAGACGCATTATTTGTGTGTAGTGTTGCTAGAACTAGATGTCCTGTCTCTGCCGCAGTTATAGCAGCTTGTATGGTCTCTAGATCTCTCATCTCTCCAATAAGTATTACATCTGGGTCTTCTCTTAAGACCGCTCTAAGTGCATTGACAAACGACAAGGTATCACTTCCCACTTCCCTCTGATTCACTATACCCTTCTTATGTGTATGAACATACTCTATAGGGTCTTCTATGGTTACTATATGGCAATCGCGATTCTCATTTATTACGTCTATCATAGAGGCAAGGGTTGTTGATTTGCCACTTCCTGTAGGTCCTGTAACTAAAATCAATCCTTTAGGCTTTTTGGTTAATTCCTTTAGAACAGGTGGTAATCCTAATTCTTCAAGCTTAGGAATCTTATATGGAATGCTCCTTATTGCTATACCTATAGAACCTCTCTGATAAAAGATATTTATCCTAAACCTACCTACTCCAGGCAATCCATAAGAAAAATCTATCTCTCTACTCTGTTCAAACTTAGCCCTCTGTTCAGGATTCATTAAGGAGTAAGCTAACGCCTTTGTATCCTCTGGAGTAAGTCGAGGAAATTCTGTCCTTACTAGTCTACCATAAACTCTTAAAGTTGGCGGTATACCAACGGTTAGGTGAAGATCTGACGCATTCCTTTCATACAAAAGTCTAAGTAAATCCTCTATATTCATAATCCCCCCGCATAAACAGTTCTTAATATCTCATTATAAGTAGTCACACCATTTCTTACCTTTAGTTTTGCATCCTCCCAAAGGGTTCGCATCCCCTTTTTAACAGCACTATCTCTTATCACATTGGCAGGAACCTTATCTACAATCATTGCCCTTATCTCGTCATCAATCATTAATAGCTCAAATATTCCTATCCTTCCCCTATATCCAGTATGTCTACAAGCTTCACAACCTCTACCTTCGTATATAACATCATTCTCTCCTAACTTCAACACCTTTATTTCCTCTTCGGTAGGTTGTTTTGGGACCTTACACCTTGAGCATATCCTTCTAGCCAGCCTTTGGGCGAGAATACCAATGACTGAAGATGATATCAGAAATGGCTCTATTCCCATATCCATTAACCTTGCTATTGCTCCTGCGGAATCATTTGTATGTATTGTGCTTAGTACGAGGTGTCCAGTAAGAGCTGATTGAACAGCTATCTCTGCTGTTTCTCTATCCCTTATCTCGCCAATCATAATTATATCTGGGTCCTGCCTGAGTATACTTCTTAATCCGTTGGCAAAAGTAAGCCCTATTTTGGTATTGACTTGGACCTGGTTTATCCTAGGAAATTGATACTCTACCGGGTCTTCTACTGTGATGATATTCTTTTCCGGAGTACTTATCTTGGCTAATGCAGAGTAAAGGGTTGTAGTTTTTCCACTTCCAGTAGGTCCCGTTACCAAGATCATTCCATACGGCCTCTGTATAAGCCAATCAAATTTTTCTAAGACATCCTCTGTGAACCCAAGTTTTTCTAGCCCAATAAGTGGTGCAGACCTATCTAATAGCCTTAAGACTATCTTTTCACCATGAATGGTTGGAAGAGTTGATACACGGAAGTCTATAATTTTCCCTTGAGATGTAACCCTAAACCTGCCATCCTGAGGGAGTCTTCTCTCAGCTATATCCATATTGGCTAGAATTTTTATCCTGGCTACCAATGTAGGGAATATTCTTTTAGGAGGAGACATCACATCATATAAAACCCCGTCTACTCTAAACCTTACCTTTACTTCATTCTCTGTAGGTTCTATATGTATATCACTTGCACCTTCCTGTACCGCCTGAGTAATGGTAAGGTTAACTAGTCTGACAACAGGGGCTTCATCCTCTAACACTTCTACAGGAGTTTCTGTCTCTTCTTCTCCAGGAGCTATGTTTAATAGAGTCTCTTCTAGACCTTTCTGTATCGTATAAATCTTGTCTAAGGCTTGATTTATCTGCTTTTCAGAGGCTAATACAGGTTCAACTTCCCTACCTGTTATTATCCTTACATCATCTAAGGCATATATATTGACTGGATTTGCCATCGCTAAGACTATCCTATCTCCGTTTAACCTTATTGGAATAATCTTATATCTTCTACTTATATGCTCCGGTATAAGCCTAACAACATCAGAATCTATTACTATCTCTTCTAGATTTACATATGGGACGTTATAGATCTCTGAAAGGGCATAATAGAGGTCTTCTTCTTTTATTAAGCCCATCTTTAATAGTATTTCACCGAGCTTCTCTCCGGTCTTTTCCTGATTAGCGAGTGCTCTTTTAAGAATTTCCTCTGTAATGAGCCCCTTTTCTATAAGAATATCTCCAAGCTTTTTCTTCTGGCTTACCATAACTATAAATCCTTCCACATCAATCTTGAGGTTCTACATCTTTCAGCCTTTATAATCGACGCAACTATTTCCCCTGTTAATGACACGGATTCATTTATTACTGTATAATTATACCATTCCCATTCTTTAAATTCTTCCTTTGCGTTGTTTAATCTCATACGAATCTCCTCTTCTTTTTCAGTTCCTCTTTTATGAAGTCTATTTAATAACTCATCTATAGAAGGGGGAAGTATAAAGATAAATACTCCATTAGGGAAAGTCCTTTTTACCTGTCTTGCCCCTTGAGTATCTATCTCTAATATAACGTCTTCATTATTTTTTAATTTCTCTTCTATGTATTTCTTAGGTGTTCCATAGAGATTACCGTGGACTCTAGCCCACTCTAAGAATTCTCCCCTCTCTATCATACTGGTAAATTCTTCTTCGTTAACAAAGAAGTACTCTTTTCCATTTATTTCGTTTTTTCTAGGGGGTCTAGTAGTATAAGATATTGATAGATTGATATCTGGAACTAACCTTAAGACCTCATTAATCACTGTTCCTTTCCCCACCCCAGAAGGTCCTGACACTATAAATAGTATTCCCTCTTTTTTTGAAACCATGCACCCTTTGAGTTCTTCTCTATTTTTATGATATTATATCAGAAAGTGATTTTCGTATAAAGGGGTTTTTGAATCTTATGGATATCTTTGTCCTTGAAAGAGTAGTTAAGGAGTTAAGAGAAATAGTAGCAGGTACTACAGTGAGAAATATATACTGCCTTCCTGATAATACCTTAGCTATAGAGCTTAGTAAAAGAGAAGGGAATATCTATCTTATACTTTCTGCCTCTAGCCAGTTTCCCAGAATTTACTTGGATAACGTATTATCATTTAAACCTATTAAATCTTCATT
This sequence comes from bacterium, assembly GCA_026418035.1. Lineage (GTDB taxonomy): Bacteria > DUMJ01 > DUMJ01 > DUMJ01 > DUMJ01 > DUMJ01. The sequence goes on from JAOACC010000135.1 coordinate 12,579, forward strand.
TTCTAATACCCTAAATGTTCATTTAGAAAATGCAAGATTAACTTTAATTGAGCAAATTTCCTCTGAAAGGATAGTAGAGTTCACATTTGAAAGACTCACTTTATGGAGAGAGCTAGAGAAAAGAAAGATTGTTGTAGAGATTATGGGAAAACATAGTAATATAATACTCTGTAGAGACGATTATGTGATTATAGATGCCATAAAGCATATAGACCTTACTAAAAGTAGAGTCAGGCAGGTTTTGCCTGGACTCCTATATACCTATCCTCCTAAAAGAGAGACCCTTCCCTTTTCTCAACTTGAAGATTACATAATACCATCTGAGATCAAATTAGAGGAATTCTTTATAAAGAATGTTATAGGTATAACTCCGATAACTATCGAAGAGATATGTGCTAGAGCTTGTCTAGATAAAAAACGATTAGTGAGTTCTCTAGATTCTAATGAATTAGCCTCTTTAAAAAGAGCTATCAAGTCATTTAGAGATGATTTAGAAGATATTAAACCAGTGGTGTATCTTGATGAAAATGGTAATCCTGAGAGTTATTATATATTCCCTTTAAGTTTTAAGGATAATCCTTATGAACAGTACGAATTCCTTGTTTCTGCCTGTGCTAGATACTATGATTGGGTTATTCCTAATCTGTTCTTAGAGAATAGAAAGAGAAGTATCATAAAAGAGATATCTTCAGAGATAGAGGCTCTAGAAAAGAAAAAGAGAGAGCTTCTAGATAGCCTTAATAAACTAAAAGATCCCGAAAGATGGAGGCTCTATGGCGATATGATACTTGCCTATAGTACCCAGATACCTTCCGGAGTGGATAGATTCTCTGTAGAATGGGATGGAGAAGTTGTTGAAATTCCTCTAGATTCAAATAAAACATCAATAGAAAATGCTCAAGAGTACTATCAAAGATATAAGAAAGAGAAGAGAGAAAGAGAGGTCATTCCTGAACTTATATCAGATATAGAGAAAAAGATAGAAGAACTTCAGAAGAAGATAGAAGATGTCTCTAATCTAGAGGATTTAGAAACAGAGAGGGTAAAAGAGGAAAAAAAAGAGTCTCTTCCTTTTTTAGTTTATAACTTTAAGGGTTATCAGATATGGGTTGGTAAGAACGCAAAATCAAATGAATTAATTACATTTAAGCTGTCATCACCGTCAGATATCTGGTTTCACGCTAAAGGCTACAGTGGTTCTCATGTTATACTTAGGACGAACGGTAAAGCTATAGAGTATATCCCTGAGGATGTTATCTTGGAGTGTGCTAGACTGGCTGTAGAACACAGTAAAGCTAGATCTGGCACAAAGGTCCCTGTAGACTATACATATAGAAGGAATGTACGTGGCGCAGGAAAGAAAAAAGGAAACGTTTTTTATACAAACTACAAAACAGTGATAGTGTAACTTTCTTTACTTTGTAAATGTTTTATGAGAGAATAAATACATCAATTTTAGAGGTGTTATTATGAGAAAGTTAGGGAGATCTATTTTAATATCTATTCTTCTTGTTTTTCTCTTGTTTAAGACTGCTTTGGCTGATAGAAGTTCTATTTCCCCTTGGCCTGTAAGTCTATACCAAAGTTCACAACGGGCTATTATTATGCATAACCTTGAAGAAGAAGTCTTAATTCTAGGGACTGAATTGAAGGCAGATAGAGATACATATATCTTGGAGTTTATCCCCTTTCCATCTCAGCCGGATGTCAAGTTAGCTTTTGGTGATCCATTTAAGGAGATAGAAAGGCTGATGGCTGAAGAAAAGGGGATTGAACTTATAGTGTCAGACACTTTTAAAGGTGGTTCTCTTGCAGTAAAGCCAGTTGAAATTAAGTTAAGTGAAAAGATAGGACTTCATGATGTTACAGTGATAAGAATAAATGATATATCAGGTTTTATCAATTGGGTAAAGGACTTCTTTAGTAAGAAAGGTATAGATGTCTCAAATGATTTTAGCAACTTCTATAGGATTGCTGAAGACTATGTAAATAGGGGCATCAATTATTTTGTCTTTGATTATGTTCCGATTAAAACTGAAACGAGGCTCATAGAGCCACTAATATATAGATTCAAGACTGATAAGATTTATTATCCCCTTAAGACTTCAAATGCAGTTGGAAAAGAAGGGATAATAGATTTAATCTTTATCTCTCCTGGAAGTTTTTCCGAGGGTGATTATTTTGAACTAGACAGAAATAAGGGTATATTCTTTGAGCTTAGTAATTCTGATAGGGTTTATATAGATGAGTTAGAAAGGGTATATCCTGAAGTTAAAGATTTTTTCTCTAAGATAGAAAAGATTTATATACAGTTAATGAGATACGAAGGGATATATGATTTTCGAATAGACCTTTTTTATGACCCAAGTAAACTCGACCCTAGACCTTATATCTGGGAAGGGATACCTTTTGGGGGTTATAGTTTGATACCCGCAGAGGAAGATTATAAGAGAAATCTATTCTATAGTTATCCTTATCTTACCAATTTTGAATACGAGGTTTATAGAGCAATTTTCTCCTCTAAAGAGCTTGAAAGCATCTTACCTAAGACAGTAAACCTTGTTGATGTTACTTTGAAGAAACAGCTTGATATTAGTTTAGCTAGTAGTTTTGGAAGGGCAGTAATAGAGGATTTTAATATAAAGAATGAGAGAGAATATGGGCTTGGTGATTTATGGATAACAAGAGCTGAAGATAAATCTTCTAGGAGAATTCCGCCAATAATATTAATAGATAGAAATAAGATAGATTCTATTTCGGAACAAGTATTTTATGTATCAAGGGTTGGCTTCAATATGAATAAGACAAAGGCATTAGTCTATCTTAAGAAGGCAATAGATAAGAGAGGATATCTTATTCTTCTTACAAGAAATATGCGAGAACCTTGGAAGGTCTCAGAAGTATGTGAGATTGACTGAACATTTCCCTTGACTTGAATACCTTGTCATAGTATCATATCAAACAAAATGCTTGCTAGGTAGGAGTCCTTAGATGAGTTTAACACTCATTCTTGGTGGAGCTAGAAGTGGTAAGAGTAATTTTGCATTGAGCTTGGCAAAGGATAAGAGAGAAGTAACATTTGTAGCTACCGCTTTGCCTTTAGATGAAGAGATGAAAGAGCGTATAGAGCGCCATAAAAGAGAGAGACCTCTATATTGGAAGACTGTAGAAGAACCATTAGACTTGCTTTCAGTAGTAAAGGATCTTGATAGCGAAATTATAATCTTAGATTGCCTTACTATGTGGGTTTCGAATCTTTTGGAAAGACATATTGATGAAGAAATTATAGGGATGGCTGAGGATATTGCTGAATACTGTAGGAAGTTTAATGGTGAAGTCATTGCAATATCTAATGAGGTTGGACTTGGCATTGTTCCAGAGTATCCGCTTGGGAGAAGATATAGGGATTTATTAGGTAAGGTAAATCAAGTCTTTGCAAGATATTCTAACAAAGTATTTTTTATGATAGCTGGTATTCCCTTGGAGGTGAAGGATGAATCTAAATGAAGCTATATCAAATATAAAACCCTTAGATGATGAAATTCAGAAAAAAGTATGGAATAGGTGGGATAACCTTACAAAGCCTCCTAGAAGTCTTGGTAGGTTGGAGGAGATAGTTGTTCAGATAGCAGGGATAATGAGGACTGATAAGCCAAGGATAGATAATAGATACATTGTTGTTATGGCTGGAGACCATGGAGTAGCAAGGAGCGGTGTCAGTGCCTATCCACAAGAAGTAACTGTTCAAATGGTTTATAATTTTTTGTCAGGTGGGGCTGGTATAAACGCAATTGCATCTACCGCTAATGCCAAGGTGCTTGTAGTAGATGTAGGTGTTGCTAAAAAAATTGATATTTCTCATCCATTCTTTAGAGATTATAATGTCCTAAGAGGAACCGATGATTTTTCTAAAGGTCCTGCTATGAGTAGAGAGTCTGCTATAAAATCTATAGAGGTAGGGATAAAAGTAGTAGAGGAATTAAATACTCTAGACTTTGACATACTAGGAACAGGAGAGATGGGGATAGGTAATACTACACCGAGTTCTGCAATATTAAGCGTCTTTTCTCCTTCAACCCCATTAGAGCTATTGGTAGGTCCTGGTACAGGTTTAGATCAGGAAAAGATAAAGAGAAAAATGGATATAATAGCAAAGTCAATAGATATTAACAAGCCAGATCCCAAAGATCCTATAGATGTCTTATCTAAGGTTGGTGGATTAGAAATTGGAGCTATAGCAGGTCTAGTCATAGGTTGTGCCAGTTTAGGTAAACCAGTTATTATAGATGGTTTTATATCAACAATAGGAGCTCTTCTTGCATATAAGATAACTCCAGATGTCTTACCCTACATAATACCCTCTCACCTTTCTAAGGAACCAGGGCACAAAATTGCATTAGAATTAATGGGTCTTAGACCATTACTTACACTAGATATGAGACTAGGAGAGGGGACCGGTTCTGCCATAGGTATGCTAGTTATAGATTGTGCTTTAAGTGCCTATTACAATATGAAGACATTTGAAGAGGCTGGAGTATCTAGGAATGTCTGAATTTATAGAGGCTCTTAGATTTTTAACAATATTGCCTATAAAGATGCCTTTTGACGAATCTGCTTTAAAGAGAAGCACTAAATTTTTCCCTCTAGTTGGCTTATTTATAGGTATCATTTCTCTTCTAAGTTTCTTTATCCTTTCTAGATGCTTCTCAAGAGATATTTCTATATTTATTACTATTTTTATCTGGGAGTTTATCAGTGGTGGGATTCATCTAGATGGTTTTGCCGATACTATTGATGGACTTATGAGTAGGAAAAATAGGGAGGGTATATTGGAGGTAATGAGAGATAGTAGGATTGGAACTTTTGGAGCTATAGGCATATTCTTTATACTTGGAATAAAATATTTATCTCTCAGTAACTCTAATATGCCTAATGTGTCTCTTTTGATTTCTCCTATGGTTGGTAGATTTTTAATTACTCTTTCTATTTTTCTATTTCCGTATGCTAGAAAAGAGGGCAAGGGTAGTATATTTTCTGGTACCCTATCTAGAGGGAATTTAATTTTTGTGTTTATTTTAACCCTAGCTTTGTCTTTTGTTATAGGAAAGATTCATGGACTTATAGCATCCTTTTTTACTCTCTTGTTTGGCTATTTATTTGCTTTATATCTAAACTGGCGTATAGGTGGACTTACTGGAGATAATTATGGCGCCATCTGCGAGTTTACTGAGGCAGTAGCTCTTTTAGTATTATGAGCATCTACATAATAAGACACGGTGAAACAGATTGGAATAGAGAGGGCATATATCAAGGACAAACAGATATACCTCTTAATGAGAATGGTAGAGAGACTGCTAAAAGGCTAGGAATTGCTTTAAGTAAAATCAGATTTGTTTCTATATATTCTAGTGATTTATTAAGGGCAAGAGAGACCGCAGAGATTATAAATAGTTTTCTAAATGTCCCACTATACTGTGTAATAGACCTGAGAGAACTAGATTTTGGTGAATGGACGGGCATTTCTATATGGGAAATGAGTAGAAAAGACCCTGAACTTTTTAAGAAATGGCAAGAAGATCCTTGGAATGTTTCTCCTCCAGGCGGAGAAACATTTAGAGATCTTACAGAAAGGGTAATGAGGTTTTTAGAAAGCATATCTAAGAAATATAAGGGAGAAAATGTTTTAGTTGTTTCACACGCAGGACCAATAAAAGCTATGATTTTTGGCTTACTGTCAGCCACTGGGAGAGCCTACTGGAATATTAAAGTCTCTCATAGTACAGTTGTCATTATAGATAAAGATAACGATTATAAAATAAGTATGACTGAAATATCAGTCTAAAAATAAAAGGGCTGGCTAAAAGCCAGCCCCAATAGTTTTTTATTTATATGCTATTATTCAAAGAAGTACTGTTCAGGACAGGTATTACCAGGACCACCAATAGCCCAAGGTCCTAATACACCAAAGTCTGGAACATTTCTAAAGTTCTTCTTAACTACAACAATACAACCTTGACAAGGATATTGTATCTATGTTAAACTATTTCTAGTTAAAAATTATTATTAGGGGGTGTTGATATGGAGGAACAAACGAAGTTAATTAGTTTACCTAGATTAAATGAACCAGCTCCTGATTTTGAAGCTATAACTACCCATGGAAAGATAAAGCTATCAGATTATAAGGGTAAATGGGTAATATTATTTTCTCATCCAGCAGATTTTACGCCGGTATGTACGACAGAGTTTGTAGCATTTAGTAAAGCTTATGAAGAGTTTGTAAAAAGAAATACTCAACTAATTGGCCTTAGTATTGATAGTATATATTCTCATTTAGCTTGGGCTCAGAATATTGAGAAGAATTTTGGTATAAAAGTTCCTTTTCCTGTTATTGCAGACTTAGATATGAAGGTGGCAACTCTGTATGGAATGGTTCATCCCCAGGCTAGTAGTACTCAGGCGGTAAGAGCAGTATTTATTATCGATGATAAGGGTATTTTAAGAGCTATGATTTATTATCCATTGACAAATGGGAGAAATATTGAAGAGATTATAAGGCTCTTGGATGCCCTACAGACAAGTGATAAATATGGAGTAGCGACTCCAGCCAATTGGACACCTGGAGACAAGGTAATAGTTCCTCCTCCAAATACTCAAGAAGCTTTAGAAAAAAGGCTTAAAGAAGGTTATGAGTGTGTAGATTGGTATTTATGTTTTAAGAGTATACAATAATCCCTTAACATATCTCATTCACCTCTTTCCCTCTACCCCACTTTCTCACCGGGTAACAACTTCGTTACCCGGTTCTTATTTTAATTTGACATTTGTCTTTATATGTGGTATTATAAAAGTGAAATTGGTTCTTAGAATAGTTATGACTTAGTCTTGTTTGGCTTATTTTTAGGGAGGTAGCTTTTTGTTTTAATCCTTTCAAAAAGCCGCTTTCTTAAAGAAAGGATAGTGTTGTAATTATACCGCTATTCTAAGATTGATAAAAAGTCATTTAGGAGGTGACTTCAAGTGGAGAGTTTAGTGTTGAAAATTGGATTATTACTGCTTATATTAGCTTTCGGCTTTGGATAGTTTGGAGGATGTTCCTGTATACCATCTTACACGCCTTTACCTAAGGTAGTACTTGTAGATGATGTGCATCAAAATGTGAATGGTTTCGAACTTGAAGGGTTTGACGCCTATTATGGAAAACTCAAAATGACTTTTCAAAATATGGGATACGTAATAAGTAATGATAGATGACACAAACATATTTGCCAATGATGTCCTGAACTATCAGACTGATTATATAGACCTTTATAATAATAAGAAATTTTTGCAAAACATTATTAATTGGTAAGACAGCTAAGATAATAAATGAAATATTAGAAAATTTTTTAGAAGGGAGGAGTTAGAAATGTTTTTAAAGAGGCTAGTTATCTATATATTGATTTTGGCTTTTATACTTATACTATTTCCAGCTTACTCTCAAACTATTACTAAAATAAACACTATAAAAGTTAATCTATGGGGAGTAGTAGATGACAAGGGTAATATGAGTTTAAGTGTAAGATGGACCTTTCCTACCAGTGCTATGTATCTACAGATTAAGAAGGCTTATCCAAATCCTTATGTAATAGCAAGAAATTTACTGGGTGCATCTGCTACCATGGAGCTGAGAAATGCCAAAATATATTATGAAGATCAAAATAATTCATTAAAACTTACTGCAGATGTATTAGGCGGAGCGGTAAATAGGAAGCAGAGGTGGACAATAAACATCGGTAAAGGGGCAGATATGCTATATTCAGATGGAAAAAGGGCTATATTCCTTCTGGTCCAATCCGTCGGAACTGATGCGGTAATGATTCAGGTATTAAATATTAACCTTCCCAAAGGTACATCAGATTGTAAATTCGATAGTAAGACAGGATTCTTCACCTATCTCCTAGATAGAAAGGTGGCAAAGGGTAAAACAAACATAGATTTCTCAGTTAGGTTAAAGCCAAGGATCATGTCTGCTCTATACAAGGTTTATGGAAATCCAGAATTATTTGAGGGTAGCTATTGGGTAGCAAAAGTTATCTTTAGAAACATTGGAACTTCTGATATAACTGACCTAAAGCTAAGCTACAGGCTTGGTGATTATGCCTCTTGGTCCCCTGAAAGCACTTATAGTCTTCTAGTCCCGGGAGGGACGATAGTAGATTTTTATTATCCAATAATATCACCAAGAATAGCTGAACTTAGGAGTGCTACGCCTTGCGATTTAGTGATAAAGTATTCTTACAAAGATTCTGCAGGTAATACCTATAGTGATACCGCATCTTACAGAATACAAGTTTTGGGGATAAATCAATTTGAATTTTCCAACCTACCTGAGGAAGAAAGAACGGGTGCTTGGGTTGATGACTTTTCGAATTCTCCTTTGATTGCTGCTTTTGTTACAAAGTTAGATGACCCGGTAAAGGCTTTTGCTGGTATGGTAAGCCAGTATGCAGGTGGAGTAGCTGCTGCAGCTAATGATGACGATGCCATAAAATTCTGTAAGGCATTGTATGACCTAGAAGTATTTAATGGTATATCATACCAAACACCATCAGGATTTCTTGTAGAATATAGTTCTCTTGGACAAGACTTGAAATATCCTAGAGATGTATTAAGAGATAAGGCAGGAACCTGTATAGACTTAGCGATTCTTTATGCCAGTGTGTGTGAAGCGGTAGGTTTAAAAGCTCTTATAATTGTAATTCCAGGTCATGCTTTCCCTGTAGTAATTTTGCCATCTGAACAACTTTTGGCTGTTGAATCTACCGGTGTAGGGGGAGCAGCGGTAGGAAAATCCATGTCATTTGAAGAGGCTGTAAAGGCTGGTAAGAAGAATATACAAGAACTACAGATGGGTAGATATTTTGTTATTAATATTCAGGAGCTTCAAAGTCAAGGTGTATCTAACCCAGAATTGACAAAATTACCAGCAGATATACTTAAGCAGTGGGGATATAAAAGTCCAACTGACGTAGCGGTTCAGCCCGTACCACAACCTACACCTGTTCCACAACCAACCCCTCAACCTACACCTACTCCACAGCCTACACCTGTTCCACAGCCAACCCCTCAACCAGCTATCGGTGTGTCAGGAACATATCAAGGGACATATCGGAATAATATCACTGGAGCTACAGGAAACATGAATGTTCAATTAATACAGTCTGGAAACAACATACAGGGACAGATAGAAATAGTAAATGAAGGAGCTGGTACTATCACAGGTACAATAGCAGGAACGAATATTCAGTTTAGCGCAACTATAAACGCCTATTATGGTCAATTTACAGTAAACTTTACGGGTATAGTTCAGGGTAATACCATCTCTGGAAATTATTCTGTTCCTACTTCGGGGGTAAATGGTACATTTGTCCTTAATAAGGTAAGGTGATGTGTTCAATTAAATAAGTTGTTCCTCTTTGATTTTTGTGCTAATATTTATTTAGATAATGAAAAATTCTGGAGGCTGTTATGCCAGATAGTGTTAATAGTGTAGATACTCTTCAGATGTCGATAGTATTTTATGCTATCAAAAAGGCTCAGAGTATAGGAGAAGAGGTAAGTAATACATTGATACAGAAGACGCTCCAAAAGATGAAAGATGATAATAAGCTTTTAAAGGAATTAGAGAAGGATATATTCCCTTGGCTTGGTCGTAGTATAGACGAAAAGATATAGGTTACTATGATTAGAGAAAAATTTGATAAGTTAATTGATCTGATATTTCAGGAAGTGAAAAATTACTATGGAGAAAGATTGACTTCTTTTATATTATTTAGTTCTTGCGGAAGAGGAACTCCAAGTCTTAATTCTGACATTGATATATTTATAATACTAAAAAGTGCCCCCAGAGGAAGAATAAAAAGGATAGAAGAATTTTATAAGAATGTCAAAAAGAAAGTAGAGCTCTATATAGAAGATATAAGAAGCTGTGGAATTAATATCCTTATCTCTCCGATTATAAGGACAGAAGAAGTTAATTTAGGGAGCCCATTATATATAGATATGCTTACTGGAATAAGGATTTATTTTGATCGAGATAATTTTTTTAGGAAATATCTTAACTCTTTGGAAGAAAAATTAAGGAAGCTTGGAGCTGAAAAGAGAGACGGATATTGGGTTTATAAAAAAGAGATAGATAGAGAAGAGGGGGTAGAGGTATTTCAAACATAAGACTAGCTAAGAGCTATATTGAAAAGGCAGAGAAAAGGTTAATAGTACTTAGAGTGTTACTTGAAGAATAAGATTATTCTGATGTGATAAGAGAGGCACAAGAAATTGTAGAACTGTGTACTAAGGCGATGCTTAGATTTAGGTTAGATGCAAAAAAGCTATAAAAGATGCGGAGTTTGTAGTTAAACTAGCGGAAAAATTGATAATATGATAAAGACTGCTGAAGAGATAAAGAAGCTATTAACAGCAGCATTAAAGAGAGATGTTAATAGCGAAGGTTTTATAGGTAGAAACTTTATAGAGGAATTGGTTTCTTCTTCTGTAAGGATTCATAAAAATATATCTGTCTATTTGACTAGGAAGAAGCAAATACTGGATGTCTTAATAGATTCTGGCTTGAGTAATATATCTATTTCTGAGAGGAAAGACTCTCTTTCTAAGGTCTTCTGTATCTCTACAAAATTGGGAAAGGAGGCAGTTATAAACGGTATAGAATTAGCTACTCTTAAGAATCTAAGATTAGACTTTTTTGCTGTTCTTTCTATATCTAAGGATGGTAGACCTAAAGATATGCAGGTAGCTTTCCTTGATGGAGAAAGATTGGATACCTTTGAGTTGTTAGGTCCTTATCCATACGAATACCTCTTTACTTTTGATTTTCTTGAAAAGATATCTGAGCTAGAAAAGAAAAGTGCAACTATAGCGTATGAGACAGGAGAAGAAAAAGAAAGAGTAGTTTTAGTTGATGTGAGAAATGGGAAAGATAAAGCACTAGAAGATTACCTCTTTGAGGAATTAGAGAGATTAACTATTACTGCGGGTGGAGAAGTTATCTATAAGTTATACCAAAGAAGAGATTCTCCTGACCCTAAATACTATATAGGCGAGGGTAAAGTAAGAGATCTTGCAGACATAATTCAGCGTGTATCGGGAAATCTCGTTATATTTAACGGGGACCTCTCGCCATCTCAAGTAGCGAATCTAGAATCTGCCCTTGGAGTTAGAGTGATTGATAGGACAGACTTAATTCTAGATATCTTTGCTAAGCATGCAAGGACAAAAGAGGGTAAATTACAGGTAGAGTTAGCTCAATTAAAACATATATTACCTAGACTTGTAGGAAAAGGTAAGGAACTTTCTCGTCTTGGTGGAGGTATAGGAACTAGAGGACCAGGAGAAAGAAAATTAGAAACGGATAGAAGACACATAGAGCGTAGGATAGAATTCTTAGAAAAGGAGATTGAAAGGGTCAAGCGTCATAGGGCTCTTATAAGGTCAAGCAGAGAGAGAAATAACATACCCGTAATAACTCTTATTGGGTATACAAATGCTGGCAAATCTACACTTATGAATTCTCTTACCCATTCAAATGTTTTAGTAGAGGATAAACTTTTTGCTACTTTAGACCCAACAACTAGGATACTGTGGCTTGGAGATGTGAAGGCACTCTTAACCGACACGGTAGGATTTATTCATAAACTTCCCCACCATTTGGTGGAAGCCTTCTCTGCAACCTTAGAGGAAATAAAATATGCTGATATTATTATGAATGTAATTGATGCAAGTGACCCATTTTTTTATGAGCACATAAAGGTTGTAGACGAGATGCTGAGATATTTGGAGGTTTATGATAAACCTATAATAAGGGTTTATAACAAGATAGACCTAATAGATGATAGAAGCGAACTTATTCCTCTTACAGGAGATAAGAGTGTATTCGTTTCTGCCTTAACAGGAGAAAATCTTGACGAACTTAGGTCTTTACTTGGTTCGGAAATTCAGGGACTCTTGACAAATGCAAAATTTTAAGGTATCATTTATATTAGAAGACGCGGGGTGGAGCAGTCCGGTAGCTCGTCGGGCTCATAACCCGAAGGTCGCTGGTTCAAATCCAGCCCCCGCTACCATTTTTTATGGCGGCATAGCTCAGGTGGCAGAGCAGGCGGCTCATACCCGCTATGTCCGAGGTTCGAATCCTCGTGCCGCTACCAATGTTTAATGAATTTTACAGAAAGAGTCAAGGATTTTATCCTAAAGCATAAACTTATCTCTCCTAAAGATACAATTCTAGTAGGTGTATCTGGGGGACCAGATTCTATGGCTCTTCTTTTTGTTCTCTCCTCTTTAAAAGAAGAGTTAGACTTTTCTATTATCGTCTGTTGTGTTGATCATAAACTTAGGCCGGAAAGTAGAGAAGAGGCGATATTTGTCTCTAAGACATCTCGAAAATTAGGTTTACCTTTCGTTTTAAAGGAATTAGATATAGACAGAATGAAAAAACGAGGAAGTTTAGAGGAAATTGCACGAGTTGCTAGGTATAAAGCTTTGGAGGAGGCGCGAATAGAGAGTAATAGTAATAAAATAGCGGTTGCTCATCATCTAGACGACCAGGTAGAGACTGTTATTATGCGCATTATAAGAGGAACTAGTATAAAGGGATTAAGAGGGATTCCGATAAAAAATAGAAATATTATTAGGCCCTTAATGTGTGTTTGGAGACAAGAAATACTAGATTTTTGTAGAGAAAATAGTATAAGTTATGTTATTGATAGCTCAAACCTGAGCATTGATTTTACGAGAAATAAGATAAGGCTAGAGCTTTTACCAAAACTTACAGAATATAATCCAAGGGTGAAGGAATCTATACTGAGAATAGCTATTCAAGCGGAAGAATTAGACCAATTTCTGTCCTATCTAGAGAGTAATTTTCTAGAGAGATATAGAATTTCTGACCAGGAGTTTTATATTCCTATAGAAGAAATAAGCCCTCTACCTAGTCTTTTAAGAAGAAGAATACTTATGAAGATACTTATTGATACTAGTCCAAAGCCAAACGAGGTAAGAGAAGAGTCATATAAGATGCTTGAATATCTCTTAGAGAGCTCTACTGGTACAAAGTTGAATCTTCCAGGAGGATCTATAGCCTATAGAAATCATAATGGAATAAGAATATTAAGAGAAGAGATAGAATCTTTGCCTGTATACGAACTTAATGTGCCAGGAATAACTATTATAGATAGATTAAATAAAAAAGTATTCACAGAGATAACCGAAAATGGTAGATATTTAAAAGAAAAACTATCTAATAATCTATATACTTTTTACTTAGATTTTGATAAAATAAAACTGCCAATATACCTGAGAAGTCCTAAAGAGGGTGAAAAATTCTCCCCTTTGGGTCTTAGAGGTAGGAATAAAAAACTACAGGATATAATGGTTGATAGAAAGATACCAAGAGAGTATAGAGGCTTATACCCTATAATAGTTGATAGTAATGGAGAGATTATATGCATCCCTGAGTATACTATAAGTGAAAAGGTAAAAGTGACTGATAACACGAAAAGAATACTTATAGTGAGGATTGAAGACTATGAGTAATATAAGAGTTCTCTATTCACAGGAAGAGATACAGAGAAGAGTAAGAGAGTTAGGGAGAGAAATAACAAATGCTTATATAGGAAAGGTGCCACATCTAGTATGCATACTTAGAGGAGCTGTTATATTTTTATCTGACCTTATAAGGCATATAGACCTTCCTCTTACTATAGACTTTATGGCTGTCTCTAGTTATGGAAGAGGAACAAAGTCTAGCGGTGTTGTAAAGATTATAAAGGACTTAGACGAATCTATAGAGAATAGAGATGTACTTATAGTAGAGGATATTATAGATACAGGACTTACCCTTGAGCATCTCACAAAGATATTTAAGGCTAGAAATCCGAGAGATTTAAAGGTATGTGTTCTTTTGGATAAGGAAGCTAGGAGAATAATAGATATAGATATAGATTTCGTTGGATTTAAGGTTCCAGATGAGTTTATAATAGGGTATGGGCTAGACTATAATGGCCTTTATCGAAATCTTCCGTTTCTTGGTATCTTAGACACTTTGGAATCTGGAGGCGAAAGTTTTGAGAAGACAGTTTAACGGAGCGATAATATATTTTATTATATCTATCATATTAGCTATCTTCTTCTGGAGGTCTATGTTTAATGTAGGCTCCTCTCCGATAGAGATAAGTTACTCAGATTTTCTTAACTATGTAAGGCAAGGAAGAGTAGCAGAAGTTACTATTGGAGAGACTATAAGAGGAAGATTTCTAGATGGAGAAGAGTTTGTTACCTATAGGATTGATGACCCCAATCTTGTAGAAGAGTTAAGGAAAGCCAATGTTAAATTTACAGGTGTTCCTCCTGCTCAGCCTTCTTGGTGGCTTGGATTAGTTTCACCACTTATAACAGTAATACTTATAGGTCTACTTTGGTATTTTATGTTTAGGCAAGCTCAGGGTGCAAATAACCAGGCAATGTCCTTTGGAAAAAGTAGAGCAAGACTAGCTTCAGAAAGCAAAGTTAAGGTAACGTTTGCTGATGTAGCAGGAGTAGAAGAAGCTAAAGAGGAGCTAAGAGAGGTCGTAGAATTCTTGAAGAATCCAAAGAAGTTTCAATCACTAGGAGCCAAAATCCCTAAAGGAGTCTTACTAGTTGGTCCGCCTGGTTCCGGCAAGACGTTATTGGCAAGAGCGGTAGCCGGAGAGGCAGGAGTTCCCTTCTTTAGTATAAGTGGTTCAGAGTTTGTAGAGATGTTTGTAGGTGTAGGAGCATCTAGGGTAAGAGACCTCTTCAATCAAGCCAAAAGACATGCTCCCTGTATAGTCTTTATAGATGAGATAGACGCTGTAGGGAGACATAGGGGAGCTGGATTAGGCGGAGGACATGACGAAAGAGAGCAGACTTTAAATCAGCTTTTGGTCGAAATGGATGGATTTGATGCTAATACCGGTATCATAGTAATAGCTGCTACTAACAGGCCTGATATACTTGACCCTGCACTTTTAAGACCCGGAAGGATAGATAGAAAAGTAGTGGTGGATAACCCTGATGTGGAAGGAAGATTAGAGATATTAAAGATACATGCTCGGGGTAAACCATTATCAGAAGATGTAAACTTGCAGATAATAGCTCAGAGAACCCCTGGCTTTTCAGGGGCAGACTTGGCGAACCTTATGAATGAAGCGGCGTTGCTTACAGCTAGAAGGAACAAAAGTAAGATTACAATTCAAGAGCTTGAAGAAGCTATAGATAAGGTTATTGCAGGACCAGAGAG
>JAOACC010000145.1 GCA_026418035.1 bacterium
CCTTTATTTTTACTAAGGAGGTCAAATACTATGAGTAGATTAAATACTAGGCTAATAGCAGAGATAGGACTAACACTAGCTTTAGGGATTGTCCTACATATGATTCCAATATATCAGTTACCTCAAGGAGGTCGTATTACACCGGGGAGCTTAGTCCCCTTATTTGTAATCTCTCTTAGGAGAGGACACAAGATAGGTATACTTACCGGGGCTATATTGGGGATATTAGTCTATCTTATAGAACCGTTTTTTGTCCACCCTATACAATTTGTATTAGATTATCCCTTGGCATTCTCACTTCTAGGACTCTCTGGATTTGTAAGCAATATGCCTATTGTTGGTATAATACTAGGAACAGCTGGTAGGCTTTTAAGCCATATAATATCTGGAGTTGTATATTTCTCATCATATGCACCTCAAGGGATGAATCCTTGGATCTATTCTATTACATACAATGCTTCTGTAATTCTACCTGATGGACTCTTAGCATTAATAATAACAATTCTTATTCTTCCGAGGCTTCCAAAAAGATGAAAGGGCTACTTATTGCTAGCGGAGAATCTTGGGACGAGGCATTACTAACAGAGGAATTAAAAAGAGAAGGTCTTTTCATTGTATGTGTAGATGGGGGGACAAACTATGCATATAGACTAGGTATCATACCTAATATAATTATAGGGGATATGGACTCCGTTGAGACATCATTACTAAATTACTACAAAAAGCTTAACATACCTTTTAGAGAATACCCACGTGATAAAGATAAGACCGATTTTCATCTGGCTTTAGAAGAGCTAGAAAAATCTGGCGTAAAAGAAGTAACGATCTTTGGAATAGTAGGGACAAGATTAGACCATACACTTTCTGCCTTAGGGATAATAAGAAGATTCGTAAGAGAGGATAGAATAAGACTCGCCAAGATATCTTTAGGAATCAAATCCGATGGGTATATATTTAATAAGAGGATCGAGATAGAAGGGAATCCGGGAGAGATTATCTCCCTTATACCTATGACAGAGAAAGTAGAAGGGGTAACTACAGATAACCTAAAATACAAACTGGATAAGGCTGATATCTATTTAGAAGATAGTCTTACAATAAGTAACGAAATAGAAAAGTCTCCCTGTTCTGTAGAGATAGAAAAAGGCGTTATACTAGTTGTCCATCATAGATCTTAATAAGATAGGAATTTCACTAGCTACTTCTTGTGCTAAGACCCTTTCTTGTCTCTTACCTAGCTTATCTCCTGCTAGACCATGTATGTAAACTCCCAGGATACTAGCATAAAGAGGAGATAACCCTCTAGCTACAAAGCCTCCTATAAGTCCACTTAGAACATCTCCCATACCACCAGTTGCCATAGATGGATTTCCTGTAGGATTTATATAGGTTATTCCTTCTGGAGATGAAACTATAGTTCTAGCTCCTTTTAGGACGGTAACTACACCATACTCCCTACTAAAATTTACAGCTACCTCTAATCTATTATTCTGGACAAAAGTTGTTTCTTTACCTATAAGCCTAGCCATCTCTCCAGGATGTGGTGTTATTATAGTAGGAGCATTAGAGGATTTAAGTATATCTACTGAACCCACTATACTATTGAGGCCATCAGCATCTAGAACTACGGGAACTTTACTCATACTAAGGATATTACCTATATAAGAAGCATCTCTTTTACCAATACCAGGGCCTAAGATCAAAGAGGAAAGGTCTGGCAATAAATCAGTCCAATTCTCTCTAGGATAAAGTATCACCTCTGGATCTATAGAATGGAGCATCTGATACATATCTGGAGTAACAAAAAGGGTCACAAGTCCTGCACCACTTGCAAGGGCACCTTTGGTAACTAGAATAGATGCCCCAGGATAATTAGAAGACCCTGCAATAATTCCAACCCTTCCATAAGTTCCTTTATGGGAGTCTGGCTCTCTAGAAGGAAGTATTAATTTTATTAAGTTTTCATCAATAAGCTCATACTCTACCTTCACAAATCTTTCTAAAGGAAACCCTAGGTTTATAATATGAATCTCCCCTGCAAATTCTGCACCTGGATAGACAAATAGACCTAACTTCGGCAAACCTAACGTAAAAGTATAGGTAGCCTTAACACAGTTATTAGAAATCTTACCAGTACTAGCATCTAAACCGGAGGGAACATCTATAGAGATAATTGGTATATCAAGAGTATTCATATAACTTACAACAGAGCTATAAGGTTCCCTCAATTCCCCCTTAAATCCTGTTCCAAAAAGACCATCTATCAAGAAGTCTCCTTTAATCCCTTCTGGTATAGAATCCTTTATAGAACTAGGACAAACTTCTCTCAATCTATCAATTTGAAGCTGAGTGATAGGAGAAAATTCTTCATCCTTATCTTTTATTAAAAATACACTTACTTTAGCTCCTTCTAAAATAAGATGTCTAGCTATAGCTATAGCATCCCCACCATTTTTGCCCTTTCCTGCAAAGACTAAAAACATCTTTTCTCTAGTATTACCTAATATTTCTATAATCTTATCGGTAAATCTTGTAGCAACAATCTCCATTAATAACTCCTCATCTGCCTTATAAGCAGTCATAGCGGTTGATTCTGCATATCTCATAACTTCCGAGGTCACTAATAGCATAAAATCACCTTCTAACTAAATGCTAGACTTAACATACGAGCTATAATTGGCACTTTTATATGAGTCATAATCTTGTATGCAACCCTCCAAGGATGGTCGATGTTACCTGTAGAAAGTATTATAGACTTTGCCTCTTGGTTATCTAAAGTTCTTAATAATTCTGACCTTTCTTTATCCGTAAGACCCAAAAAGATCTTTCTCAATCTCAAACCCAACTTTATCTCTTTACCAACAGATTTCATCCAGAGTTTATGATATTTAGACAATACGTTACTAGAAAAATCCCATCTATCTAACGCCTCTAAAGCTATATCGCTACATATTAAACCTGCAAGCAAACCAAGGTATAATCCACCACCAGATAGGGGCTTTAGCTGAACCGCTGCATCACCAACAAGCATAACATTGTCTGTGTAACTTCTCTCTATAAGCCCTAAAGGTATTAAGCCTCCCATAATTCGCTTTATATTAGAACTTTTAAAAGACCTCAAAGGTTCCCATTTATTACATAGCTTATCAAAGTACTCCCTTGGATTTCCCTTAATATTTATGCCTAAGCCTATCCTTGCATAATCTCTGCTCAAGGGAATAATCCAAGAAAACCAACCAGGTGAGGTCCCATTATCGACCATAACATCTACCTGATAAGGATTAACACAGTTTAGTTCTCCTTCAACCTGAAAACCATAGATAACCTCTTTTGGTAATGGTAGATTAAAGGACCTTGCCACCATAGAATATGCACCATCAGCACCTATAACTAAAGGAGTTATAACCTTAGATTCTCTACCATTTTTTATAAATATAACCTCTACCTTATTATTATCTCTCTTAAAACCTATAACTCTCGAATCTCTTGATAATTCTACCCCACTATGCTCAGCCATCATCGATAATCTCTTATCAAATAAGATCCTATCTATCACCAAAGCATAAGTCTTCTCCCCCAAAAATGAAAGCTTAGTCCCATCATAGGCATATATATTGGCACCTCTTATCTCGTTTAGAATAACGTCATCTTTAACTCCACTTATCGATAGAACCTCTGAAGAAACAAGTCCTGCACAATGTGGGGGCTCTCCTATCTCTTTATGTTCTTCTAGAATAAGAACTCTTCTGCCGTTTTCAGCTATATGCCTAGCTACAAAACAGCCTATAGGTCCCCCTCCAACCACAACAACATCATAATCCATCGTTATACCTCAAGAGGAGAAAGATTTACAGTAATCGGATATCCACCTTACCCTCTCTATCCCCTCTTCTCCTACCCCTTCTGGAATCTCATCAGAGATACCTAATATCAATCTGGGATGGAAAAACTTTACCAATCTCTCCACACATTCATATAGCTCTTCTTTTGGATATATAGGTAAAAAGAGAACCGCCGGAATACCATCTAGTAGAATCTTATCGCCTATGTACTCCTTCATTTCTTCTATAGAAACATCTCCCTGTGGTAGGGGGGTTAGCGCTTCTAAACCATCAAAAGGGAGGTCTTTTAGATACTTGAGTATAGGTCTAAAATGACCATCTATATGAATATGTGTATATATACCAGCTTTCCTAAGTTGGTTTGAACGTTTCTCCCAGAAAGGTATAAGGTATTCCTCAAAATATCTTATAGAAAATAGATAAGCATCTATATTCTCTCCAAAGTTAACTATCCTAATTTTATCTCTATAGGATATAATCTCTTCATAGAGTCGATCATAAGATTCGTCTATAGCAATCATTAGTTCTTCCGTATCTTTTGGAAAATCGTTAAGTGCATATACCAAATCTTCTAATGTCATCCAGGAACTATCAACATGGAGTGTCTGATAAGGACTTCTAGGCAAGAAAAACTGAGGATATCCTCTATCTCCTATAAATTTATCTCCCTCATCAAAATTCTCTTTTATAAAGTAGAACTCGGTATGTCTAAATAACCATGTAGCCCTTTTTATATCCTCTCTAGTCTTTATAGGAGATTTAGATGTTCTCCAATTCTTATCTGAAGTCAGGCGAATCTCCCTTACCAATTCTCCATAGGGGGTATCTATGACTATTAACCTACAATCATCACTCTCTACCTTCTCTATAATCTTTACATTATCGTCATACCTTAAACCTATAGGAGTAGGTATACCCGTATAATAGGCTATATATCTCATAGATATGTCCAATTCGTCATAGAGTTCTAGAAGGGAATAGTCTTTATACCTTTCAGGCATCACATTAAACTGCTTATGCCAATGATACCAAGATTCTATTCTAGGCTGAAATAGAGGATAAGGTATGTCTAATCCTTGAAATACTCTTAAGTTCATCTCTCTTTTGGTCATTATCTTCCTCCTTGTTTAGACTAATTTAATTATAAATCTCCCAAGTATCTTTGAAAAGATATCAGTGATAAAATTAATAATAGAGGTATTAAATATGAAGATACTAGTGGTAAGCGATTATAAAGAGCCAGTATTATACGATTATTTCGATGAAGAAAGGTGGAAGGATATTGACTTTACCATCTCTTGTGGAGACCTGCCCCCCGAGTTTCTTTCGTTTCTAGTCACCGTCCTAAGGGGTCCACTCTTTTATGTTAGGGGGAATCATGACATAATATATAAAGACAAACCTCCCGAGGGTTGTATTAGTATAGAAGGTAAAGTTACGGTCTATAAAGGGATAAGGCTTCTAGGATTTGAAGGGTCTATATTCTATGGGGGTAGAGATTTACAGTATACTGAACAACAGATGAGATGGAAGATAATAAAAAATGTTCCACAGATATGGAGGAACAGAGGTATTGACATACTCGTAACCCATGCTCCACCACTTATGTGTAGAGGAGATTCTACAAATAGATGTAACTCTCCGGTAGGAGTAGGCAAGAGATGTCCAGAAAATGAAGATATCTTCTGTGAGGAATCAAAGGACATTGCTCATAGAGGATTCAAAGTTCTAAGAGAGTTTGACCTAAGGTACAAACCTAAGTTTCACTTACATGGACATACACATCTAGGGTATCTAAATAGAAGAAATACTAGAGTAAAGTTTTTAGGGGATACTAAGGTTATAGACTGTTACGGATATTACGTATTAGAGATCTAACAGATTATATCCTTTCTAGCAAAGATTAGATAACCCAGAACAACAAAACCTAGAGAATATAAACCTAATATTAAGGACGCCCTGTTAAGTTCAGCCCAAGGTATAGGGTCACTCCAAGCTTTACTCCAGATATCTAGATATGATGTAAAGAGGAATGGTCTTACTTTCTGTATATTAGACAGGACATTAAGTAGTATTACGGTTGATAAAGTCTTAAGAAGAGTCTCTCCTGTAGAGTTAGAAGTTACAGACCAAAAAACAGAGAGACAAGCAATAGCAATTAAACATACACAACTATAGAAATAAGCCGGTAAAAAGTTGTCTTCCCATGAGAATGGTATAGGTATTGGTAAGAGAGGAGAGATAAAGGTCTTAGTTTCCGTTCCAAAGAATATAGCTCCCAAGGAAAAACTTACTATACCTGTAAAAGATAAAAGTAAAAGTGTAATTACCAGATTAATTATGACCTTTGCTATAAAGATCTTCTTTCTACCGCCTATTCTAACAAGATATGTCTTTATAGTCCCCTCAGTGAACTCTCTAGTAAATATGTTAGAAGTATTTAAAGATACAAATAGAGGTAGTAAGAATGGCATACCTATAGTAAGAGTAAAACCCATAACAAAATAAGCATTTATTAGAGGTCTTAAGTCTATAGTAGAGCCAGTCTGAAGTTGGAATTCTAAATTGGCTCCAGATTTGGCTACTATAATCAAAATAGCCACCAGGAGTATAGAGCCAAGAAAGGTATAATAGACCTGCTTTTGTTTAAAGAGTTTGTAAAGTTCTATCAACAGCATGATTATTCTCTCCAGTTATACTTATGAAGAAATCCTCTAGAGTAGACCTTACAGGAACAAGAGCAAAGACATCTATCCCTGCATTCACTAATTCTCTATTAAATTTAGAAATATTTTCCTTATCTACATAAACCAAAAATTTATCACCATCTTCAGTAAAACCTTTTACCATAGGATTCTCTCTAAGGACATTCAAAACCAGTTCCCTTGGACTTGCCATAAGAGTGAGCCTATTCCCAAAGGTTAATAACTCATCAACCGATCCCTCAGCTATTAGTTTGCCTCTGTGAATAACTCCCACTCTAGTAGCCATCTCTTGGACTTCAGAGAGGATATGACTAGATAAAAATACAGTCACACCTTCTCTATTTAATTCCTTTATAATGCTTTTTATCTCATACATACCTTGAGGGTCTAGGCCGTTTGTAGGTTCATCCAATATCAAAAGTTCTGGGTCATTTAAGAGAGCTAAAGCCAAGGCCAATCTCTGCCTCATACCCTGCGAATATTCTGAGAACTTCTGCCTAACACCTAAAAGATTCACCTTACTAAGCACATCCCTAATCCTCTTTTCACCTCTTATACCAAGTAACTTAGCATAGATCTTTAAATTTTCTTCTCCGGTGAGGTATGGATAAAAAGCCGGGGATTCAGTAACCACACCTATCTTAGGGAGTACCTTGCTTAATTCTCCTGGAACCCTCGCATACAAAATCTTAGCATATCCCTGAGTGGGATAGAGTAAACCCAAAAGCATCTTTATTGTAGTACTCTTTCCCGCTCCATTCTGTCCAAGGAAGGCATAGATGTCTCCTCTGTAGACAGTTAGGGAAAGGTTTTCAACCGCTAATTTACTCTTGAAATTCTTAGTAAGCCCAAAAGTCTGTATTATAGGTTCACCAGTTCCATACATCGTCCAAGATATTTACAGTTACAGAACTAACCCCCTCTATAGATTCTACTGTCTCTTTTACCTGAGATAACATATAATCTCTAAGTGGACAACCAGGGATAGTAAACGTCATATCTATAGTAACATCATTATTATCTATCTTTACTTCTTTTATTAAACCTAAGTCTACGATATTTATACCTAGCTCCGGATCGTACACATCTCTTAGAGCATCTATAATCTTATCCTTATCTAACATTACAAAACTTCCTCCTTAATATCTAAAACTCCTTATCAGTATAGTATCATTTATACTTACTTGTCAAGGGATTGTTAATACGGTAAAATCAATATCTATGGAAGTAAAACTTATAGCTGTAGACATAGATGGCACATTGATAACCCCAGATAAAAGGATAACCCCTAGGGTTAGGGATATACTGAGGTATGTTGAGAATAAGGGGATAATGGTCTCTCTAGTTACAGGTAGATTGTATCCAACCTGCAAAAAATATGCCCTTGAACTAGGTCTTTCTGGTCCATGTGTAATATATCAAGGAGCTATGATAATAGACCATAAGACTGACAAGGTCCTTCATGAGCTAAGGATACCAAAGGATAAAGCCTTAGAGATAGTAAGATATTCTAGAGAAAATAACTTATCGCTAAACGTTTATATGGACCAATTTACATTCTATACAGAAAAGCCAAATCGTTATTCAATTCTAGATGCCCAATTAAATGAGGTAGAATTACAAGTAGTAAAGAATCTTGAAGATATAATAACAGATGACCCTCTTAAGCTTATGTTCGTAGAAGATCCAAAAACTATATCTAAGTTGGAAGAGATTTTTTCCAGTCTAGACGAGGAGATAACAGCCTTAACTTCTCTTCCTCAATTTTTAGAGATTGTGAATAAAAATGCTACCAAGGCTGATGCACTAAAGTGGATTGCAGATAGGTTTAATATAAAAAGAGAAGAAATTATGGCTATAGGAGACAGTCATAATGATATACCAATGATAGAGTGGGCTGGCATAGGGGTTGCTATGGGAAATGCAGATGAGAAAGTAAAAAACTCTGCAGACTTTATTACCCTATCAAACACCGAAGATGGGGTAGCATATGCTATAGAACTATTGATAATACAAAACCTTGACTTGGATAGAATTTATGTTTAAAATATCTTAGGTAATTTCTTAGATTAATGAGGAGGTCTTAAATGGCTTTAGTAAATATCAAAGTAAATGGACAACCAGTTCAAGTAGAAGAGGGGAAGACGGTCCTCGAAGTATTAAAAGAAATTGGTATAGATGTTCCTGTGTTATGCTATCATCCTAAATTGCCTTCTATAGGAGCCTGTAGGATGTGTGTAGTAGAGACAAGACCTGGAGTATTACAGGCATCCTGTACATTACCTGTATCTGAAGGGTTAGAGATACAAACTGATTCTGAAACAGTAAAGAAAGCCAGAAGGTTTGTATTAAACCTAATCTTTGCTGAAAGAAATCACTATTGTATGTACTGTGAAATGAGTAGTAACTGTGAACTTCAAGATTTAGGATATGCTTTAGGACTAGACCACTTTGAACTTCCGACCTATATGACAAAATTTCCTGTGGACACAACCCATGAAGATATACTCTTAGATCATAATAGATGTATCCTATGTAGGAGATGCGTCAGGGCTTGCTCAGAAATAGCAGGACATAATGTGCTTGGCATAAGTCAAAGAGGAATAGATTCAATGCTTACTGCAGATTTAAATGTACCGCTTGGAGAATCCTCCTGTGTCTCTTGTGGACTCTGTGTGCAGGTATGTCCCACTGGTGCTTTGACTGATAAGAAGAGCGCATATCTTGGCACCAGGAG
The DNA here is from genome assembly GCA_026418035.1 of bacterium. GTDB lineage: Bacteria > DUMJ01 > DUMJ01 > DUMJ01 > DUMJ01 > DUMJ01. Next base: position 9,285 of record JAOACC010000145.1, read on the forward strand.
AGAAAGTGAGTTAGTAAAAACTATATGTGCAAATTGTAGTGTTGGTTGTGGCATAGAGGCATATAAAAAAGCCAATCTCCTTATTCAAATCTTGGGAGACTGGGAAAATCCTATAAATAATGGTGTCTTATGCAAGCTAGGTAGATATGAGCCGTTAAGTGATGGTAAGAAAAGAATCACTCAACCAATGATAAAAAAAGATGGTAGATTAGAACCAGTAAGTTGGGAAGAGGCGATCGATAGAGTAAAAGCTATACTTAACGAAAAGGAAACAGTGGGCTATATATCAGCATCTTTACCGCTGGAAGTCCTTGCCAAATTTAAAGACCTCCTAGAAGGTAACGTAAGCCTATTAGAAAATACCTCTAATCCTATAGATAATTTGGGAAAGTTAAGCGATATATTAGAAGCTGACAAGATTGTTGTAATAGGGGTCGACTTAGATAAAAACTTTGGTGTTGTAGGCTCTTATGTAAAGAGGGCAATATTTAATAGTAGTGAACTCATAGTGGTTGACGATAAACCAAATAGCCTAAGTAGATATGCCAAATTAGTATACCAGATGAACGATCTAGATAAAGCAATAGGAAATGCACTTACTGGGAATAATCCTATAATTATATATAGTTACACGAATGAAACAATAGTTAATAGTCTATCACGTATAAAAGGTAGAGCTAAATTTATCTGGCTAGCTCCAGCTTCAAACTATTTAGGGGCTAAAAAACTAGGGCTCAATGGAAGTTTTGATCATAAAAAGAATGCTTACATAGTTGCACCATATATAGAAAAACTTCCAGAAAATCTAAATAAGGTCATTCTGCAGACTAGTTACTATACTCCAGCTATCGACAGTGCAGATGTTGTTCTGCCAGGTTCTATCTGGCTAGAAGAAGAAGGAACCTATATAAACCTAGAAGAGATAGAACAAAAACTTACTAAGGTATTAGAATCCCCTAAAGGGGTAAAGAGTAATCTAGAGATACTTAGTATGCTTCTAGGAAGGTAAAAGGAGGAAAGTTATGAAAAAGATTACTATAGCAACAGATTGGCTCGATGGATGCTCAGGTTGTCATATGTCCATGTTGGATATGGATGAGAGGCTAGTCGAGCTTATAAAGATGGGGGTAGAGTTAAATGCCACCCCCATAACAGATTTTAAAGAGCCTACAGAAGAAGTTGATATTGGTATCTTAGAAGGAGCGGTTAGTACTAATCACCATATAGAAGTCGTTAAGAATATGCGTAGTAAATGTAAGACTCTCATAGCTATAGGTGACTGTGCTGTCTTTGGGGGCATTGTAACTATGAGAAACTACTTTTCAGTAGAGGAATTGCTAAGACGTGGTTACATAGAGACAGAGAGCACAGTCGATGGAAAGATACCTACTTCTCCAGAGATAGGTAAACATACAAAGCTAGTTAAGGCGGTAAATCAGATAGTGAAGGTAGACTTTTATATACCTGGATGTCCACCAAGAGCAGACGCCATATACTATGTATTGAAAGAACTAGTAGAAGGACGTAAACCGCTTCTTGTTGGCGAATTATTGAGGTATGACTAAAAGGAGGTAGTATGGCCCAGAAGATAACTATCCAACCAGTAACTAGAATAGAGGGACATGCTAGAATAACGATATATGTAAATGATGATGGTAAGGTTGATAGGGCATATTTTCATGTAGATCAATTTAGAGGCTTTGAGAAATTTAGCGAAGGAAGAATGTTCTATGAAATGCCGATAATAACCCCTCGTATATGCGGGATATGTCCTGTAAGTCACCACTTAGCCTCTGCAAAAGCCTGTGATGCTATAATCTCCGCAGATATACCAAGGCCAGCAAAGCTCCTTAGAGAGCTTATGCATATGGGACAAGTTATACAGTCACACTCAATGCACTTCTTTGAACTAGCTGGACCAGACTTAATATTCGGTTGGGATGCGGACCCTAAAATTAGAAATGTAGTTGGTATAGTAGAAGCCAATCCAGAGTTGGCATTAAAGGCTGTAAAACTCAGAAAGTTTGGACAAGAGATAATAGCTAAGCTTGCTGGAAGAAGGATACATCCAAACTATGCAGTACCAGGTGGTGTAAATAATACACTTTCAGTAAAAGACAGGGATGAACTTTTAAGCGAGATAGATACTATGATCTCCTATATACAAGAAGGAATATCTCTAGCCAAAGACTGGATAGAAAAAAATAAAGAGACTGTAGAAGAGTTTGGAGTACTATCTACAGGATATATGGGACTTGTAACAGAAGAAGGTGGATTAGAATTATACGATGGTAAGGTAAAACTTATAGATAAAGATGGAAATCTTTTGGAACTTTTTGAAGATTCAAAATACCTAGATTACATAGGTGAACATGTTGAGGATTGGTCTTATCTAAAATTCCCATTCTATAAGAAGTTAGGATGGCCTAATGGAGTATATAGAGTAGGTCCCCTAGCAAGATTAAATGTAGCAGAAAAGATTGATACCCCTCTAGCTCAAGAAGAATTTAAGAACTTTAAGAGTATCAATGGAGGAAAGCCTGTAGAGGGTTCTCTCTATTATCACTACGCTAGATTGATAGAGGACTTATTTGCAGCTGAAAGAGCTAAAGAACTCTTATTAGACCCTGATATACTATCGGATGATATAATAAATACAACAGGCAAGATATTACCAGAAGGCGTTGGGGTAATAGAGGCACCTAGAGGAACACTTATCCATCACTATTGGGTAGATGATAAAGGGGCTATAGTTAAGGCAAATCTGATAGTTGCTACAGGACATAACAACTGGGCTATGAGTAAAGGGGTAGAAGAGGTAGCTAAGAGATACGTTGATGGTAAAAATCTCACCGAAGGGATGCTTAACAGGGTAGAAGGCCTGATAAGATGCTATGATCCCTGTCTCTCCTGTTCTACTCATGCAGTAGGTAAGATGCCAATGATTATAGATATTGTCTCTAGCTCTACTGGAGAGGTGATTGGAAGCGTCAAAAGAGACTAGCATACTAGTTATAGGCTACGGAAATCCTGCAAGATGTGATGATGGAATAGGAGAGTATGTAACCGAAAGGCTTTTATCTGAAGGCATTAATGTAGATATACTAACTTGTCAAGAGCTCGGTCCTGAACTGTGTGAAGATATTTCAGGATGCGGGCTTGTTTTTTTTATTGATGCTGGCATAGAACAGAATGAGGCTTTTCTTATTAGGGAGATAACTCCTAAGTACAAAACCCCCATCTTCTCTCATCATATAAGTCCTGAAATGCTTCTAGCTATAACAGAAGAGCTTTACAATGTAAGACCTAAAGCATATCTGGTATCTATAAAAGGATACAACTTTGACTTCGGTTTTGAGATAACAGAAATGGCAAAACAGAATTCAGAAAGGGCTATAGAAAAGATTAAAGAGATATGCATGAGTTGGCAGTCACAGAAGAGATAATAAAAACTGTATTGGAGGCAAGTGGAGGAAGAAAAGTAAAGACTATAGAGATAGTGATAGGAGATCTCTCTAGTTTTATCGATGAATCTATAAGATTTTATTTCGGGCTATTGACAAAAGAAACCTCGCTAGAAGAGGCTGATCTTCTCTTTAAAAGAATCCCTGTGAAACTGAGGTGTTATAACTGTCAGAAAGAATTTAAACCAGATGAAACTTTATTATGTCCATACTGTAATAACCTTGGCGGGGATATAATCCAAGGTAGAGAGTTCTATATAGAGAGTATAGAGGTGGAAGATGAAGATAGAGATAATAAAGAACATTTTAGATGCCAATGATCAAGTTGCTGTCTTAAACAGAGAATTTTTTGATGATCTAAAGGTATTTACAATAAATATAATGTCTTCTCCTGGAGCTGGTAAGACTAGCTTTATACTAGAGACCATCTCCAGATTAGATTCTCCATCTGCGGTAATAGAGGGGGATGTTGCTTCCAGCATAGATAGCGAGAAGATGGCAGAATTTGGTATTCCAGTAGTTCAGATAAATACTGGAGGCAACTGTCATCTTGATGCGCCAATGATAAGAGAGGCAATCAAAAAATTATCGCTTAACGGAGTAAGGTATCTATTTATAGAAAATATTGGGAATCTAATCTGTCCGGCTAGTTTCGATCTAGGAGAACATATAAGAGTTGCCATATCCAGTGTCCCTGAAGGGGATGATAAACCCTATAAATATCCTGGGCTTTTCTCAAAGGTAGAGGTAGTTATATTAAATAAGATTGACCTTATGCCCTATGTAAACTTTGATCCTGATAGATTTAGAAAGGGAATAATTGGTATAAATAGAAATGCGAAAATCTTTCCTCTCTCATGCAAGACAAAAGAAGGTATAGAGGCTTGGATAGATTGGCTCAAAAGTGAAAACCCTTATAAGTAAAAAGATAAGGGTCTATGGCGTAGTCCAAGGTGTAGGATTTAGACCCTTCGTATACAGATTAGCAAATGAACATAAATTAAAAGGGTGGGTATTAAATACCTCTAGTTCAGTTGAGATAGAGGTTGAAGGTGAAGAAGAAAGTATAAAAAGATTCATATGTGATTTACAATCTAAATTTCCTCCCATTGCAAGAATAGAAAAGATAGAAATAGAAGATTCTATTCTAAACAATTATCAGGACTTTTTTATTAGAGAAAGTAAAGAGGATTTAGGTTATCAGCTCATCTCTCCAGATATAGCGGTATGTGAGGATTGTCTTAAAGAACTGTTTAATCCTAAAGACAGACGATATAGATATCCTTTTATAAATTGTACAAACTGTGGACCAAGATTTACCATCATAAAAGATATCCCTTATGATAGAAAAAACACTACAATGGCTAAATTTAAGATGTGTGATGCCTGTGAGAGAGAATACAATGACCCATTAGATAGAAGGTTTCATGCACAACCCAACGCTTGCCCCATCTGTGGACCTAAATTGTGGATAGAAGGTGTAGAGTCAGAAGATCCTATAAGGGAGACTATTAAACTCTTAAAAGAAGGTTTTATTATTGCAATAAAGGGACTTGGTGGTTTTCATTTAACGTGTGATGCTACAAACAGCAAAGTAGTAAAACTTCTAAGAGAGAGAAAAAAGAGGGGTTATAAACCTTTTGCTGTTATGATGAAGGACCTAGATACGGTAAAAAGATACTGCTATGTATCATCAGAAGAAGAAAAACTTCTGAAATCTCCTCAATCTCCAATAGTTTTACTCAGAATAAAAAGTTTAAATGATATATCAAAAGAGGTTGCTCCTAATAACAATTATCTTGGAATTATGCTCCCTTATACTCCACTTCATCACATCCTTCTTAGAGAGATAGGGCTTCCGTTAATAATGACAAGTGGAAATATAAGCGAAGAGCCTATATGTCAGGATAATAAAGAGGCTTTAGATAGATTAAAGGGTATCGCTGATTATTTCTTGCTAAATAATAGAGATATATATTCTAGGTATGATGATAGTGTTGTCTTTGTCTTTGAGAATAAACTCCAAATGATAAGAAGAGCAAGGGGATATGCGCCATCACCCATAAAATTACCATTTAAGATAAGACAGACTTTAGCCTGTGGCGGAGAGTTAAAGAATACATTCTGCCTTACTAAAGATAACTATGCATTTATTAGTCAACATATTGGAGATCTAGAAAATATAGAGACTCTAGAACATTTTGTAAACACAATAGAACTCTATAAGAGGCTATTTAGAGTAGAACCTGAGGTTATAGCCTGTGATATGCATCCAGATTATCTATCAACAAGATACGCCTTACAATTCGAAGAAACGCTACCAATAGTAAGAGTTCAGCATCACCATGCGCATATTGTAAGTTGTATGGCAGACAATAGTATTACCGAACCTGTCATAGGAATAGCCTTTGATGGTTCAGGTTATGGGATTGATGGAAATATATGGGGCGGTGAAGTATTTATAGCAGATTATGATAGCTTTATAAGGAAGGCCCATCTAGAATATCTTCCTATGCCTGGAGGCGAATTGGCGATAAGAAAACCATACAGACTTGCCATAGGATATCTTTATTCCATCTTTAAAAAGGTCCCCAATTTATCATTCTTAGACAAGGTTTCTGATAAGGAAATAAAAGTGATAAAAGAACAGATAGAGAAAGGAATAAATACACCTCTTACTTCCTCTGTTGGGAGGTTATTTGATGCTATTTCAAGTATTCTAAACATCTGTAATGAAGCAACCTACGAAGGACAACCAGCTATAGAATTAGAAATGGCTATTGAGAATATTAACTCTGAGGAGTACTATAATTACAAGATAGAAAAAGATAACAACACATATATTGTAAAGATTAAACCTTTACTTGAAGAGGTCTTAGATGATATAGGCAGGATTCCTAGAAGCAATATTTCAGTTAAATTCCACAATACAGTAGCTAGAATAATAGTTGATTTATCTATTCTAATAAGGGATGAGACAAAGATAAGCAGAGTAGCATTAAGTGGAGGATGCTTCCAAAATAGGATCCTCCTAGAAAAGAGTGTAGATCTCTTAAAAAAGGAGAAATTTAAAGTATACATCCACTCTGATATCCCCTGTAACGACGGGGGAATATCACTAGGCCAGGCAATAATTGGAGGAAGGATAGGGTCTTAGGGCAAATTACCCTAAGACCCTTAAAGCCTTACCATCTAAAGAAAGGACAAGGACAATGATCCCAAGGTATTCTCCTAGCTCTAAAAGGAGGCACAAACTTTCTATCTACTAGCTTTGATAATTGCTCCTTCGTAAGTATCCCTTTAAACTCTTTCCAGTACTCATTTAATACCGCTCTAATCTCCTTCCTAATATTATTTATCTCATCTCTCTTCTTATCTATCTGAGTCCTATCAGGTTGCCTCTCAAACTGTAACTGCCTTAGTGCAAAGATTGCATCCTGAAGCTTAGTGTAAAGGCCCTTCAATTTTTCATAATACTTACTCCTTAACTCCTTTATCTTATTTATCTGATCATCGGTAAGATTTAAATATTTTATCAAGTCCTGTCCTAAAAAGGGAAAGTTCAAAGTACCAATGCCAAACGGTCTTACCAAAGGTGCTACTTTCTTATCATATAAAGTTCTAGCAGAGGCAACCTGTACTATTCCCAAAGATAAAACTAGAATCAAAGCTATGGCTACTATCCTCCTCACAGTATTCACCTCCTTTCGCTACTTTCCCATAAAGATAGACTCAAAATAACGGTATCTTATTCCACAGCAGGTGTTAATATGTTATTATAATTCAAACTAACCACCGTAGATATTGTAGCATAGGAGGGTCTATTTATAATGCATATAAAAAAGATCGAAGAATTGGCAAAATCCTTAGGGCTTAGTAAAGAGGAATATAGCCCATATGGTTGGTATATCGGAAAGGTTGATTGGAGACTTATTGATAATTTAAAAGATAGAGATAGAGGAAAGCTTATACTGGTTACCTCTATAAATCCTACCCCAAAAGGTGAGGGCAAGACTACTACAACGATAGGATTAGGGGATGCATTCTCTAGACTAGGGAAAAAGGTAATTATCTGTTTAAGAGAACCATCTTTAGGACCTGTGTTTGGGGTTAAAGGAGGAGCTGTTGGAGGAGGAAAGGCTAAGGTCTTTCCCGATGTCGATATAAATCTACACTTCACTGGAGACATCCACGCAGTTTCTTCTGCCCATAACCTTCTATCGGCAGTCATAGATAATCATATATATCAGGGTAATGAGTTAGACATAGACCCATTACAGATATATTGGAAACGATGTATAGATATGAATGATAGACAATTAAGGCTTATAATAAGTGGCCTTGGTGGAAAGGGTAACGGAATACCTAGAGAGGATGGCTTTGAAATAACAGCAGCGTCAGAGGTAATGGCTATATTAGCTATGGCAAAAAGTCTAACTGACCTAAAAGAGAGATTAGGGAATATAGTAATCGGGGTAAATCGAAAGGGTAATCCTATCTTAAGTAAGGACTTAAAGATAGAGGGAGCTATGACCGCCTTACTAAAAAATGCATTCTCCCCAAACCTAGTTCAGACATTAGAAGGGACCCCTGCATTTATACACTGTGGACCATTTGGCAATATAGCACATGGATGTAACTCCGTAATAGCAACCCAAATTGCTAGTCTTTTGGCAGATTATGTAATTACCGAAGCAGGTTTTGGTGTAGACCTAGGAGGAGAGAAATTCTTCGATATAAAGTGTAGGATTGGAAATCTACATCCGGATTCTGCAGTCCTAGTAACCTCCATAAGGTCTCTAAAATATCATGGACTGGGAAATCAAAAGGGGATAGAACAGGAGAATTTAGACGCCATCGAAAAAGGGATGCCTAATCTATTACATCATTTGAATGTTCTAAGAGATATCTTTAAGGTCCCTGTAGTTGTAGCAATAAACAGATTCCCGACCGATACTGAAAACGAAATAAGATTACTGGAAGATAGATTAAAAGATGTAAATGTAAGGTTTGCTGTCTCTAACGTCTATGAAGCAGGAGGAGAAGGGGCTTTAGAGTTAGCTAGAGAAGTGATAGATTCAATATATAATGATCCTAACTCTTTTAGATACTTATATTCTCTAGAGGAATCTTACGAGGAAAAGATAGAGAAGATAAGTAGATTAGTCTACGGTGCTGAAGGGGTAAGATTCAGTGATGAGGCAAAAACAGATCTTGATAAGATATACAAGTGGAGATTTATAAATCTTCCAGTATGCATAGCTAAAACACAGTATTCGTTAACTGATGACCCTAAGAAATTAGGTAAACCTACAAGTTTCTATATAAACGTTCAAAAGCTAAAGATATCTCTAGGAGCGGGATTTGTAGTGGCTTATACAGGGAATATATTAACAATGCCAGGACTTCCTAAGTTACCATCTGCAGTAAAAATTGATGTAGACGATAATGGGGAAATTGTTGGCATTACTTAGCCAGCCTTAAAATATAAGACATCTCCGTCTTTCACTACATATTCTTTTCCTTCTATCCTTATATAGCCCAGCTCTCTAGCCTTAGACCAAGATTCTGCTAATATTAGTTTATCTACAGGAATAACTTCTACCTTTACAAAGTTTTTTTCAAAGTCAGAGTGTATCTTGCCTGCTGCCTGAGGAGCTTTAGTTCCTGAAAGAACGGTCCAGGCTCTAACCTCCTTAGACCATATCGTAAAAAAGCTTATAAGCCCTAGTAATCTATAGGCTTCTCTTACAAGTCTATGCAAAGTAGATTCTTCAACACCATAACCATCTTTAAGGAAAGCCATTCTTTCTTCATCAGAAAATTCTCCTAGCTCCTCTTCTATCTTGGCTAGAACAGGAATAACAATCTCCCCCTTCTCCTTTCCCCAGTTAATTAGCCTTAAGACCTTTGGGTTATCTAAACTATCCGTATTTGCAACATATATTACAGGTTTCCAGGAGAGTAGTGGCAGGTCTTTAACTACTGGTATGTCTCTTATAGACTCACCTCTAAGTAATCTTTCTCTAATAATCTCTAACTGAGCCTCTTCTTCCGGATCACCCTTCCCTACTCTTCTTAGTGACTTTAATTTATCCAACCTCTTCTCAACAATAGTAAGGTCAGAAAGAGCAAGCTCAATATTAATAAGTTCTATATCCTTTAGCGGATCTCCTTCACCTAAAGCTGGAATATTTGGAGAATCAAAACATCTAACTATATGAAGAATGCCATCTACGCTTCTTATATGTGATAAAAATTCATTACCAAGCCCTTCACCCTTGCTAGAACCTTTTATAAGCCCTGCTATATCCCAAAACTCTATAACCGCAGGGATAATTCTCTCAGGCTTTACAATATTGGCAAGCGCATAGAGTCTTTCATCAGGGACCTGGACAACCCCTTTATGTGGTTCTATAGTACAAAATGGATATATAGAGGTAGGAACATTTGCCCTGGTTAACGCATTAAAAAGCGTAGACTTGCCAACATTAGGTAACCCTACTAGACCCCATGAGAGACCCATCTAATAGTGTCCTCTTTATCTTCCTAGTAATCTCTTCTCTATCTAAAACTACTACTCTACCACACCCTAGGCACTCTATCTTTACATCAGCCCTCATCTCTAAAACCTTCCAAAGATCACTACCACAAGGATGCTTCTTTTTAAACTGTATTATAATACCTTCTTTCACAGAGATATTATAACATAGATGTAGCAGACTTTAATTCTTTTAAGTATATTTCCAATTCACTATCGCTTGAGTCTTCTATAATTCTAATTATCTCGCTTCCCACAATAACTCCATCTACTATACCAACTAGACTCCTTATCTGTTCCTTACTTTTTAAGCCAAAACCTAGTGCGGTAGGAATGTGAGAGATATTCTTTATTCTTCTAATTAAATCCAAACCATCCTTTGATACCTCGTCTCTAGGTCCAGTGACACCTTTAACCGAAACGCAATATATAAAGCTATCACTCTTTTCTACAATCTTTTTTAACCTTACATCGCTTGTCGTAACTGAAGCTAGCCATATAATTGATACGCTATCTCTATAAGGATAAACATTATCTGACTCTTCTATAGGAAGGTCTGGTATTATTACCCCATCTAGACCTATATCCTTTGCTATTCTAAAGAATTCTTTCACCCCTATATAGTGGACAAGGTTATAGTAAAGCATAAAAACTATTGGTGTAAAATCATCGTTTTTCCTAAATTTGTAAAGCCATTCAAACGCCTTAGAGAGATTAGCACCATTTCTAATAGCAATATCACTAGCCTTCTGAATTATAGGTCCATCCGCTATAGGGTCTGAAAATGGAATACCTATCTCTACAATATCCCCATATCTACAAATTATATCTACTATCTCAGAGAATCTTTCTAGACTAGGATAACCAAATTCGCAAAATGGAATAAAACATATTCTATTATCATATTTAGCCTTATTAAAAGCGTTAACTATCCTATTCATACTTCATCTCCCTCATTACAATATCTAAGTCTTTATCTCCTCTTCCAGAAAGATTTACAATCACAATAGAGCCTTTAGGTATATCACTTACAAATAAGTAACCTACCGCATGGGCACTCTCTAAAGCTGGGATTATTCCTTCAGATTTAGAAAGTTCTTCAAATCCTTTAAGAGCAACGTCGTCCGTAGCATATTCATACCTTACCCTCCCTATGTCTTTTAGATAGCTATGTTCTGGGCCAACACCTGGATAATCTAATCCTGCAGAGATTGAGTATGTGTTCATAATATTTCCCCACTCTTCTTGCATTAGATACATTCTACAACCATGCAGAACTCCAATCTGACTGTTAGATATGCTTGCTGCATGCTTCTTAGTTTCTAACCCTAGCCCCCCTCCTTCTACACCAATAAGTTTTACATCATCCTCTAAGAATGGATAGAAGATGCCAATAGAGTTGCTTCCACCACCAACACAGGCAACTATATAATCTGGGAGTTTCTTTTCTATATCCAAGATCTGCCTTTTTGCCTCTCTACCTATTACTGATTGGAAATCTCTCACCATCATAGGATACGGATGGGGACCTATCACAGAGCCTATTAAATAGTGTGTATCATCTATATTTGTTACCCAATCCCTCAATGCAGAATTTATAGCTTCCTTAAGGGTTCTATTACCACTAGATACTGGAATAACTTCTGCCCCAAGTAGTTTCATCCTAAATACATTCATCTTCTGACGTATCATATCTTCTTCTCCCATATATATGGTGCATCTCAGACCGAGAAGACTTGCTACAGTGGCGGTAGCTACTCCATGCTGTCCTGCCCCTGTCTCTGCTATAATTCTAGACTTTCCCATCCTCTTAGCCAAAAGAGCTTGACCTATACAGTTATTTATCTTGTGTGCACCAGTATGACAAAGGTCTTCTCTCTTTAGATAGACCTTAAAACCAAGTCTCTCAGAGAGTCTATTAGCATAGTATAGAGGAGTTGGTCTACCTACATAATCCCGTAAAAGCTTATTAAAACTCTGCCAAAAATCTTCATCATCTTTCACTTTATTATAAGCTTCTTCCAGCTGTAAGAGTGGTTCCATAAGCGTCTCTGGAACAAATCTTCCACCATATTCTCCAAAATAACCACGTCCATCTGGTAGGTTATACATTTGCCTCATCTCCTTTTACTAAACTGAATATCCTTAATAACTTTTCTTTATCTTTTATACCGGGAGAAATCTCTACACCTCTAGCAATATCAACTGCATAGGGGTGTAGATGCATAAATTTAGTTATATTATCAGGATCTATGCCACCAGCAATGATAAAATTAATACTATAATCTTTTAGCTTTGAAGCATAAGTAAATAATAATTCCTGTGATACACTATTATTCTTAGGTAAATCCAAAAGGGGTAAGCAATCTTTGTATAGATTTATCCTTCTTATAAAATCTTCTAATCCAACACCTAAACTTTGCTCACCAGTCACTAAACTATTGACTAGGAACGCCTTGATCTTAAGTCTACAGTTAAACCTATCTATAAATTCTGGTAGCTCTTCTCCATGAAATTGTATACCATCAAGCTTGCATAGACTAACTACATTGGAGATAAAATCCTCTTGTTGGTTTGCAAATACACCTATCTTTAATATTTCAGGATATAAACCTTCTACAGTCTCTGTTATTTCTCTAGCCTTTTCTATCGTTATCCTCCTTGGACTTGTTGGGACAAATATCAACCCTATAGCCCAAGCACCTAATTGACTCACCAGTAATGCATCTTCAATCCTAGTAATACCACATATCTTAATCCTCAAAGCCCATCAACTCCATAATCTTCTCTCTGATATTGTTAGCTCTCATTAATGCTTCTCCTATAAGAACACCGTCTACCCCAAGACCCTTTAGATACTTAATATCTTCTCTAGTAGATATACCACTGGCACTTATCACCTTTATCCCATCTGGTATGTATCTCTTTATTTCTTCTGTATGTTTTATATTGACCTCAAAAGTCTCTAGATTTCTATTATTTATAAGAATTATACTTGGATTAAGTTCAAGCGACCTCTCTAGGTCCTCTAAGCTATAAATTTCAACTACCGGCTCAATCCCCAAAGAGATAGAGAGATTATACAGATACTTAAGAGCATCTCTACTTAATATCCTAGCAATAAGGAGTATAGCATCCACCTCATAAAAACTAGACTCAAAAACTTGTAGCTCATCTATTATAAAATCTTTCCTCAATATAGGAATATCTGTATATCTCTTTACCAGATTTATATTCTCTATACATGCATTAAAATGCCTATCAGTTAATACAGAGATAGCAGATATAGGAGTCTTAGTTAGCTCTTCTACTGTAATCTCTAAGTTATCTCTATTTCGAAATTCTCCTTTTATAGGCGAGGCAGGCTTTACCTCTCCGATAATGGCAATACCTCTATTAGAAAATATCTTTCTAAACTGAGAATTTACAAATTTGTATTGGCTCTTATAACATCTTAAGGATGGTATCTCGTCTAATTTATCCTGAACTATCTTATCCAAGATTGAGATGTAAATCACCCCCTACTAACCTGACCCCTTCCTCTATACTCTTTACCTCTCCAGCAGTCCATAGAGCAAAGGCTGTGTTTAGAGCTACTACAGTCATATGAGC
>JAOACC010000021.1 GCA_026418035.1 bacterium
CTAGGACTTTGGAATCGTATAACAATAACATAAACATAAACAATAACATAAGCAATAACAATAACATAAACAGAGAGAAACTAATATAACTAGCACTAGTTAAAAAAGCAACCAGAAGAAGAGTTTTATTATCGGTGTCTGATTGACAAGTTGGTGTGAAATTTAGTATATTAGTAATATCTTAATAAAAAATAATGGAGGTGGAATAGATGAATAGAGTGTGGAAAAGGCTAGTTGGGCTCATTTTGGCGGTAATGCTTATTTGTATACCGCTATTTACTAATGCCCAAACGGTCAATGCGAACAAAGATGGCTGGTTAGATGAGGTGGTCTTCTTCCCAGAGAAGGACTTAGCTAAAGCTATCGATATGATGACCAAGGGGGATATGGACATCTTCTTCAAGGATATTGATGACCCGGTTCTATTTAGGAGGGTTAAAGAGAACCCGCAACTTGCCTACTCAATGTCTTTTGGTCTCTATAATGAACTGACTTTTAACCCAGTAGGCCCAGAGTATAAGGATGGTAGACTTAATCCTTTTAGTAATCCAAAGATAAGAGAAGCAATGAACCTAATAGTAGATAGACAATACATTGTAGATGAGATAATGGGTGGACTTGCTACTCCCAAGTTTGTCCCTCTAAGTAAAGGTTTTCCTGAGTATGAGAGATACAAGACTACAATTTCTACTATAGAAACTACCTACAAGTATAGTTTTGCAAGGGGACAAAAGATCATATCTGATGAGCTTAAGAAGATGGGTGCAGAGCTAAGGGGCGGTAAGTGGTACTATAAAGGAAAACCAGTTACAGTAAAATTCATAATTAGAACAGAGGATAGGAGAAAGGCTATAGGTGACTATGTCTCTGGCCAACTAGAAAAGCTAGGATTCACGGTAGAAAGGATGTATAAGACATCTAGAGAAGCATCTCCTTTATGGATAAGAGGAGAGCCATCAGAGGGACAGTGGGACCTCTATACTGGTGGTTGGATCACTACGGTAGTTACTAGGGATGATGCTGATAACTTCCAATATTTCTACCTGCCAGATTCACCAATGTCCTATTCGCCATTATGGAAGGCTTATACACCAACTAAAGAATTCAGAGATTTAGGAAATAAGTTAGCTAATAAAGACTTTACAAGTATGAAAGAAAGAAATCTATTTATGACTAAGGCACTACACCTTGCAATGAAAGACTCAGTAAGGGTTTGGTTGATTGACCAGAACTCTGCCTGGGTAAGGAGAAAAGGCGTAGATGCAGTAGCGGACTATGCGGGTGGATATTCAGCAAGAGTGTGGCCCTACACATTGAAGTTTGCCGATAAGACTGGTGGAAGGATGAGAGTTGGAAGTACAGAGGTCATTATAGACCCATGGAATCCAGTCGCTGGTTCTAATTGGATCTATGACAATATGCTTGTTGAGGCGACAATAGGTAGGGCATTTATATGGCATCCACAGACAGGATTACCAATCCTATTTAAGATAAAGAGCGCAGAGGTTACAGCCCAAAAAGATGTCCCAACATTTAAGAATCCAGATACAACTTGGCTAAAGCTTACCAAAGTTGATAAGGTTACAGTTCCCGCTGATGCCTGGTACGGATGGGATGTAAAGAAGCAGGATGTAATAACTGCAGGAGAAGCAGGAGTAAAAGAGGCAAAGGTCAAAGTAGTTGTGAACTACGATGACATCATTGGTAAGGATAAGTATCATGATGGCTCAGTTATGAGCACTGCGGACTTTATAGTAGATTGGATTATAGGATTTGAAAGAGCAAGTAAGGACAGTAAACTCTATGATGAAGCCTTTGTAAATAGGTTTAATTCATGGAGAGAACAGTTTGTAGCATGGAAGATAGTAAAGACAAATCCACTTGTTATTGAATACTATATCAATTTCTCTGAGCTCGATGCTGAGCTTACAGCTACCGCATTTGCTGTCTCTGGATATTATCCATGGCATCTATATGCCCTTGGAATAAGGGCAGAAGAAGAAGGTAAACTTGCATTTAGTGCAGATAAAGCTAAGGTAAAGAATGTGGAGTGGATGAACTATATAGGTGGACCGAGCTTAACTGTTCTTAAAGATGTGGTAGAGAGGTCTGAAAAAGAGGGTTATATACCATTTAAGAACTTTGTAGGAAAATACGTAGACCCATCAGTAGCTAAAGAAAGATTCTCTTCTATTAAGAAGTTCTATGAAAAATATGGACACTTCTGGGTAAGCAATGGTCCATACTTCTTAGAAAAGGTAGATGTAGTAGCCCATACCGCATTGCTTAAGAACTCCAAATTCCTAAAGTAATAAATAAGGGAGTTTTTATTTAGATTTTTAGAAACCCGGAGGGTATTGCCCCTCTGGGTTTTTGATTGTATAATAGAATGCAAAAAGGAAGGAGGATGATTATCGATTAAGAGTTTATTAAAATACATATTAAAGCGTGGTTTATCCCTATTCTTGACTGTATTAGTGGCGGTATATTTAACCATAGTTATAGCTAATGCTGGTGGATATGTTGATAAATTGGTAGAGACTGAGCTTAGAATGAATATAGCAATGGCTTTTAAAGATGACCCTACTTTTAGAAACCTGTCTGAAGAAAAACAGAAGGAACTTTTAGAAAGTACTTTTAAGTATGAGATGAGAAGAAGGGGTTTAGATTTGCCGTTTCCTATTAGGAGTATGTATCACCTTAGAGATGCGATTACCTTAAATCTTGGAAGGGCTATGTATATGACAAGTGACAGTGGTTCTTCTTTAGTAAGGAACATTATTCTAGAAAGACTTCCGGTGACAGTCCTTCTATTTACAACAGCAACTGTTGTAAATTTCTTTTTACATCTATTCCTAGGATTAAGATTATCTAGAAGATATGGTTCTTTCTGGGATAAACTTGTTATAGCTCTTTCACCAACATCAGTCATACCCGGATGGTTTTATGGAATATTCCTGATAATGATTTTCTACTCTTGGTTACATATACTACCAGCAGGAGGCTTAGTAGACTATCCTCCACCCTCTGGAACTATACCTTACTTTTTAAGTGTCTTAAAACATATGATATTACCTTTATCATCTTGGATTATAGCTAGTCTATTTTTAGGTATATATCAAGAGAGGACATTCTTTCTTATATACTCTACAGAGGATTACGTAGAAGTTGCTAAAGCAAAGGGCCTCACATCAAGACAGATAGAGACTAGATATCTTTTAAGGCCAGCACTTCCTCCAGTAATTACAGGATTTGCCCTTAGTGTTATTTCATCTTGGACTGGGGCAATAGTGACTGAGGCGGTCTTTAATTGGCCAGGATTAGGACAGGTAATATCTCAGGCAATTAGTTACTTTGATGCTCCGGTGATAGTTGGAGTAACTGTTGTCTATGCATATCTTTTAGCAGTAACTGTTCTTGCTCTAGATATTATATATGCAATAGTAGATCCTAGAATGAGGATACAAGGATAAAGATGAAAGGACAAGAGATTATATCTGAATACAGCTTAAAGGGTATCTTAAAAGAGGTTTTAAGTTATAAAGCGGGGGTATCTGCACTTATTATATTAGCCTTATTTGGAGTCCTCATTATATATACAGTGATAGCCTTACCCTATGATGAGACAATAGCTCTTTGGAATAGTAGTACCGCATTTCTAAAGAATCCGAGAAACGCTGAGCCAGTTTGGTGGAATATATTCTCTAGAAAGAAAAAGCCAAGAAATGTAGAGTTATTTGTGGATATTAATGATGGTAACTTTAAGCAAGAGGGAGATGTTTTTAAAGGAGAAACAAAGAGAGATTTTGTCTATGATTATGATGACTTCCCTACAGAGATAAATATATTCTTTAATGCCAAATATAAGAAAGATACCCCAACGGTAAGGTTATATCTAGTTAGGCCTGATGGAGACAAGATACTTCTTAAGGAGCATAAACTAAGGTCTCAGGATGATATTCTATACCTTAGTAATGACTTTTCTCTGGAAAATAGATTAGACTCCCATATAAGGTCAAAGATAACCGAACCTATTGACTTCTCTATAACTACTACTAGAGGCCTTTTTATGAAATACGCTAATAAACTAGAAGTCCTAAAGGGAAATTATTCTTTATTGATAGAGGCAGAGTTGAAAGATAAAGAAGATTCTCTCATGCTAGATGCGATCTTCTATGGTTCTGTCTATGGCATAGCGGGGACAGACCATTTAAGAAGGCCTATTCATATAGCACTATTATGGGGTGCTCCCTTAGATCTATCATTTGGATTAGGTGCGTCTTTGAGTATTACCATTATACATCTAATTATAGCAACTATAAGTGGATGGTTTGGTGGATGGGTAGATTCTCTTATTCAAAGATTTACCGAAGTTTATATGGTTTTACCTTTCCTGCCTATTATGATAATGATATCTCTATTCTATAAACTGAGTCTCTGGAGTTTACTTATTGTAGTCGTCCTTCTAAGCATTTTTGGTTTTGGTATAAAGACTACTAGGGCTTTAGTCTTACAGGTTAAGACTTTACCTTATATCGAATCTGCTCAGGCTTATGGAGCTAGTAACTGGAGGATAATATTCTTATATATAATTCCTAAGATACTTCCACCTGTAGTCCCTGGACTAGTAGCTTCTGTCCCTGTTTATGTATTCCTTGAAGCTGTTTTATCTCTATTTGGTGTCTTAGACCCTACACAACCAACCTGGGGTAGGGTCATAGAAGATGCATTTTCCAATGGGGCATTATATAAGGGTTATTTCTATTGGGTCTTGATACCTTCATTCCTCTTAATACTTACCGCTATATCCTTCTCTCTTTTAGGATTCGTCTTGGATAGAATTGTTAATCCAAAGTTGAAGGAGCTATAGAGCTTATGGAGAACAATAATCTTCTAAAGGTCGAAGATTTCAGTATTTCTTATAGGACTAGGAAGGGGGATGTAGAAGCGGTAAATAATGTCAACTTCGAGTTAAGAAAGGGAGAAACATTGGCTATAGTTGGAGAGTCTGGATGTGGTAAGAGTTCTTTAGCCCGTGGGCTTATTAGGTTGTTTCCAAGAAACATAAAAAAGGTGGAGGGAAAGATTTTACTTGATGGAAGGGACGTCTTATCCTTAGATGAGGAGACATTTAGAAAAGAAGTCAGATGGAGAGAGATGTCTATGGTCTTTCAAGGGGCAATGAATTCTCTAAACCCAGTTCTAAAGGTGGTATTTCAGGTGGCAGAACCACTTATGGTTCACTTTGGTGTAGATAGAGAAACCGCATTTAGCAGGGCTAAAGAGGTATTGAGTCTAGTTGGTATATCCCCTTCTTTTGCTGAAAGATATCCTTTTGAATTAAGTGGTGGAATGAAGCAGAGGGTTGTTATAGCTATGGCTCTTATTACAAATCCTAAACTGGTACTTTTAGATGAGCCTACATCCGCTTTAGATATAATAACCCAAGAAAATATAATGAATCTTCTAAAGATGCTGAAAAAAGAGCTTAATTTGACCTATATCTTTATTACCCATGATATAGCACTTACTAGTGAGCTTGCAGATAGGATGGCGGTTATGTATGCTGGGGAGATAGTAGAGATAAGTCCAGTTGAGGATTTCTACAAGAACCCCTCCCATGTTTATACTAGATTACTCTTAGATAGCGTTCCAACTCTCAGAGAGGATAAGAATCTAAAGTCTATACCTGGGTCTCCTCCAAGTTTGATAGATCCCCCTACTGGTTGTAGATTTCATCCTAGGTGCCCATTTGTTATGGATATATGTAAGGTTAAAGAGCCACCTCTTTATAAGATAAAAGAGGATCACTTTGCCAAATGCTATCTAAATGAGGGTAAACAGCAATGAATAACGAACTTCTTAGGGTAGAAGAATTAAAGGTCTGGTTTGATATAAAGAAGGGTTTGTTCTCTAGACCTGTCTATGTAAAGGCTGTTGATGGGGTAAATTTTACATTAAATACTGGTGAGTCAATATCCCTTGTTGGAGAAAGTGGAAGTGGAAAAACCACTCTTGGTAAGACTGTACTTAGACTTTATAAGCCAACTAGTGGTAAGATTATCTTTGATGGAAAGGATATAAGTGATTCTGAGCTAAAGGATATAAAGTGGTATAGAAGAGAAACAGGTTTGGTTCAGCAGGACCCATTTGGGGCATTACCTCCTCACTTTACCATTTATAGGATACTCGAAGAACCATTGATAATACATAATATAGGGAGTAAGTCAGAGAGAAGGGATATGATATATCAGGCATTGGAGGAGGTTAGACTTACACCTGTTGAAGACTTTGCACCAAAGTATCCTCATATGCTAAGCGGTGGACAGATGCAGAGGGTTGTTATAGCTAGGGCTCTTATTATGAGACCAAAGCTTGTAGTAGCTGATGAGCCCGTTTCTATGTTGGATGCATCTGTTAGGGTTGAGATATTGGAGCTATTAAAGGGTATACAGGATAGACATAAGACTAGCCTGATCTATATAACACATGACCTTGCAACAGTGAGGATGTTTACACATTGGATATTTATTATGTATGCTGGTGAGATAGTAGAGAAGGCTTTAACTAAAGAATTACTCTCTAATCCTCTACATCCGTATACAAGTGCCTTACTGAATGCGATACCTGATCCAGATCCTGAAAATAGAAAGATACTTAAGGAGGTTCCTCCGGGAGAGCCCCCAGACCTAGTAAATCCTCCGCCAGGTTGTAGATTTTCCCCTAGATGTCCTCAGGTAAAGGATATATGTAATAAGGAGAGACCAAAAGAGATAGAGGTAAGAGATAAACACTGGGTTAGGTGTTGGTTATACAATTAATATTATTTTTTCCTTAATCGTTCTATAAATTGATTAAGTCTATCCTTGAATGATTTTACGTAGTAGTATGGATTTAGGGGTTTCCCCTGCATCCAACCTTGGATAACCTTTTCCATATCTTTATCTATCTCTCGGGGAGGTCGATTCTGAGGAAAACCTTGTCCTCCCTGAGATTGATTTTGTTGCTGTTGCTGTCTCAGCTGTTTAAACCTTTCCTGTCTCTCTATCTGGATTTTATCTATAAATGTAAGCTGAGCATCAGTGAGAATCCCCTCTATCTTATCAATAAACTTTTCTGCCTCTTTAGATGGAAGACTTTCCTTTTTCATCAAATCTTGTAATACAGGGATTAATTTTTTGGCTTGGTCTTTTGATAAGGCTAGTTTTTTATCCTTTTCTAATTCATTCAAGTCTTGGATAAGCCTAAGTAGATATTGTAACTCTTTATTATCACCAAATATCCTTCTAGGTGGACCCTCCTGTTGCTGGGCATAAGAAAGTGGGATGAAAAATAGAGTTGCTAGAAGAATTATACCTATAAGCCTTAGATTCTTTATCATTTCTCCCTCCTATTCGTATCTTAAAGCCTCTATAGGATTTAGTCCTGCTGCCCTTTTTGCAGGGTAATATCCAAAAAAGATACCTACTATAGCAGAGACTGAAAATGACAAAAATATTGGGGTAGGTGTTACCTTCATACTTATATTAACTGTTTTACTTATAAATATTCCTAATATTATCCCTATAATAATCCCTATTAATCCACCAGCTACAGAGACTAACATAGACTCCATAAGAAACTGCATTAGTATATCTCTTGCCTTCGCACCTATCGCCTTTCTTATTCCTATCTCCCTTATCCTCTCTGTAACATTCACTAGCATGATATTCATAATACCAATACCGCCAACTAATAGAGAGATCGCAGCAATACCAGCTAAGAACATAGTCATAGTTTGAGTAGCAGATGATACTGCGCTGATAAATGCTGCCTGATTTTGGACATTAAAATCATCGTCGTCTGGATTTGTGATCTTGTGATTTTTCCTTATAATCTCTTCTATCTGTGCCTGAGTCTTATCCATAAGGCTAATATCCTTAACAGAGACATATATGGTTCTTATCCTATCCCCACCTTCTATCTTACGTTGGTATGTTGAGAGGGGAATGAATATAAGCTCATCCATATTCATAAATCCACCAGCTTGACCTTGTGGTTTCATTATTCCTATTACTTGGAAGCTCATCCCATTAACTTTTATCTTTTTCCCTATAGGGCTATCATTCCCAAAGAGTGTTTCTGCTATAGAGGAACCAAGAACCGCTACCCTCTTCTTATTAGAATACTCTTTTGTAGTAAAGAATGAACCCTCTTTAATTCCCCAGTCTCTCATCACTACATAATCAGGAGAGGTTCCAATAACATTTACATTTGCATTTACAGAAAGATACTTAACTTGTACATTTCTAGAACTTTCTGGCACTATTGTTACTACACTGTCCTTATCTAATCCTTTTATAAGTGACTCATAATCTTTATTTGTTAGAGTAGATCTACTAGGACCAAACCTTACTAGTCCTGCTCCTCTTGGTCTACTACCAGAGTTTACTATAAGTAGGTTGGACCCTAATGATGTAAACTGTCTCTCTATACTCGCCTTAGTCCCTTCCCCCAAAGCCATTAGAGCCACTACAGCAGCTACACCTATCATTATACCTAGAGCTGTAAGAAAAGTCCTAAGTTTATTAAGCCTGAAACTATCTAAAGCCATCTTTAATATTTCAACAAAGAGCATAGTCCCACCCTTTATCTAAAGATTCTAAATGGAGATGGAGATGGATTTCTAGTATTGGTAGAAGTTGAACTAGCTGAAGCCAATACTACTTTGTCTCCTTCCTTTAATCCATCTTCTACAACGATATTTGTTCCGTCATCCTCACCTAAAACTACTCTAATCATATCCGTTGTTCCATCATCCTTTAATACCTCTACATATGCCCTTCTCTCTGTCCTTTTTACCGCTCTTAATGGGACTAAAAGGACATTACGCTGTTCTTTTAAAATAATTTCACCTTCTGCGGTCATTCCTGCTCTAAGCTCGCCTGTAGGATTAGGTATCTCTACCTGAACCTTAAATATCGCTATATTATTTGATATGGTTGCCCTAGGAGATATATTTGTTACTTTACCTTGGAATTCTCTATCTGGAAATGCTTCACAGGTGATTCTTACAGGTAAACCTATCTTGACCTTTGGTATATCAGTCTCGTCCACTTCGAGTTTAATCTTCATAGTACTGGTATCCAAGACGGACATAAGTGTTGTCTCTTTTGCTATATTCTGTCCTCCCTTCTTTATAGAAACATCCGCTACTATTCCATCTATTGGAGCATATATGGTGGTTTTACTTAGGTTCAATTTTGCTTTATCTAAATCGAGTTTAGCCTGTTCAAGAGATGATTCTGCTAAAGTTATATCTTTCTCTGCCTGAGTTAATTTGTCTACCTTCATATCTTCCAAAAGTCGGAGATTTTCTACCGCTTGATTATAGGTATTTAATGCTTTACTGTAGTTATCTCTGTAAGTCTTGAGTTCATTTAGAGTTATAGCATTGGCTTTATACAGTCTCTCTGCATCATCTAACTGTCTTTTAGCCTTTTGGAGTTCTATATAGGTGTTATCCTTACTTGTTTTTGCGTCACGGATATTCTGTTCTAACTGCTTCTTTTGATTTTCTAAGTTGATCTTAGCCTGCTCTAGTTTTAATCTTGCATTCTTATAGTTTAACTCTGCCTGGGTAAGGGCTAACTCATAATCATGAGGGTCTATCTTACATAGGATATCCCCCTTTTTTACCTTTGAACCTTCTTCAGCAACCCAGATTACTGTTCCCCCTATCTCACTAGTTATATCTACAGTATCCTTTGCCTCTAGAACTCCACTACCAGAAACAGATACTATTAGGTCTCCTCTCGTTACCGTATAAGTCTCAACTGATGCAATCGCAGGTTTTTGGACTTTTCTAGAGGATAGAAAAAAATAACCTCCTATAGAAATCCCTAGTAAAACAACTATAACTATTAACCACCTTTTCTTTTTCATTTTCCTCTCTCCCTCAACTTCAAGAACGTTTTTCTATACCAATTATCTTTCCGTCAGCCATTCTGACTATCTCTTTAGCATAACTTGCAATATCGTGTTCGTGTGTTACTAGGACTATTGTCAAACCCTGTCTATGAAGCTCCGATATAAGCTCCATAATCTCATGGCTAGATTTACTATCAAGATTCCCAGTAGGTTCATCTGCTAAAAGTATTGCCGGTTCTACAGCTAAAGCCCTGGCTATGGCAACCCTCTGCTGTTGTCCTCCAGATAATTGTGTTGGACGATGATTTATTCTGTCTCCTAAGCCTACCATTTCTAATAACATCTTTGCCTTCTCTCTTCTCTCTTTAGGAGAAAGTCCTCTGTATATGAGTGGGAGTTCTACATTCTGTAACGCGGTATACCTGGGTAATAGATAGAAGCTCTGGAAGACAAAGCCTATCTTTTGATTTCTTATTAAAGCCAATTCATCATCAGAAAGTTGGGAAACGTCTTTTCCTTCCCACAGAACCTTACCCGATGTAGGTCTATCGAGACATCCTATAATATGCATCATGGTAGACTTACCTGATCCAGAGGGTCCCATAATAGCTTTGAAGTCTCTCCTATTAATGGTAAGGCTTACTCCATTTAGAGCTACAGTTTCTACACTATCCATCCTATATATTTTCTGTATATTGTCTATAACGACTAGTTCTTCCATAGTCCTATTAACTTAGACGGAGAGATAGTAGCTTTTATTCTATATCCTCTTCTGAGGATCTTCTTATTGTCTCTTTAAAATTCTCTATCTGTTCTATCTCTTCTACTAGATTTATTTCTATATTTAAAGGTCTAGCAATTTCTGATAGTATATTATAAATATCTATATCTCTTACAAATATTGACTTGGGAAGACGTTTTGTCATCTCTACAGTATTAATGAATAATTCTACCGGATACGTAAGACGTTCTTCTGAAGAGTACTTATACACTCCAAAGTTAATTCCTAGTCCTGTTACATTATTAATCAATAATCCGAAATATGGGAAATATGCTTCTTCTGAATTCTCATCATCCTTTACAGGACTGGATAAGAAAAGAAAATCTATAGCCCACTCTTCTAAGGTTCTTTGAGGTCTTATAAAATTTTTGATGGTTTCTATTATCTCGCTAGTATTATATATGGTCAATTCCTCTACAGGATACTCTAATTCAACCCAGGTATCTTTCCAGTTTATATTTGAACCTACCTTTTCACTTGTTCTTACGAGAGTTTCATCTCTTTCACTTAATTCAGGTTTATCTCTAAACATAAGGCATATATCTATAACTTGCTCTAGGGTGGAGAGTAGTAGGTTCGCTTCTTCCTTATTTATAATTCTGGGTAAACGTCCCGGAAGCATTCTCTTAAAAGATATCCACTCACTCTTTCCTCTAAATTTTAGCCCTAAACTTTTTATTATCTCTAAGTCTTCTTTAGTGAGAAATTTTCTGTCGGAGAACTGAACTACTATAATATCATTAAAGTAGAATTGTTCTTCCTCATTGTGTCTTTCTGATAAAATATCTAATAGAGAGATCAATCCACTATCTCCAGGATATAGTGCTAGAGTATAGAGGTTTACATCCTCTTCCAAGAAGGTTATAACATTAAAGTAACAGGTCTTGCCTGTATTTGGGTCCTGCACACCAAAGATATTCATAGGACTCATCCATTCCCAGCTCTTTATCTCCTTAAATTCCATAGCTAGGTCAAAAAGCTTACGCCACTCCTCTGTTGAAGGAGCTATAAATTCCATTGTTTAAAGACCTCCTTAAATTTTTAAATTAAAGATTATCCCTAGATAGATTATACTTTTTTATGAATTAATACTCAAGTATAGATTATTTTCAAGGACTTGTCTTTTTAATCAATCCTACCCCGTTACAGCACTCATACTCTATCTGAATAGTAGAATGTGTTATACCATAATTTTTTAGTATCTCTTCTATCTTTCCATATAGTGGAACTATTTCAGTCGCACTTAAGTTTTCTCTTAGATTTATATGCCCTTCAAAGTGGATATTTGTATCATTAAGCCTCCATATGTGAACATGGTGTAAATCCTTGACCTCATCTAGAGACTCTATCTCTTCTTTTATCTTCTTCAAGTCTATACTCTTTGGAACCGCTTGCATTAATATCTCTACTGTTTCACTAATTATAATGAGAGTTTCTCTAATGATATATATACCTATAAGAAATGTTAGTATAGGATCGATATAGTAAAACCTGTATAGATGTATTATTATTCCACCAATAACAACCCCTACAGAAGATAAGGTATCAGATAAGAGATGTATGTAAGCAGACCTGACATTGAGATTTTTATGAGAGTCTTCTCTTAGTATCAAAACAGAGATAAAATTGGCTACAAGACCTATTATTGCTACCCCTATCATTAGAGAGCTATTAATAGGCTCAGGATTTTTAAGTTTTACAAATGCCTCTTTAAAGAGGAATACTGATATCGCTAAGAGGACAACAGCGTTAAAAAGGGCTGATAGGATCTCTATTCTTTTATAACCAAAGGTAAGTCTCTCGTTATTCTGCCGTTTTGATATCTTTAATGCTAAGTAACTGATAACTATGCTAATGCTGTCACTAAAATTATGTAAAGCATCAGATAGAAGTGATAGGCTTCCGGAGATGATACCCCCAATTATTTCTCCAGCGGTAATAGAGAAATTCAGCATTATAGCAACTATAAGGTTATTCTTATTAACCTCATGAGAGTGATGCACTATACTGTCCCCATCTATTATTTTTAGATTATTATAGCAGATTTGACCTTGAAAAAATATCTTCTCTCTTGTAAAATATGAGAAAAGAAGTTTCCTAGGGAGGAGACTGAATTGATAAGTGATAACTATAAGAGGTTACAAAAGCTTATAGAAAATCTTGAGGGTTTCCTCTATGAAGTAGATGTAGAGACCTCTAAGATTTTATTTTTGGCAGGAAAAGTAGAAGAGATCACTGGTTATTTAGAAGAAGACTTTTATAAGGGAAAAATCAGCTGGAAAGACTTAATATATCCTCAAGATTTATCTAGGGTGGAGGAAGAGAGAAACAAGTTATTATCTATGCCTAATTATGTAGCTAGGAGTGAGTATAGAATCATAAATAAAAATGAAAGAATCCGATGGGTCACTGATATAGCTACTCTAACAACCGATGGTGAAAGAACTATTATCCAGGGATTTGTTCAGGATATAACTAAGAAGAAGGAGGTTGAATTAGAGTTAAAAAGAAGAGAAGAACTTTTAGTTTCTATATTTAACTCTATTCAGGATGGATTAAGCATACTTGATAAAGACCTAAATATAATAAAGGTAAATGATAAGATGAATAAACTCTATCCACATATGGTTCCACTTGAAGGTAAAAAGTGCTACTTTGCCTATCAGGGAAGAGATTCTGCCTGTAGTTTCTGTCCGACGGTATCTGCTATAGAGAATAATACCTTAAATAGTGCAATAGTTCCATATACCGGACCAGGTGAAAGTAGCGGCTGGCTAGAACTATACGTATATCCGCTTCATAATCACAATGGAAGTATTGTCGGAGCAGTTGAACATGTGAGGGATATAACAGAGAAGAAGGAGTTGGAGGAAAGACTCAGGTTTTTAAGTTTTCATGATATACTTACAGGTTTATATAACAGGACCTTCTTTCAGGAAGAACTTAGACGTTTGGATACTTCTAGATCCTTGCCTTTAGGCATTTTAATGGGTGATGTAGATGGGCTTAAATTAGTAAATGATGTCTTTGGCCATAAGGAAGGGGATAGACTTCTAACAGAAGCAGGTAAAATACTAAAGATGTCCTGTAGAAAGGAAGATATAGTGGCTAGATGGGGGGGAGATGAGTTTGTTATACTATTTCCAAATGTAACTAAGGATATCTTAGATAGGATAGTTGAAAGAATCTACAATAATTTTCAAACTCAGAGATCTTTAAAGATCCCTCTTTCTATTTCTCTAGGATATGCAATAAAGTATAAACCTGAGGAAGATGTTGAAGATATAGTTAGAGAGGCAGAGAGTAATATGTATAGGAGAAAGCTATCAGAAAGTAGAAAGATAAAGGAATTCGTTATGAAGTTTCTATTAGATACATTACAGAAAACTACTTATGAAACCTTAGAACATATGGAAGAGGTAGAGAAGTTTTCTGCTAGATTAGGAGAGGTCCTTGGTTTAGAGGGTAAAGAGTTGGAAGACCTTATACTTACAGCTAGACTCCATGATATAGGTATGATAACAATACCTAAAGAGATTTTAGAGAAAGAGAAACTTTCTCAAGAAGAATGGGAGATTATAAAGAGACATACTTCCGCTGGGTATCGAATAGCTCTTTCGACTCCTGAATTTGCTGGTATAGCGGATTATATACTCTCTCATCATGAGCATTGGGATGGAACTGGATATCCACAAGGTTTAGGAGGTAATAATATCCCCCTTATATCTAGGATTATCTCCATAGTTGATGCCTTTGTTTCTATGAGGGAAGAAAGACCATACCGAAAAGCTAAATCAATGGAAGAAACCGTAGAGGAACTAAAGACTTGTAGTGGAAGCCAATTTGATCCAGAACTGGTAAAAATATTTATAGAGAAAGTCTTAAATGATAAATAACATCTTTTCTATTCTTATAGGTTATTTCCTAGGTTCTATACTTCCGGGATATCTTATTCCTAGATGGGAGAAAGGAATAGATATAAGAACTCTTGGGGATGGAAATCCTGGAACTACGAATGTTAAAAGGACATTAGGCTTTCATATAGCTATACTAACAGGACTCTACGATTGCTCTAAGGGGCTTCTTGCTATGTTTATAGCCAAAGAGGTATTCCATTCGCAAGAGTTATTTATCTATCTCTCTGGTATATCAGCAATATTAGGCCATGTGGCTCCATTCTATCTAGGTTTTAGGGGTGGAAGAGGTGTTGCTACAGCAACAGGAATGCTTGTCCTTACTCTAGGCAAAGTAGCTATAAGAGAGATATCGCCTTCAGAATTATTGAGCTCTTTAATTTATCTATCCTTTTTTACACTATGCATATACTGCTCAACCTGGGATGAAAACTTTTTGGCAGTAACAGTCTTGCCTATGGTTGCTTTGACTCTGATTTTTCTAGTTAGATTATCCAGTGATTTAGTCTTTCTCCTTGGACTTATATCTTTTATCTTTGTTGTAAGTGTTATGAATATGAGACGTTTAAAGATGTTTACTATTAGAAGTGAAAATCTTCCACTATGGAGGGTCTTTATACGTCCTGCTGGAATGTCTTTTTTCTTTTTAAGTATGGCTATAAGTAGAAGGGCATTAATAACACTTATAGGATTAGTTCTTCTTGCCTCTTTTATAGCAGATTCTCTAAGAATTCTACATAAAAGGACTGGAGATCTATTGAGTAGTGAGATATCTAAGGGTTTCAGGGTATATAAGGCAAAAGAGAAGAAGAGGATCTCTTCTATAACAACTTTTTTATTGGGGGTCCTTCTGACTTTTTTATTGTTTAAAGAAAGCATTGCAATAGCAAGTTTAAGTTTTTTAGTTTTTGGAGATATGATGGCAAAGATAGTAGGAATAAACTATGGTAAAAGAGTTATCTTCAATTCAGAAGCAAAGAAAACTCTAGAGGGTCTTATGGGTTTTTTCTCTATATCTATTAGTTCTGCTTACTTTCTATGGCTAGCAAATACATTACCCTTGTGGATAGGGGTTATTGGAGCAATAGTAGCCTCTATTGTTGAGGTGTTTCCATTTCCAGTAGACGATAATGTAAGTATCCCTGTTGTCTCTGGAGCAGTAATGTCTTTCCTTCTTTAATAGTTCAAACATTTTGTAGACTCCTTGTATATTAAAATGATATAATATACAAACAAAATAAGAGGTCTAACTCCATCTAATAAGGAGGGTATAATGGAGGATTTGATTAAGGTAATGGATGAATTTGGCAACTATAACAATTTTCAGGTAATAGATATCTTTAGTATAAAGGATAAAGAGTATATAGTATTGGCACCTCAAGGAGAAGCAGTAGATGCCTTTATTATGAGGATAGATGGAGGAGTGTTAAGAGAGTTAACAGATGAAGAATTTATGGAGGTAGAGTTGTATCTCACCTCTGATCTTGAAGATAGAGAGGTAAACTAGGATATGAAAGAAGGAACTTTTTATGTAACTACACCTATCTATTATGTAAATGCGTCTCCACATATAGGGCATGCCTATACTACTATTACCGCAGATGTTATATCTAGATTTAAAAGGATGTGGGGATACAAGGTATTATTCTCCACTGGGACAGATGAGCATGGACAGAAGATACTAGAATCCGCAAAGGCTCAGAATAGAGACCCAAAAGAGCATGTAGATATGTATTCACAGGTATTTAAAGATACCTGGAAGAAACTTCATATATCATATGATGAGTTTATAAGGACTACAGAGCCAAGACATGAAAAGGTTGTTCAGTATATTATAAATAAGCTTTATGAACAGGGAGATATCTATAAAGGGGTGTATGAAGGCTGGTACTGTGTCCCCTGTGAGACCTTTTATCAGGCAGATGAACTTGTAAATGGAAATTGCCCTAACTGTGGGAGACCTGTTATCTGGAATAAGGAAGATGATTATTTCTTTAGAATGTCAAAATACCAGGATAAGCTTCTAGAACATATAGAGAAGAATCCGGATTTTGTTCAACCCCAAACTAGAAGGCAGGAATTACTGAACAGAGTAAAGGAAGGTATGAGGGATTTATGCATATCTAGAAAGGGCCTTACTTGGGGAATACCTATACCTTTTGCCGAAGAGTATTCTATATACGTTTGGGTTGATGCCCTTATAAATTATCTGACTGTTGCAGGTTACCCAGATGATAGAGAGAAATTTGAAACATTCTGGCCCGCTGTTCATCTTGTGGGAAAGGATATACTTTGGTTCCATGCTGGCATATGGCCCTGTATACTTTTGGCTTTAGGTATAGATGTCCCTAGAAAGGTATTTGCCCATGGTTTCTGGACAGTAAAGAAAGAGAAGATGTCTAAGAGTAAGGGGAATATTATAGATCCTGTTCAGATGGCTAATAGCCTGGTCGATAAAGGTTTTGATTGGGATATAGCGATAGATGCGGTGAGATACTTCTTAATGAGAGAGGTTCCTCTAGGTCTAGATGGAGAGTATTCAGATGAAAGTTTTATCCATAGGGTAAATTCTGATTTAGCTAATGATTTGGG
The DNA here is from genome assembly GCA_026418035.1 of bacterium. Classification (GTDB taxonomy): domain Bacteria; phylum DUMJ01; class DUMJ01; order DUMJ01; family DUMJ01; genus DUMJ01. Next base: position 17,197 of record JAOACC010000021.1, read on the forward strand.
TAATCTATTCTTTAGAAGTGTAGGGATCATAAATAGATATGGGGATGGGATTATTCCAAACACGGGGAATGCAGAGAATGAGTTGTTAAATATAAAAGATTCTATAATCAAGGGTCTAGATGAATATATGACAAATTTTGAATATACAAAGGTCTTGTCAGATATCTGGGATTTCATAGGGGCGGTAAATAAGTATCTAGACCAGAAATCTCCCTGGAGTTTGGCAAGAGATGGTAAGAGGGAAGAGTTTGATAGTATTATGTTTAATGTCTTTGAATCTATAAGAAATATAGCGATATTGATTTATCCATTTATGCCTAAGGTATCTGAGTATTTACTGAGTTCTCTTGGAGTAGAACTAGAGTCTTCCCTTAAAAGAGAGGCTTTAGAGGGTTGGGGAAAATTAAAGCAAGATTGGAAGATACCTGAGGTAAAGCCATTATTCCCTAGAATAGAGGTGTAACTATGGAAGAGATAACGATAGAAGAATTTCAAAAAATAGACCTGAGGATTGGTAAGATTATAGATGCTAAAAATGTAGAAGGGGCTAAAAAACTTTTACAGCTTACCGTTGATATTGGTAGTGAGTATAGACAGCTGGTTGCTGGTATAGCGGAAGTCTATAAACCTGAAGACCTTATAGGAAAAGAGGTTGTAATCGTTGCTAATCTAAAGCCAGCTGTTATTAGAGGTATAACCTCTAATGGTATGATTCTTGCTGCATCCAGTGATGGTGTCATATCTATTCTATCTCCAGATAAGGAGATGCCTCCTGGAGCTAAGGTAAAGTAGATTCTTGTTTATAGATACCCATATTCATTTAGATGAATTTAAAGATTTAGAAGAAGTATTGGACAGAGCTAGGGGGGTAGGAGTTGATGGTTTTATTTGTGTAGGATATGATGTGCAATCCAGCAAGTTTTCCTATTCTCTGTCTATTCAGTATAATGATATCTATGCAATTCTTGGTATTCATCCTCATTCTGCTAGTGAAGTTACGAATGAATTCTTAAATTGGATTTGCAATGTAAAGGACAATAGAAAGATTTTAGGTATAGGGGAGATAGGTTTAGACTACTATAGAAATCTGTCCCCTAAAGAGATACAGTTAGAAGCTTTTGAAAAACAACTCTCTTTAGCTCAAGAATTAAAACTACCAGTGAGCCTTCATATAAGAGATGGATATAAGGATGCATTCAATATATTGAAAAAATACAAAGTAAATGGTGTTTTTCATTGTTATTCCGGAGGACTCCATTTCTTAGAAGAAGCCCTTTCTCTTGATTTTTTTATCGGCTTTGATGGACCTGTAACCTTTCATAACGCTAGGGAACTTATAGAGGTTGTAAGGAGATGTCCCCTTGATAGGATTCTTTTAGAGACAGATGCCCCTTATCTTGCACCAGAGCCTTATAGAGGAAGGAGAAATGAGCCTGCCTATTTAATATATATCGCAGAAAAGATAGCAGAAATAAAAGGGATAGATTTGGAGGAGTTATCCAAGATAACTATAGAAAATACAAAGATATGCTTTCCAAGATATGCTACTTAAGGAATTACTTTTCCCCTCAAGATGCCTTATATGTAAGAAAATAAGTAAAGATGTTATATGTAATGAATGTCTATCGAAGATTTCTGTTATAAAAGGTCCCGTATGTGAGATATGTGGTAGTCCAATAGAGGAAGAAGGGATATGCTACAGATGTAAGATTTCTCCACCCTACTTTTTTAAGGCTCGTTCATATGCCCTATATGATGGTGTTATAAGAATAGCCATCATAAGATTTAAATTTGAAAAGAAAAAAGATCTAGGTATATTCTTGGGTAAACTGCTCGGTGAATTTGTATTAGAATTGGCTTGGAATATTGATTTTATAGTTCCTATTCCTCTATCAAAGGAGAGATTAAAGATTAGGGGTTTTAATCAGTCAGAGGTATTGGCTTTAGAGGTAAGTAGGGTTCTTGGTATCCCAATGTCGCTTGGACTTATAAGAATAAAAGAAACTAAGCCTTCTATTAATTTAAATATTGAAGAAAGATTGGATAATATTAACAGGGCATTTCTGTTAGAAGATCATAACTTAAAGAATAAAAAGGTTCTGCTGGTAGATGATGTATATACTACAGGGGCAACAACAAACGAAGCTAGTAAAACTCTATTAGAAAGAGGTATAAAAGAGGTAAGGGCTATTACGTTAGCTAGAGAACTATAAAAGGGAGTAGATGTTTAGTCTACTCCCTCTATTTTTCTATATCCTAAATCTCTTCAAAGTCTTCCTTAGGAGCTCCGCATTCGGGACATACCCAATCTTCTGGTAACTCTTCAAACGGTGTTCCTGGTGGAATTCCATTTTCTGGGTCTCCTTTTTGGGGGTCATAAATATACCCACATACTATACATTGCCACTTTCCCATAATCATTCCTCCTTACATAATTCTCTTTTGATAGCATTTCCTCCTAACACTCTTCTATACCACTTATCTTTTCAAGGGCATTTGTCTAAGCTAACTCCTAAACAGTCATATCCATAGCTTCATTCTTTAATCTAACTATATCGGTAGTCTCTATCTCACCCCTTCCTAAAACCGCATCAAAAATCTACATTTTAAACTACCTCTATCTAGGTTTAGCTAAGATTTCTTTTATCTCAAAAGAGAGAAAATCTCTTGCATAGGATGGCTTTACTACTATCGCAGTGTCTGCTCCTCTATCGGTTCCAGCTATAGCTATAGTTTCCTGATTCACATCTATCAATCCTGCCTCGGCGGACATAATGACAATTTCTACTGCAACCTTCATACCTTGAGAAAACCTTCTTAAAACCTCTGCTACTATCTGGTTAGGATTATGTCCACCAAATTTACTACTAAAGGCAGAACTTACATCATCTCCCAATGCATGAATACAGGTAAGGACCTTGGCTCCTTTAGACTCTAGTTCTTTTCTTACATTATCAGGCATAATCCATCCTTCCTTAGTAAATCCGGAAGAGATGGTTACTATAACAAGATTTACTCCTAAGTCCTTGAAGACTTCTATCGCTTTTTTCCCAGTTTCTCCATATGTTGATGCCACTACTATCTGTTTTATTCCTAGAGCCTTCGCTCTTTCCTTGGCTACCTTTAATGTTTCATCAGTGTTTACATTTCCTTTTGTTTCAAAATATTTTACATTTACATCCATAAATAGCCTCCCTAGATTACCTATTTTAGGATGATTATACCATAACATATAAAGTTAGGATATAATTGATATAAAGTAATAATAGGAGGTAAGCTGATGACACTAAAATCTACTCTTGTGGATGAGAGTTATAAGGCTAGTTATGGTGTTGATGCATATGGAGAAGACCTTATCTTTGAAAAAATCTTCAATAAGTTTATAGCATGTAGAGGTGATTGGTCTGTTTTTCAACTGCTTTTAAAGCTAGATGAAGACTTCTATCTAAATGTTGGTAAAAGACCAAACTTTTCACCTAAGGGTCCCATAAGAAATGTAAGGATAGAATGTGTCATATCTAATCTGGAGACGAGAATTTATCCTATTGGATTTATAGAAGATGACGACAGGGTATATAAAGCGGACTTACTACTTAATGATGAGGTTATCTTTGTAGAAAAGGGAAAGATACAGCCAGTTTGGATTGAGATACCAATTCCTAGAGACATCCCCCCTGGAGATTATAAAGGAAAAATAAGGATATACACCCAATGTATGTTTGAAGATGAAGAGTTGATAAAGGATTTTGACTTTAGCATCTTAGTAAAAGATGTAGAACTTCCTAAACCTAAAGATTTTAAATTTTATCTTGACCTTTGGCAACATCCTTCTAATATAGCCCGTAAACATGAAGTTTGGCTTTGGAGTGAAGAACATTTTAAGGTTTTGGAAAACTATGTGAAGTCTTTATCGGAACTAGGACAAAAGGCAATAACTATAATAGCTTCTGAGATTCCTTGGTCGGGGCAGAGATGTTATCGTGTAAAGAATTACCCTTCAGACCTTTTTGAGTATAGTATGATTCGAGTTGAAAAGGATGAGTCTGGATATCACTATGACTTTTCACCTGCTGAAAGATACATAAACCTATGTATGAAGTATGGTATCGATAAAGAGATAGAGGTCTTTGGCCTTACAAATATATGGCTTGACCCTGAATATGGGTATGGTGCTCTGGCTGATGACTATCCTGATGGTATAAGGATAAGATACTATGATAGGATCGATGGATCCTTTAAGTACATTAGAAGTGGAGAAGATATAAAGGCATATATAAAGGCACTTGAACAGTTTTTTATAAAAAGAAATCTTATAGATAGGGTTAGAATAGTGGCGGATGAGCCTGGAGATATAGAGAGATATAGAAGAAGTTTAGATACTATTAGAGAAATAGCTCCTAACTTTAAGTTTAAATCTGCGATAAACCATCCAGAGTTCATAGAGGAATTCAAAGATAGGATATCTGACTTTGTCCCTGTATTACCGGGGGTATGTGAAAAGTGGGATATACTTAAGGGATTAAAGGGTAAGATAGATGGACGTGTACTGTGGTACGTTTGTTGCTGGCCTCCATATCCAAATACATTTATTAGCTCACCATTAGTTGAGAGTAGATTGATAGGTATACTGACAGCCTTCTTAGAACTTGATGGCTTCTTAAGATGGAACTATACAGTATGGCCAGAGAATCCAAGGGAGCGTATATCTTATAGATTCCCATACTGGAAGGCAGGGGACACCAACTTTGTATATCCAGCTAAGGATGGAAGGCCTATACTTACCCTAAGATATAAAAATCTGAAAAGAGGAATAGAAGATTATGAGCTCATAATGATGCTTAAAGAAAGGAATGATAACCTGCTAGAGACATTGTGGGATAAGATATTTAAGATTAGAGATGTAAGAGCATTTCATCCATCTTCTGGTAAAAGCCCAAATGAGCTCTATAGTTTAGATAGCAGAGATTATTATGAATTTAGAGTATCCATACTTAATGCTTTAGAAGAAAGAACTTAGATAGCTGATATTAATGCAGGGTCAAACTGTGCCACATTCATTCTATAGTATATACCACCAAGAGCCAAGAGTTCGCTGTGGGTCCCTCTTTCTACAATTTTCCCGTTCTCGATAACTACTATTAAATCTGCCTCCCTTATGGTAGATAGCCTATGAGCGATGATAAATGCGGTCCTTCCTTTTAGTAATGTTCTTAGGGCAGATTGAATCTGTTGCTCTGTTTCTGTATCTATATTCGAAGTAGCCTCATCTAGGACTATAATCCTTGGATCCGCTAGTATTACTCTTGCAAAAGATAATAGCTGTCTCTGACCCATAGACAGTGATATTCCTCTTTCTCCTATAGTTGTATCAAGTTTATTGGGTAGTCTCCTTACAAATTCTCCTGCACCTATTATATCTAAAGCCCTCCAGATTTCATCATCTTGGGCTGTTTCTTTCCCATACTTCATATTGTCCCTTATAGTTCCGGAGAAGAGGAATGGTTCCTGTAGGACTACACCAATCTGTCTCCTTAGAGACTTAAGCGTTACACTCTTTATGTCATATCCATCTATAAGAATTGAACCACTTGTGGGCTCATAAAATCTGCAGAGGAGATTTACAAGTGATGTCTTTCCCGCACCTGTGTGTCCAACAATAGCTACCGTCTGTCCTGGCTCTACAGTAAGGTTTATCCCCTTTAAAACTATTTCTGAACCGTCATATGAGAAATATACATCTCTAAATTCTACCCTTCCTTCTACCGGTGGAAGCTCCGTGGCATTAGGTTGGTCCTTGATGTCAACCTCAGTGTCTAGTATAGAAAAGACCTTCTCTGCTCCTGCTGAAGCCCTCTGTATAATCTGTAAAAATTGACTCAAGCTTCTTATTGGACCAAAGAAGTTACCAATATAAGATATAAATGCGGTTATTATACCTACAGTAATGGTATCCTTTATAAGCCAATAACCGCCAAGACCCACAACAACTATAGATGCCAATACCCAGAAGACTTCTACGCCTGGCCAGAGTATAGCTATATACCTAATAGTGTTTAGACAGGCATTATAGTGTTTTTCGTTGTAATCTTTAAATCTCTCTAGGTTATACTCCTCCCTATTATAAGCTTGTATTACTCTAACCCCTGAGATACTCTCCTCTAGGTTTATATTCATATCGGTAGCGGTGGTTCTTACATTACGCTCAGATTCCAGAAGTTTTCTTTCAACAACTGCAAACATATAGATAAGTAATGGAAGGGTAGCCAATACCGCCCAGGTAAGCTGTATATGAAGTCTGAACATCATATATACTATACCTACAAGCATTACTAGTTCTGATATTACATTAATTATTCCTCCGCTTACTAATTCACTCATAGCATCTATATCACTGGTAAGCCTGGTTACAATCTTTCCAACAGGGGTATTATCATAAAACTTAAATGAGAGATTCTGTAGATGTTCAAAAAGTTCCTGCCTTATCTTGAAGATAACTTTTTGGCCAGTAAGGGCAAGGATTCTTGTCCTTAGGTTAGATAGTATCCAGCTAGCTATATATATCCCTACCAGTAAGGCAATCATCCTTAGCATACCTATGTAATCGCCCTTCATTATGTAGTTATCAATAGTAATCTTCATCACCAATGGGGCATATAAAGATACGCCTATGAGGCCAAAGATAATTAAAAGTGCCAATATCAAGTGAAGCGTATATGGTTTTAAATATGAAAGTAATCTCTTTACATAGTATCTATTAAACTTAATCTTTTCTTCTTCCATACCTATACCCTACTCCCTTCCTCTCTTAGCTCTCTAAGTAGTAACTCCGTCTGACCCCACTGTATATCGTATATTCTCCTATAGTATCCATCTTTAGAGATAAGTTCACTATGAGTTCCTCTCTCTACAATCCTACCCCTATCTATAACTATAATCTGGTCAGCCCTTTTAACGGTGGAGAGACGTTGTGCTATTACAAAGGTTGTTCTCCCTCTCATAAGATTCTCTAGTGCCTTATGAATCTTGATTTCTGTCTCCTGGTCTACACTACTTGTTGAGTCATCTAGTATAAGAACTTTAGGATTCATAAGTAAAGCCCTAGCTATAGCTATTCTCTGTTTCTGTCCACCTGAAAGTCCAAGTCCTCTTTCACCAACAATGGTATCGTAGCCGTTGGGAAGCTCTCTAATGAATTCGTCAGCCTGTGCTAACTTTGCACACTCCACTATCTCTTCAAATGATGCCTCTGGTTTTCCAAAGGCAATGTTGTCTCTTATAGAGGCAGAAAAGAGAAAAGTCTCTTGAAATACAACAGCTACAATCCTTCTTAAGGTTGAAAGTGGTATGTCCCTTATATCTAGCCCATCTATCCTTATGCTACCAGCAGTAACATCGAAGAATCTAGGTATAAGCTGAACTAATGTGCTTTTACCAGAACCAGTAGTCCCGACTAAGGCTATAAGTTCTCCCGGTTTAGCTATTAAATTTATATCTTCTAATACAAGGTCTTCCGAGTCGGGATATTTGAAATATACATGCTCAAAGACCACCTCTCCCTTTACTTCTTCTGGTTTAATTTCTATTCTGCCAAGGTCTGGGAGATATCTTTCTGATAAAAGCTTGAGTATTCTTCCAGCAGAAGCATCTCCCCTTTGGAAGAGACTTAGAGTAAAACCTACAAGTCTTACGGGCCATATCAACATAGATAGGTACCCACTAAAAGCAACTAACAACCCTATAGTTGCCTTATCCTGGATCACTGATCTACCTCCATAGAAGAGGACAAGCCCTACAGTCATAGCTTCTAAAAAGTCCATAAACGGATAATAGAAGGCTTGAAGCTTTGCAATAGCCATATTAGTATCAAGAAGTACCTGATTCTGCCTTGTAAATCTTGCTATCTCCATTCTTTCTTTGAAAAATGCTTTTACTACCCTTATACCGGAGATATTTTCCTGAACAATAGTGGTAAACCTTGCTATCTCCTCCTGTATCTTTTCATAGAGAGGATTTATCTTACTTCTAAATCTTACACCTACATACATTAGTATTGGCAGTGTAGCACTAGCTACAAGGGTAAATTTCCAGTTTAAGTAAAAGAGGACACTCATTATCCCAAGATAATAGGTGATACAGTAGAAAGCATTTAATACTCCAAACCCAAGCGCTTCCCTTATAGAATTTACGTCGCTTGTAGCCCTAGACATTAAGTCTCCAGTCATAGTAGTATTGTGGAATGAAAACGGAAGCTTTAATATATGTCTGTAAAGTCTATTGCGTAAGTCTTTAGCTATTAACTGAGACGCCTTTTCTACATACATAATCTGTACATATATTGCAAAAGCACGTATAAGTCCTAAGGCAAGGAGGAAAAGAGATACTCTAACCAAGAATGGAATAAGTAAGTCCTTGTGAGATCCGGCCGATAATATATTATCGATAATAAGTTTAGCACTCCATGGGCCAAATAGATTTGTAATAATCTCTATCAGAGACCCAGTAAACCCAGCTATATAGAATCTTTTATACGGGCTCATAGAGGACAAAAATTCTCTTAGATTAGATAATGGTAGTTGCATTAAATTCCCTCCTTGGATATAAGAATCCAAATACATTATACTAACAAAATGTAATAATGGCAATAGATCGTGAGATTTAAGCTTTTCTACAGAGTTTTTATACTGTATAATAGAGAGAGATTCTCTAAGATAGGTCAAAATCCTAAATGAATAATATTGAACTAAACGAACAATTTAAGAGAGCCATATATTTGATGGAGAATACAGACAAGAATTTATTCATTACTGGTAAAGCCGGAACGGGAAAGTCTACCCTTCTAAATTATTTCCGTTCTATAACTAAGAAAAATATCGTTGTCCTAGCTCCCACTGGTGTCTCTGCATTAAATGTTGAAGGAGAAACTATTCATTCCTTTTTTGGCTTTAAGCCAAATATAACTATACAAAATATAAGTAAACTTTCCTCCAAAAAGAGAAAGCTTTATGAGAAGTTAGACACCATTGTAATTGACGAAATATCAATGGTTAGGGCAGACCTCTTAGATTGCATTGATTACTTCCTCCGATTAAACGGAAGAGAAAAAGGGGAACCTTTTGGTGGAGTACAGATGATATTTATAGGAGACTTATATCAGCTTCCCCCTGTAGTTACCTCAAAAGAGAAGAGGTTCTTCACTGAAAGATACAAGAGTCAATACTTCTTTGATGCAGATGTATTTAAAGAGATATCTTTGGAATTTATAGAACTAGAAAAGGTATACAGACAGAAGGATGAGAGATTTATTAAACTTCTGAATGAGATTAGAAATAACACTATAACTGAGGAGAGTCTGAATATCTTAAATAGTAGAGTTGGGATAAACCCTCCTTCAGACTCTGATTATGTAGTCTATCTTACTCCTCTAAATGAGACGGTAGATAAGATTAATAGTGAAAAACTGGATAAACTTAGAGGGAAATTATACACCTGGGAGGCTTATATAGAGGGAGACTTTGAGGAAGGCTCATACCCTGCAGATGTGATACTTCAGATAAAAATAGGTGCCCAAGTAATGATGTTAAACAATGATTCTAGGGGAAGATGGGTGAATGGTTCTATAGGAAAGGTCGTTGGTGTAAGGTCTGGTAAAGGCATCGAGGATGATACTATTGAGGTTCAATTTCCAAATGGAGATATAGAGGATGTGTTACCCCATACCTGGGAGATATTCCACTATAGGTATAATGAAAAGACACAGATGATAGAGACAGAGGAGATAGGTTCATTTACACAGTATCCAATGAAACTTGCCTGGGCGGTTACTATTCATAAGAGTCAGGGTAAGACGTTTGATAAAGTTATTATAGACCTAGGAAGAGGGGTTTTTACCCCTGGACAGGTCTATGTTGCATTAAGTAGGTGTACGTCTTTTGAAGGGATCTTTCTTAAAAAACCGATAAAGAAGTCACATATCCTTTTAGATAGGCGTATTGTAGAGTTTCTTACTAAGTTTCAGTACCAATTATCTGAAGAAAAAATTCCTCTAGAAGAGAAGATAAGTATAATCAAAAAAGCCATAGAGGAAAAAGCAAACCTGTTTATAACTTACTTAAAACCCAATGATGAAAAATCTAAAAGAGTTATAAAACCCTGTGAAATAGGTGAATTCTATTACAATGGTAAGATGTTCCTTGGTGTAGCTGGTTATTGTTATAGCAGGAAAGAAAATAGGACCTTTAGAATAGATAGGATCTTGGATTTAAAAATAATTGAAGGAGGTGTTCAAGATAAAGACTAAGATTCTTATAATATTATCGGTTTATCACTTAGCTCTTATTGTAATTGGTTTCTTTTTATCACCAATAGAAGAGATAAGAATTGGTCTTTTAAACATCCTTAAGTCTCCAAGTATACTTGTAACTGACTATATAGCCATAGGGGGATTGGGAGCTACCTTTATAAATGCTGGACTTGTAGGCATTGCTGGAATAGTTGTTGCATCCCTTAGTGGTGTTAAGATTTCAGGTTTAGTTATTGCTGGAGTCTTTACTATGTCTGGTTTTGCTATGTTTGGGAAAAACATATTTAATATCTGGCCCATTATATTTGGTGTTTGTCTCTTTTCTAAGCTTACCAAAAGACCGCTGAAAAATTATATTGCTCCTTGTCTCTTTGGAACAACATTGGCACCTACGGTGAGCCAGACAGCCTTTGGCTTTGGCTTTGGTATTTTATGGGGGATAGTAGCGGGTATCATTATGGGTATGCTTGTATCTGCACTTGCCAAACATGTCTATAGCTTACACCAGGGCTATAATCTATACAATGTTGGAACTACAGGTGGAATTGTAGGGACTATTTATTATATAATGCTGAAGGGCTTTGGTTTTAAGATATCTCCAGTTATGCACTGGAGTAGAGAGCATACTGGACTATTATTCCCTATACTACTTACATTTTTTCTCTCCTTCATCATACTTGGTTTATTTCTAGATAGAGATATCAAGGGTTTAAAGAAGATAATAAAAGAGAGTGGTAGACTTATAACCGATTTTGTGGAAGTTGGGGGATTAGGGAGTGTTCTTATAAATATGGGTATATTGGGAATTCTGGGCTTGTTATATATTAAGTTTATAGGTGGAGATATAAATGGTCCTGTGATAGCTGGAATCTTTACTATTGTTGGTTTTGGTGCATTAGGAAAGCATATAAAAAACGTATTGCCTATAATGTTGGGGGTTTACCTTATCTGTATCCCTAAGGTTTGGTTACACTCAGACCCAGGCCCAACATTGGCTGCACTATTTGGAACAACACTAGCTCCTTTTAGTGGAAGATTCGGTCCCTTTATTGGTTTACTTGCAGGTATGCTTCATCTTCCAATGGTAATGCATGTGGGAGAGATGCATGGTTATATGAATCTCTATAATAATGGGTTTTCTGGAGGACTTGTGGCTATAATTATAGTAGCCATATTAAGGGATTTAAAGCCACATCTTATAGAAGAGGAGATAAGATACTAATGGAGATACCGAGATTAGTAAAAGTAAGACAATTCTTTAATAGAGAACATATAGAAGATATTGAGGGTAGGGTAAGGGAAGAGATCTTTAAGTTAGGACTCTCTATAAAACCCGGTTCGGAGATAGCTATTGCGGTTGGTAGCAGGGGGATAAGGAATATCGATAGGATTGTAAAAACGACTGTAGATGTAGTAAAAGAATTTGGAGGAAAACCATTTATTGTTCCAGCTATGGGGAGTCACGGTGGAGCTACCGCGGAGGGACAGAAGAAACTACTAGAAGGTTATGGTATTAGAGAAGACCTAATTGGTGCTCCTATCAAATCTTCTCTGGAAGTTGTAGAGCTACCATCCGATGGGTTGGAGAATAGAGTATTTATAGATAAGATAGCGTATTCTGCAGATGGGACTATCATAATAAATCGAATAAAACCACATACGGATTTTCATAGTGATGTAGAGAGCGGTTTACTAAAGATGTGTGTAATAGGTCTAGGAAAACATAAACAGGCTATAGAGATACACAGATTTGGGACATACGGATTGAGACATCTTATTCCGCCAACTGCAGAGAGAATCATACAGTATGGGAATATCATTTTTGGTATTGGTATAGTGGAGAATGCGTATGATGAGACAATGATAATAGAAGCTGTAGAGCCTAAGGACTTTGAAGAGACAGATAAGAGGCTTCTTAAGATAGCAAGAGAAAATATGCCTGCTCTCCCTGTAGATAGGTTAGACGTCTTAATAGTTGATGAGATGGGTAAAGATATTAGTGGAGCAGGGATGGATACCAATATCATAGGTAGGATATACATAGATGGAGAACCGGAGCCTGAAAGACCTAAGATTACTAGAATCGTTGTTACCGACCTTACGGAAAAGACCCATGGAAATGCTATAGGTATGGGCCTTGCGGATTTTATTACCAAGAGACTCTTTAGTAAGATAGACTTTGATGCTACATATCAGAATGCAGTTACAAGCACATTTGTCCTTAGAGGTAAGGTACCAATCATTACTAAGGATTCTAGAACTGCTATAGAATGGGCTTTAAGAACCTGTGGACCTATAGAGATTGAAAGAGCCAAGATTATAAGGATAAAGAATACCTTGAGCCTAAGTGAGCTATACGTATCAGAAAGTGTTTTAGCAGAGATAAAAGACAGAGTGGAGGTAATTGGTGATTTTGTAGATATATGTGATGAAAGCGGAGAACTAATACCATTCTAGGAGGTCAATATGCGAGAATGTAATGTCAATAAGAATCTAAAGAGATGCACCTGCTCCTATGAGCCCTGTTCTAGAAAAGGCATATGCTGTGAGTGTATTGCTTATCATAGGAGTCATGGAGAATTACCAGCATGCTATTTCCCTGATGATGTAGAAAGGACGTATGACCGTTCTATTACTAGATTTATTTCTCTATACAAGGCTTGAGAGATGCCTAAAATTCTTGTAATTGCTGACGATTTAACCGGGGCTCTCGATACTGGGGTTCAGTTCTCTAAATGTGGCTTTTTAACAAGGGTAGAGATAAAGGTGGTATTTTTAGAGGATGGGGTAGATGTTACTATATTTGATAGTGAAACTAGACACTTAAGCTCAGAGGATGCCTATTATACAGTTTTACTCTTTACAAAATTTTTTAAGTGTAAAGAAATCTTTAGTGATTTAGAGTATATCTACAAGAAGACAGATTCAACTTTAAGAGGAAATATCGGGATGGAGTTTAAAGCTATTTTGGACAATTTTAATTCTCCAATCTTTTTTGTCCCGGCATATCCAGAACAGGGAAGAACTACCAAGAATGGGATTCAGTATGTTGATGGAATACCTATAGCAGAGAGTGTATTCGCCAAAGACCCATTAAATCCCATTAAGACTAGTTTCATACCAGATATCATAAGAGAGCAGGCTGATATACAGACATTTGTAGTTACTAAAGATAAGTATGAGAGTGTATTAGATAGCAAATTAGAACTTGGGGTATATATATTTGATGCAGAAGCTAGAGAAGATTTAGAAACGATAGGCAAATTATTGAAAGAGAGAGATCTCCTTCACTACACTGCAGGCTGTGCAGGATTTGCAGAGACCCTAACTAAACTTATAGACTATAAAGGTGTAAAGACCTTACCAGAAATCCAGTTAGAAGCCCATCCTCTTATTGTAATCTGTGGGAGCATAAACGAGAGGTCATTGAAGCAGATAGAGTATATAAAAAAGAGAAGGAAGGTCTTAGATGTAATCCTTACTCCAGAGGTAGTATTTAAGAAGAAGAGATTCTTTTTGAGTAACTCTAGCCTTAAAGGTTGCGACATAGTAGTTATAAGAACAGCAGAGAAGACATCTGATGTAAAGATATACGAAGAATATGCAAAGGCAAACTCGATCAACTTGGAAGATTTGCCTTTGATGGTAGCAAAGAGGTTAGGTGATATAGGTTATAGACTTTTAAGAAGATTAAGGGAAAAAACGAATACCTTAGTTGTATTTGGTGGGGATACACTGCTAGCTTTGACTGACAGAATGGGCATAAGATATCTTTTCCCTCTTTTAGAGATAGACAGAGGAACAGTAGTATCTAGTATGGAGGACCTATTCTTTATCTCAAAGGCTGGTGGTTTTGGAGAGGAAGATGTGATAGAGAAGATATTAAATCTCATAGAAAGCAGAAATCATAGGTGATGTAAGATGCTTATAGGCGTTACTATGGGAGATGCAAACGGGGTTGGTCCTGAGATAATACTTAAGAGTTTTGCTAATGGTGCTCTTAAGGAGAGATTCATTGTCATTGGCGATTATGATATCCTCCTATTTGCCAATGAGCTCCTTGGATATAATGTGCCAATAAAAAGGCTAGGTTCTCCTACCGATGTAGATACAAGTTATCTAAATGTGTTAGACCTAGGAATAATGGGTAGAGATGATCTAACTATAGGCAAAATCTCAGAAAAAGCTGGATATGCCTCTATAATGTATGTAGAAAAAGCGGTAAAGATGTCTCTAGAAGGGATGTTAGATGGAATAGTTACCCTCCCTATAAATAAAGAGGCGGTTAGACTTACATTCCCTAATTTTACTGGGCATACAGAGTTTATAGCAGAGCTATGTGGAGAGAAGGATTATACTATGATGCTTGCATCTGAAAAGTTGATAGTAACACATGTTTCTACCCATGTATCTCTAAGAGAAGCCATAGAGATGGTAAAAAAGGAGAATGTGTACAGAGTTATCCTACTTACCCACAGAACTATTTCAAGGTTTATAGATAATCCCAAAATAGCAGTATCAGGCTTAAATCCTCATGCGGGAGAACATTCCGCCTTTGGTGAAGAGGATGAAAAGGAGATAAAGCCTGCGGTAGAAAGGGCTAAGAGTGAAGGTATTAATGTGGAAGGTCCTATTCCTCCAGATACTGTCTTTTGGAAAGCCTATAATGGACTATACTCTGCGGTTGTCTGTATGTATCATGATCAGGGACATATACCGGTAAAACTATTAGATTTTGAAGGTGGGATAAATATAACGATAGGGCTTAAAGTAGTAAGGACATCTGTTGACCATGGAACAGCATATGATATAGCATACAAGGGTATAGCTAGTACAAAGAGTTTTGAGAATGCCTTCAACTTTGCAGTAAAATTGATAGGTAAAAAAGGAGGTTTTTAAAATGGAAGAGAAATGGATACAAAAGAAGATCGAAGAAATATTATCTAAGATGACCTTAGAGGAGAAAATAGCACAACTTGGCTCTGTTCCATCGGGTAAATTGGTGGAGAATGGAAAGTTCTCTAGAGAGAAGGCTAGAGAGCTTTTAAAAAATGGGATTGGTCAGATAACCAGAGTAGCGGGATATGCTGAGAGAGATCCGGTAGAGTCTGTAGAGATTATAAATGAGATACAGAAGTTTCTTAAAGAAGAGACAAGACTAGGGATACCTGCAATAATACACGAGGAATGTCTCTCTGGTGTTATGACTAAAGGTGCAACAACCTTTCCACAGGCTATAGGAATGGCTAGCACATTCGAGCCAGAAGACATTGAAAAGATGACCTCAATCATAAGAAAAGAGATGAAAGCTTTTGGTGTTCACCAAGGTCTTTCTCCTGTTCTTGATATACCTAGAGATCCTAGATGGGGAAGGACAGAAGAGACTTTTGGAGAAGATCCATATCTTGTGTCAAAAATGGCAGAGAGTTACATAAGAGGACTTCAAGGCGAAGACTGGAAAGAAGGTATAATTGCTACTGCAAAACACTTTACCGCCTATGGAATTTCAGAAGGTGGTAGGAATCTAGGACCTGCTAGGGTATCTGAGAGAGAACTAAGAGAGGTCTTTTTATTCCCGTTTGAGGTTGCGGTAAGAAAGGCTGATGTAGGCTCTCTAATGAATGCCTACCATGAGATAGATGGAATCCCCTGTGCATCTTCTAAGTTCTTACTAACTAAGATACTTAGAGAGGAGTGGGGATTTAAAGGCTTTGTAGTCTCAGATTATTCAGCGATAGAGATGTTACACACATTCCATAAGGTTGCTAAGGATCTAAAGACTGCAGCTATAAAAGCCTTAGAAGCGGGGATAGAGATAGAGTTGCCAGATATAAAATGCTATGGTGAACCTCTATTACAAGCAGTAAAGGAAGGGGCAATATCCGTATCTGTTATAGATACTGCAGTTGCTAGGGTTCTAAGGGCAAAGATACTCCTAGGATTGCTAGGGGATAATATCTATGCAGACCCAACTAAAATAAGAGATATCTTAGATAATCAAGAACACAGAGCATTTGCTAGAGAACTTGCTAGAAAATCCATAGTTCTATTAAAGAACGATGGAGTTTTACCTTTGAGCAGAGAAGTAAAAACCATTGCCGTTATAGGTCCAAATGCGAATAGCACTCAAGGTTTGCATGGAGACTACAGTTATACCTCACATATAGCAGGTGTAAAAGACGGAGTAAGGACAGTAACAGTCCTAGAAGGTATTAAGAATAAAGTATCTTCAGGAACTACCGTCCTCTATGCAAAAGGGTGTGAACTCAGCGGTGAATCGACAGATGGCTTTAATGAAGCTTTGGATATAGCAAGTAAATCTGATGTTATTATAGCTGTTATGGGAGAGAATAGCGGTCTATTCAAGAGAGGTATCTCTGGAGAAGGTAATGATAGGATAGATTTAAATCTACCTGGAGTCCAGAGAAAACTTTTAAAGGCTATAAAGGAACTTAATAAGCCAATAGTACTTGTTATTACTAATGGAAGGCCATTATCGATAACTTGGGAGAAGGAAAATATACCAGCAATTATAGAGGCTTGGTATCCAGGAGAAGAGGGAGGAAACGCAATAGCGGATGTTATATTTGGAGATTATAACCCTGGAGGAAAACTTCCGGTATCATTTCCAAAAGATGTTGGCCAGATACCGGTTTACTATAATAGGAAGCCTTCAGCTTTTAGTGAGTATCTAACAACTGATACTAAACCACTATTCCCCTTTGGACATGGATTAAGCTACACTACGTTTGAATATTCAGACTTAGAAGTAAGACCGGAGTCTATTTTACCTGGAGGATATGTTGATATAAGCTTTAGGATAAAAAATATAGGTAATATAGCTGGAGATGAGGTTGTTCAACTGTATATTCATGATGAATGGGCAAGCGTAGAGAGACCTGTAAAAGAACTAAAGGGATTTAAGAGGATTCATTTAGAACCACAAGAAGAGAAGAGGGTTACCTTTAGACTATTTGCAGACCAGTTAGCATTTTATGATGAAGCAATGAGGTTTATTGTAGAGTCTGGAACCTTTGAGGTTATGATTGGCTCTTCTTCAGAAGATATAAGGCTTGTAGGTAAATTTGAGATATCAGAGACAAAGGTTATAACGAAGGACAGAAGGTTTCATAGTGAGGTAACTGTAGAATAAGCTTATAATATTTACTTTGTAGGACAGGCATCTTTGCCTGTCCGTATAACTTATATTTAGAGTTAAATACCGCATAGGATATATTATGTGAGGAGGAGTTAAGACTATGGACAAGATTAGTGTAAGAATTATGTTAGTTGTTTTTATCTTAGTTCTGATTTTAACCCTTACTAGTATATTTGTATCGAATCCTTTAATATTAATCCCTTTAGCCCTTGTTCTTCTTGGTGTTTCTCTATTTGTTATTCAGAGTCTTCTGAAGCCCTTATCTAGCATCCTAGATGCTTATAAAGAGAAGGATGGAGCGATTAAAAAGTTTGAGGATTTTGCTGGCCTTATAGAGAGTATGTCTAGGGAGGGATTTAAGAGTTTTTTGCCAGAAGAAAAGGATAGCATAACTGGTAAGATTTCTTATGCCATTAATTCACTCTTAAAGAGTACAAATAATCTTATAAGAGAGCTTGATTCATTCTCGGAGAGGATCCTTAATTCAAGTAGACAGTTGAACGATACTATCAGACAGACATCGGACACTATGGAAGAAGTCAATTCTGCACTTCAAAATCTTACTCAGGAGACAGATAAATTGAATCTTAATATTGAGGAGATAGCTCAGAGGAGTAAAGAGGTTGAATCTCTGGCTTATGAAGGAATCTCGAAGATAAATAGTATGACAGAACAGATGCGAGATATAGCCCAAGCCACAGGTCATACGATGGCTATGATTAATGAACTAGACAAAGCCTTTAAAGAAATAGAAAATGTGGTAAAGGTTATATCTAGCATAGCGGAGCAGACAAATCTTCTGGCGTTAAATGCAGCTATAGAGGCAGCCCGAGCTGGTGAACACGGTAGGGGTTTTGCTGTTGTAGCGGATGAGGTGAGACAGTTGGCATATCAGACTCAAGATTTTCTTGAAAAGATTAAGGTTATGATAGGTGAACTTTCGGAAAGGATGACAAATACAGTCAATACAATCTCTTCTAGTAATCAACAGGTAGAAAGAGGAGAAGTAATCTTACAAGAGGTGACTAATACATTCAAGATAATTACTGATAACATAAAAGATATAACCGACAGGATTGAGAGAACCGCTGAGTCTAGTGGTGAGATAACTAGAGGTAGTAAGGATATAGCATCCGCTTCTGACCAACAGTTAAATGTAAATATGCAACTTGCAGATATGGCTAATAATTTGGCTGATATAGCTACAAAATTAAAAGATAGGTTAGCTGAAACGCAGATAGGGGCTCATAATCTAGAGATTGATATAGACAAATTTGACAGAGAATTCTCTAGTATTGACGAGATAAGAAAGAGAGCTCTTAAGAATGAGTTGAAGATTAACAATGAGTTTGTTATAGGGGTTATAGCAAGGCTTGAACCTATAAAGGGTCATAAGTTCCTCTTTGAAAGTTTAAAGCTACTTCTTCCTAAATATAGGAATCTTTTGTGTCTTGTAGTTGGCGATGGTTCTTTAGAGAAAGAACTAAAGCAGATTGTGGCTAAAGAAGGTCTTTCAGATAGGATTCGTTTCCTTGGATATAGGAGTGATATACCTAGGCTTCTCAGTATAATGGATTTAGTTACTCTTACCTCTGAAAAAGAGGGAGTTCCTCCAAGGATTATATGTGAGGCATTAGCTGGTAAGAAACCTGTGGTAGCTACCAATACTACCGGAGCCAGATATCTAGTTCAGGATGGTATAAATGGTAAACTTGTTAACTATGGTGATGTCAGGGCATTAGCAGAGGCAATAGAATTTTTTGTCAAGAATCCAGAGAAGTGTAGAGAATTTGGAATAAATGGAAGGAATATTATAGAAGGCTTAATAAGAGGAAAGAACTAGATTTACTTGAATTCTCAATAGAGTAAAGAGAAGGAGGAGGGAGTATGAATAAAGTGGTAGAAGTTATAAAATCGAGAAGAAGTGTAAGAAAATATCTAGATAAGGAGATCCCTAAAGAGATTCTAGAAGATATAGTTGACTGTGGTAGACTTGCCCCTTCTGGATATAATAAACAGCCTTGGGTCTTTGTAGTTGTGGTAGATAAAGAGATGAAAGAGAGGGTAGCAAATGCCACCACCTCTGGCAAATTCATAAGTTCTGCAAGTGCCTGTATTGCTGTATTCTGTGAGAAGGATGCAGAAACTGGTCTTGAGGATGCCTCTGCAGCAACTGAAAATATGATCATTGCAGCCCAAAGTTATGGATTAGGTACCTGCTGGATAAACGTCTATAAAAAGTCACAATCACCAAAGATAAAGGAAGTATTAAACTGCCCAGATAATATGGAGCTTATGACACTTATATCTATTGGTTATCCTGCAGAGGAAAATAAACAGGTTCAGAAGAAGAGTTTAGAAGAAGTATTAAAGTGGAATAGCTTCTAATACTATTGTGGGGGCAATCTAAAATTGCCCCTATCTTTTTATCTATTTATCTATACGCTTCTTTTGAGAAGCTTTTTCTACCAATATCTGCAAATACTTTTATTCTCTCATTAAGATTTGGATATTGCTTCTTTATCTCCTCTCTAAACATTCCCTTAGTAATATCTTCTGTTGCAGATATCTCATGCCCTATCAAAGCCCAGGTAGATTCTATAAGATTTCTAAATTCTTCAAGCCTTAGTTTTTCACATATGAAGGATTGTCTTGGAGAATTAATATCTTCTCCACTTATCTGGAACAATTCGTATCTATCACAGAGGTCTTTTACCCTCTTGAGTTGTTCTAGCGTATTCCTAGATGGCATATATGTTACCGCGTCAAATCCAAGGTCTTTTAGAACCTCAAAGAGTAACTCTAGATAGTCATCCTCAAACTTTTCACTCCTTTTATCTCCGGTAACTGACTCTGTTATATCTCCAAGATAGGCATAGGCTAAGATTGAACCTATCTCTTTAGAGAATTTAACTATCTCTCTAACATCAGGGCACTCAGTAGTAGCTGGTATAAAGAATCTTGGAACAAGTTCCGCCTTTAATGCCCCTAGCAAGTCATAATCATAATACTGATTATTTATATCTAGCAGATAACCCTCTATCTTCTTGGTTAGACTTATTTTCAAGGTACCCTTCAAAAAGTTTACAAGCTTTTCTCCCCTTCCAAATTTATCTATAAGCTTTAGTGATAAGGCATAAAGTATATGCCTCTCTGTTATTGTCCCACCATCTTTATACTGTGAAAGGGGAATGACATCATTGTCAAAGTCTATCCTTATATCAAATGTTTCCATTATACTATTTAACCTTTCTACCATTAATCTATTTCTTTTGTTTCTCTCTGCCTGGTATTTAGAGAAGTAATCTTTTACTTTATCTATCTGTGTATGAGGAATACCATGCAGAGATACATAGGCTACCGTCTCTTGGTCAGGATTATTTAGCTTTCTTCCCTCCACAGGTGTATTTATAAAATTAACCCTACACTCTACACCAATAGTCGTTGCTATTCCAATTATTTTCCCAGCGGTAATAAATTCCCTTGCACCACTTATTGAATCGTGGTCCATTATACCGGCTGTCATAAGACCGGCATTATAAGCCATCCATATAGATTTTGTAGGTGAGTAAGGAGAGAAAGAATAAGTAGTGTGTATATGATTATTGACCGCATATTCATTTATAGACTGCTTAGGTATATAACCTTTATCTACTAGTCCTCTAAGTTTTTTTAGATTAGACAATCTATCATTTACATCTGGGTCATTTAATCCTTGAATAAGTACTTCTATATCATTATTCATATTGCTTTATCTCCTCCTTAAGTTTTAAATTTAGTCCAAACAGTCCCGAAAGAAAGATAGAAGTTGACATGAGAAGAAAACTGGTAAAGTATGTTCCAGAAACATCTCTAGCATAACCTATTAGATAGGGAACAAAGACCGTGCTTAAGTTAACAAAGAGGCTTAAGATTGCATAACCTAGGCCATACTTATCGGTAATCTTTGGTAATAGATAGAATATACTAGGTGGAACTAACACTGAAAATATTCCAGCTATTATTATCATTAGAGGGAAGTTTAAAAAGTATACAAGCATCAAAGATAATGACAAAAGCACAGCTCCAGTAAATAGAATCAGGTTGTGCCTTTTAGTTCTATCTAAAAGATACCCTATAACAGGTGATAGAAAAGCTCCCATTATATATAGACTACTAACCGATGATGCATATGTTGGAGATAGCCCTCTACTTATAAAGTAATCTGGAGCGAATGTTAAAAATGATAGTGAACCTGCATTGAATAAGAACCAGATTATTCCCAAATGCCATACCTTTGGAGAGAGCTCTCTAATAGATTTAAGAAATTCTATATTATTACCTTCTGACTCTTTTGATTTCTCTTTATAAAAGAATAGTATCAGTATAAATAATAAAACAGTAAACCCTAAGACAATATACATTGGAGTCTTCCAGTGATACCTAGTTGCAATTGGAGAGAAGATATTAAAAGAGATGACAACCGCTACAGGAAGTCCTGTGCTCCAGAATCCTACCGCTTTACCATAATTTTCTCCTTGAAATTCTTCTGCCAGTATTCTCAAACCTACTATTGCAAAGATGATACCTCCAAAACCAAGCACTACTCTTGACAGGAGTAACAGACTAAAACGATTGGCTAGAATGAACAAGGTCTCTCCTAACATATAGAACAGAGTAGCTACTATTACAGGTTTTTTGTTTCCAAATCTATCTAGGAAGTATCCTCCAAAGATTCCAAGGAACAGAGGAGGCAGTGCTGTTGTTCCACTAATTAATCCTGCCTGTGACCTTGTTATACCCCACTCTCTAATAATGTGTGGAATTAATGGGGGAATAAGTTGAAAGTTTATAGCTAAGACTAATGAGATAAAGTAAGATATAAAGAAATACAATGCTCTTCTATTCACTTATCATCCTCCTCTTTAGCTAATTTTTATTTCTAAATTTTATCCTAATAGAGTCTTAAAGACAAGGGTATATATAAAGGACTCATTTATCTCTTAGTCCTATGTTATAATCTTGTTAGAGTTGTTATATATAGCTAGGAGGCATCTTTATGTTTATTATCCTTATTGGTGGTGGTACTGGTTCTGGAAAGACAACGGTATCTAAAAAGATAATAGAAAACTTTGGTGAAGAGAAATGTATTATGCTTCCAATGGATAACTACTATAGAGATATGAGTCATATTCCATTAGAGGAGCGTAGGAAGTACAACTATGATCATCCGGATATGATTGAGCATACACTTATAGTTAGGCACATAAAAGAACTTCTTACTGGAAAGGTTATAGAACTTCCAGTATATGACTTTACACAGTATACTAGAACAGGTGAATCAATTAGGATAGAACCTAAACCTATCTTACTTATAGAAGGTATCTTTGCATTATATTATGAAGAGCTTCGAACCCTAGCTGATTTGAAATTATTTATAGATGCTGAAAGTGACGAAAGGTTTATAAGAAGGCTTCAAAGAGACATCTTTGAGAGAGGAAGGACTATTGAATCTGTAATAAGCCAGTATCTTACTACTGTAAAGCCTATGCATGATGCATATGTTGAGCCAACTAAAAAGTATGCAGATATTATTATACCTCATGGTGGTTATAACGAGAAGGCAATAAATGTAGTGGTAGAATTCATCCAGAGTGCTATTAAAGCTGTGCTATAATCTAAGAGGAGGTAGTTATGGATAATTTTAATAAAAGCTTTATTGAAGATACATTTCCGGTAAAAGAGGTTAGTGAGGAATCTTCTAGAGAAAAGAATATTCGTCATGGTCATATATCAACGCTTCATATATGGTGG
>JAOACC010000054.1 GCA_026418035.1 bacterium
GATGTGTATAAGAGACAGGACTATATCCTTTTATAGATGACGAGTTTCTTTCTTCTTCCATCATAGAAGCGCTAGGAATCTTTGGAGATGAATCATCGGTAGCTCTTTTAACAGAGCTATTAAACAGAAGCGAAAACAATATAGAATTAATAGTAAATTCTCTAGCAAAGATATATCTCAGGTATAAAGAGTTTTATGGAGAAGGGAAGCATATAGAAGAGAACTTTAAAAGGAACATAAAACCTCCTGGAATTAAGAACCTTGTTGACTATCTTTCAAAAGTAGATGAGAAAAATCTAAGGAATCTAGTATTAGTCCTAGGGTGGATAGATAATCCTGTAGTAGAGAAAGCCATAACAAGACTCATTGGAAACCCAGATGTAAGGACAGAGATTATAGAAACCATTGTAAGTTATGGTAAAAGGATTATTCCCATACTTATAGATAAACTCAAAGATGATGACATAGAGACTAGATTCTCTGCAGTCGTTGCCTTAGGCAGAATAGGAGATCCAACAGCAGTTCCATACCTTATAGAAACGCTCTTAAATGACAGAGAACTAGCGGTAGTATGTGCTGGAGCTTTAGCTAAGATTGGCGATAGAAGAGCATTTGAACCTCTTTTAAGTATGCTTGGAGACCCTGACCCAATGATAAGGCAAGCAGTTATATCGGCACTAAATTCTTTAGGTCATCCTGAGATGCCCCATAGGATAAAAGAATTCCTTGGGAGTGATAACCCTTATGAAAGAGAGTCTGCTGTCAAAATAGCGGGATATTTCGGTTATGAAGAATGTAAAGATATGATTATAGAATTATGTAACGACAAAGTAGAAGAAGTAAGAAAGGCAGCTTATGAAAATCTAGTATTCTTTGAAGATGAAAGGATTCCATCTATACTATATTCTGGGCTAGAGAAAGAGATTAAAAAGATAAGAGAATCTATAGCACGTTCATTGGCATATCTAGACAGTAGACATATTATCCCCGTTTTAGAAAAAGCTCTTTCAGATCCTGACCCTTGGGTAAGATATTATGCGGTAAAAACTCTTAAATATCATAGTTTACCAAATACGATCAGTATCCTTACGGATTTACTAAATAGGGAAACTTCCAATCT
The DNA here is from genome assembly GCA_026418035.1 of bacterium. Classification (GTDB taxonomy): domain Bacteria; phylum DUMJ01; class DUMJ01; order DUMJ01; family DUMJ01; genus DUMJ01. Next base: position 1,121 of record JAOACC010000054.1, read on the forward strand.
AGTAAAGATAGGAATAATAGATATACTAGGAGAGATTGGTGGTAATGGAGCTATAAACCTTATTATCCCTTTATTATCCTCAGAGGATAAGGACCTAGCAAGAGGCGCGATAGCTGCCCTAGGGAAAATAGAACATCCAAATACAATAAATCCATTACTTGAGATGTTAAGAAGCACCAAAGATGAAGTGACAAAGATAGAAATAATAAAGGCATTGGGGAATAAAAAAGGTATAGGGGTAATAGAGAGTTTACAGTGGATCGTAGCCACAGAAAATACCCCCGAAATTATTGATGGGGCATTAGCGTCTCTTGCGAAGATATCAACGAGGGAAAGTTTAAGAGCAATAATGTCATTAACTATAGATTCGACTAAGAGGGAAAAATGTATATCAATACTCTCTAAACTTCCGATAGAAAAGATTGAGTATCTTATAGAAGATGCTAAAAGTATGCCCAAACCAGTTAAAATCTCAATGATACTAGTATTGGAGAGGATGAAATCTTACGATTCAGTAGAGAGGATAGTAAACTTTCTAGATGATGAAGACCCAGATATAAGAATTCAAGCAGTTATCTCTATAAAAAACCTTGGCTCTATAGAGGGTCGAAAGATGCTTCGTGAACATCTAGAAAAAGAGAAAGATCCAAGAGTAAAGGATATCATATATAAACTTTTAGAGGGGAAATAGATATGCGTTTCTATTTAGAATCTATACCACTACCAGATAATGTTTTTTTGCTTCTCAGAGACATTATAAAAGAGAGAGTAGGAATCTATTATGAGAACTCTAAGAAGGAGATATTCTCTAATAAACTGTCTCCTCTGCTTGTAGAGAAAGGTATTACTTCCTTCTTGGACTACTACTACTTTTTAAAGTATGACCCTGAAAGTGAGAAAGAGTGGGAAAATATAGCCAATGCCTTATCTATTCAAGAGACTTATTTCTTTAGAGAGGTAGAACAAATAAAAGCATTAGCAAATGTAATAATACCAGATCTCTACAAGGAGGGTAAACAACACATCAAGATATGGAGCTCAGCCTGTGCTACTGGAGAAGAGCCATTATCTATAGCTATGTTACTAGATGAAAAAGGTTGGTTTGAAAGATTAGATATAGAGATATATGGAACGGACATAAGTACAAAGGCTATAGAAAGGGCAAAATTAGGGAGATATACCGAGCGATCTTTTAGAAATACGCCAAGAGAGTATATAGAAAAATATTTCATAAGGGATGGTAATATGTATAAGATAATCTCGGAAATACATAAGAGAGTAGATTGGGCAATAGCAAATCTGGTTAATAAGGAAGAGATAAAAAGATTTGCTCAATCATCTATAATATTCTGTAGGAATGTCCTAATATATTTCTCTGAGGATACAATAGTTAAACTTATAAAAAATCTAGCGGAATATATGGAGAATCCTGGATATCTCTTTACCGGATCTGCCGAGTCTTTATTAAAATATACCACTGATTTTGAACTACAAATTATTGGAGGTGCCTTTGTCTATGTCAAAAGGTAGCAATATTCATAATAAAGTAATAAGGGTTTTGGTCGTAGATGATTCTGCCTATGTAAGAAAGGTAATAACATATATGCTCTCTAGGAGCCCATTTATAGAGGTTGTGGGAACAGCAAGAGATGGTACTGAAGCACTAGAAATGGTAGAAAGGTTAAATCCTGATGTTATTACTCTAGACCTTATTATGCCTAATCTAGATGGAATTGGATTTTTAAAAGAACAGATGAAGAGGAAACCAATTCCAGTAGTTATAGTAAGTATAGCTAGCGAGAGTGGAGAGCTCGCTATAGAGGCTCTAAACGCTGGAGCGGTAGACTTTATTCAAAAGCCAACAGCGCTTGCAACTGAAAAGATTTACGAGATAGCTAATGAACTTATAGAGAAGGTAAAGAATGCAAGTGTTGCCTCACTCCCTAAATTAGAAAGAATAATATCAACAGAACCAGAGAAGGTAACTCTAGAGAAGCCTATTAAAAAGGGTAAGATAGATATAGTGGTGATTGGAGCATCTACCGGAGGACCTCAAGCATTAAGATATGTAATATCTAAAATTCCCCCAAATTTTCCAGTCCCTATAGCAATGGTTCTCCATATGCCTATAGGATATACGGAATTGTTTGCCCAAAAATTAGATGAAATATCACAGCTAGAGGTCATAGAGGCTAAGGAAGGAGACTTAGTAATACCAGGAAGAGTATTATTAGCGCCAGCAGGAAGGCATCTAAAGCTTCAAAAGAGAGAAGATGGTCTTATAGTTGCTCATCTAGATAGTAAACCCTTTGACACATTACACAAGCCTTCTGTAGATGTGCTGTTTGAATCAGCTGGAGAAATCTTTGGAAATAGAGTTCTCGGAGTAATAATGACAGGGATGGGAAATGACGGATTAAGAGGAGCTAGCTTTATAAAATCTAAAGGTGGTATAATATTAACAGAATCTGAAGAAACCTGTATAGTTTATGGAATGCCTCGGTCTGTAGAAGAAGCCGGTATCTCTGATAAGAGTATACCACTTTATAATATTACCGAAGAGATTATTAATATTGTAATGGAGGTATAGATGAAGGTCCTTATTATAGATGATTCTGCGCTAGCTAGAAGAATGCTAAAAAGGATATTAGAAAAGGAAGACTGTGAAATTATAGAGGCAAAGGATGGAGCAGAAGGATTAGAAAAGTTCTATCTAGAAAAGCCGGATATAACATTTTTGGACCTTACTATGGAGGGCATACCTGGTATTGATGTATTAGTTAAAATAAAAGAGTTAGAACCATCAGCTAAGGTTATTGTTGCTACAGCTGACATACAGAGGTTCACAAAAGAAGAGGTAGAAAGGTTGAAGGCAGATGGATTTATAAATAAACCATTCAAAGAGGAAGAGATCCTTAGCTTAGTAAAAAATATCACTTAGGGAGGTAGTAATGATCTTAACAGAGAAGCAAAGAGATTCTTTAACAGAACTTATAAACATTGCTTTTCATAGGACTACAGCTTCGCTCTCGGAACTTACCGGCAATAGGATACTCCTTGACCCGCCTAAGATAGATATTGTACCTATAGAAGAGATATCAGAAAAACTGGGGGAGAAACTTAATAAAGAGATAGCGACTGTCCATCAGATATTTACCGGTCCTGTATCTGGAGATGCACTTCTGCTTATGGATTACAACGGAGCTATAAAACTAGCAAGCCTAGTTTCTGGAGAGGATATAGAGCTAGATTACTTCAGTCTCTCATTGAGAGAGGTTCTAATGGAGATGGGTAATATTCTCTTGAATGCCTGTCTAGGTGTATTTGGGAATCTCCTTGAGATGCATATATCTTTCTCCGTTCCTAAGCTTCATCTTGAAGAGTTAGATTCTCTTCTTGATACTCTAACAATCGTCAACGAGGAACTTAAATATGCCCTTATAGCATTTACTAAATTTAGAGTAAAGGATAGTGCTATAGATGGTTATCTGGTTATAATACTAGGAGTAGCATCTCTAGAGAAACTTATCGAAGCTCTGGAAAGGCTGGGATAACAGTGGAAAATTTTCTAACAGGCATTTTGTATTGGCTTAGTAATTTTATACCGTTGGGTATATTTATAACAGATAGAAGTTTTAACATTGTCTTCTGGAATAGCTGGATGGAAAAGAATACTAACCTTAAAGGTCAGGATGTATTAAATAGAAACATTTTTGAGTTATTTCCAGAATTAAATAGGATAAAACGCTACTATGAAGAGGTACTTCAAGGAAATTCTGTCATCTTATCTCAGAGGTTCCATAAATATACTATCGCTATCAAGATAGATGATAGACAATTTAGCTATATGCAACAAACAACTCAGATATTTCCTTTCTCGATAAACAATGAGATAGAGGGGACAATAACTGTAATAGAAGATGTCACTGAAAGAGTAAAAAGGGAGGAAGAATATAAAAAGCAGATAAGGGCATTAAGAACCTTAAATGAGGTCCAAAGGTCCATTCTATCGATAGATATAGATAAGTGTCTTGAAGAGATTGTAGTTGGAAGCCTAAAACTAAGCGGAGCGAATACCTCTATTATTTATCTAAAGAAAAATGAACATCTAGAACTAGTAAAGTGTAACTGCGCTAGAAAAGAGATAATAAACTTAGAAGATAAAACTTGTGTGCCGGCATATGCATTAATGCAGGACAGACCTGTATATATCTCAAATATAAAAAAGACAGAATTTAAATGTCTAAATCCCAATGCTGTCTCTATTCTAGCTTTACCTTTAGGAAACGATAGGAAAAAGTTAGGTGTATTAGTTTTAGAGTCTGTCAAAGAGGATGCCTTTGATAAGGATGACATTATTAATCTAGAAACCCTAGCCCTTCAAGGTTCAATAGCCTTAGAAAATGCTAATCTGTTTGAATCACTAAAAGAATCAGAAGATAGATATAGGATATTAACAGAGCAGTCCCAGGTTGGGGTATTTCTTATCCAAGAAGATAAGATTATATATGCCAATCCCAAATTGCTAGAGCTTTCTGGCTATTCTTTAGAGGAAATGCTAAAGATCTCGGATTTTTCTATATTTGTCCATGAAGAGGATATGGAAAGGTTTACGAAAAATTACATAGACCTGGCTCAGGGAAATATAGATTTAGCTAGAGAAGAATTCCACTGTGTAAGAAAAAATGGAACTAGCTTATACCTTGAGTTCTTTGTAGTAAGAACTATATATAATGGGAAGCCTGCCCTATTAGGAACAGTATTAGATATAACGGATAGAAAACGATTAGAAGAAGAACTGAGAAATCTTTCTATAACAGATCCATTAACTGGTTTATACAACCGTAGAGGGTTTATTACATTAGCAGAACACTCTATGGAATTAGCTAGGAGGGCAGGAAAGAAAATACTGATAATGTTTATGGACTTAGACAATATGAAATGGATAAATGATACCCTAGGGCATAATATAGGGGATCAGGCATTACAAGAGACGGCAGAGGTTTTAAGAGGGACATTTAGGAAGAATGATCTGATAGCAAGAATAGGAGGAGATGAATTTGTTTTCTTAGGATTATGCGATGATGAGGAGGCAAAGGATGTAATACTTTCAAGGCTAAATAAACTTATAGAAGAACACAATAAGAAGGACAATAGATCATTTTATATATCGCTAAGTATTGGACATATAATCCATAATCCACAAGAACCGGTACCTTTAGAAGACTTACTAAAAGAAGCAGATAAATTGATGTATGAAGACAAAAAGAGAAAGAAATTAGAAGGAAACTTTAAGATAAGGATCTAATTTCTTTATAGATATTTCCTTTGTTTTTAAATCCAATTCCTAGATAATTAGTTGTTAGATAGCGTAAATTCTTAGATAAAACTATAACTTTCTCTTACTGAGTTTTCTTCCTAGGGTCTACCACTCCAAAATAGAGGGTAGATAGTCCTATTATATTTGCTATTAGAGAGATAAGAAATACAGTTGGATAGCCAAAGCTCTTTGCTATAAATCCACCAATCAGTGGACTAAGTGCTAATGCTGGAGATATAAGGACATTGTTTATCCCTATATATGTTGGCCTCCTATCTGGAGGGGCAAATTCTAGTATTATTGGAAGGCCAGAAATCATAAAGGCGCTATTCATAGCACCAGAAAGGGCAAATGCCAAATAGAATGGACTAACAATAGGGGTAACTAAGGCTATAAGATTTCCCAACAGATTACAGGTGACACCTCCGAGAAGGACATTCTTATGCCCTGTTCTATCTGCTAAAGGTCCCCAGAGAAGATTTGCAACAGGTTGAGCTCCAACAAAAAACATAGTAAATGTCCCTATGTATCTATCAGGTAAAGAGAATTTACTGACCGCATGCACGGTATAGAATGCCAATCCCATTACTCCAAAACTGATAAAAAACCTAGCAAGGATATAGTTTCTAAAATACTTGTTATTCTTTAAGATACTAGGGATCTCTCTTATATAATTTGTCTTTTCATTATTTTCTTTCTTCTCTATCTTTGGTTCTTTTATGCATAGAAGGATAGCATAGGCTATAAGTAGGATAATCATTGTAATCATAAAACAGATACCAAAGTTCCGTGGGAAAGGATAGGTGCTTAAGATTCTACCCACCAATATGGAACCACCTATGCCCAAGATGCCACCAAGGCCATTACCCAAGGCAATGAACTTACCTCTGCTTGTTACAGGGATAATCCTAGCAACAAAATCCATCCAACCAGGCATTATAAATCCCGTTCCAAAGTAGCCTATAGCTAAAAATATTAAAGATAGATATATAGTTAAGATAGGGTTAGTCTTTGCCAGGGTAAAGGCTAGTATGGAAAGAAATGGGTAAGGGCTTCTCTCAATCCAGGTAACTGTAGCAACAAATCTTTTAACAGACTTTACCCTCTCTACAATTGGTGCAGAAAAGATGCTTGGAAATGTAAAACCAAGATTAACTAATGTTGGGATAAGGCCTATCTCTACATCAGAAGCACCAAGCTTCTTTAAAAACATAGGGATAACAGTAGCGGTAGACGCAAAGGTCAATGCCAATCCCCACAATCCTGACTGAGTAGCACCAAGTATAAAGTTTTTCCTATACTGTTTAGAAGAAAACTCTGTCTTGTTACTCATCCTGCAGGTTCTATCTTTAAAATCTCTCCGTCATAGCTTGGTTGTATAGAGTATCCTGGGGGGACAATAAGAAAATCATTAAGGTTCCAAGAACCATCAATAGCATTAATAATTAGCTTCATATCTCCATCTATCTTGGTATAGCTCCAATTTCTCCTCTCAGCCTCCCTCTTTACATCCTCTTCATAAGAAAACGGAATGGGAAGCCCCATATCAATATAAACCGCCCGATTATACCTAGCCAACCAAGAACGTTCTAGTTCAAATAGATACTTGGCATTTTCCTCTCCATACTTCTCTACATACTCTTCATAGGTCTTCCCCAAACCGTATCCACTTGCAGGAGGTCTATCAATAGTCTCTCCTCCCCTTTCCACCCAACCGGTAGTAAAATAATACGTCCCTGGATTCTTAGAGAATTCTCTATTATATCTCTCTTTAGAGCCCAAAAAGAGCGTTATACAGTCATGAGCTTTTGGAATAACTAATGGGATATCCCTAGCGATAAGCCCCATAGTCCCATTACTGCAGAGTCCGTATACCAAGACAATAGCTTGATACCTTACTGGAGAAGAGAAAGATATTCTGTCTATCTCTTCCTGGAGTTCTATACGCATCTTCTCTGGGTTATCGTGAAGCCCTTTGGTTTTAAATACAGGATGGATAATATTTCTACTATTTAGAACCGCATAGCAGACCTCTCTAC
>JAOACC010000098.1 GCA_026418035.1 bacterium
TTCCTTCACTCTATCCTTACACTTAATTTTCACATCTATATTATAGACAGGAATTATTTCTGCCAGTGGTCTTTCACCAATCGTATTCGCCAAATTTACAAGTAAGAAATCTTCTCCTTTTAAAAGAGAAACATATATGTGGGAAGGAGCATTTATATATAATTCTAGGTAGTCTCCAAGTAGCCACTTTACAGTATTTATCAGCAATAATCTATGCTCAGGCATTTTCAATTTCCATATTAAGGCTCCTATTTTAATTGGGAAATAAATTGCCTTAGCAATTGTATTGAGAATCAATAGTCGGTTCCAAATTCATTTCTAAAGGAGTATAAGCCTATAGCCAGGGTATATTTATTATTGTCCTGTAGATAAATAAGAGGACCTAAGAAATCATTCCAGTGCCCTATAAAGTTAAATATACCTACACTTACGAGTGCAGGTTTAGCAAGAGGTAATATAATGTTCCACCATACTCGAAATTCCGAACAACCATCTATATTGGCAGAGTCTGAAAGCTCTTTAGGTATAGTATTATAAAACTGTTTTAGCAAGAATACATGGAACGCAGAAGTTGCAAAGAATGCTGGAACAGTGAGAGGTAAAAACGTGTTAACCCATCCCATTTTCCTAAACAGTATAAAAAGAGGAATGATAGTAACCTGATAGGGTATCATCATAGTTCCTAGAAGAATTAAGAATAGAATATCTCTTCCTGAACAACTGTCTCAGCTTTTGCACTCTATATGATGCTTGAGCAAATCTAAAGCTTTTCCCCTACTGTTATTTAATAAAGCCTCTATTATATTTAAATGTTCTATATTGACCCTAAATCTTCTCTCTGGATGCATCTTTAGCATAAAAGCCCTAATAAGTTGAATCTGATCTCGGATTCGTAAGTAGAGGTCCTTAAGAACATCATTTTGAGCTAAGTTGATAAGCTCTTCATGAAATTTCCTATCTAAAGATATATAGGATAGCATGTCAACTTCAATCTCTGGGATAAATTGTCTAATGTATTTGTTATTCATATCGAAATATACAAAGGAATAATAATACCTCACCCCCTCTCATACTACCTTTTCCTTAATCCAGTTAGTTTTATATTAACTTCCAGATAACTAAAAACTTTACTTATTTGGAGGGGGTAAAGGTCCAACTATCGGATGAGGGACATAGGGCTCTTCTAAGTACTTTATCTCTTCTGGAGTTAGTTTAACAGAAACAGCTTTTACAGCATCTTCAAGGTGTTCCATTTTGGTTACTCCAACTATAGGAGCCACTACTGGTTCTTTGTGTAGAAGCCATGCTAAGGCAACCTGCGTCCTACTTATACCACGGTTTTTTGCAATTTCTCCTACTCTATCTATTATCTCTTTATCCACCTCTCTAGTAGAATCATACTTTCTTTTTGCGACCTCATCTGTTTCATAGCGCAATGTAGTTTCTCCCCATTCTCTTGATAATCTTCCCGATGCCAATGGACTATATGGAGTTAGTCCTACTCCTTCTTCCTTGCAAAGGGGGATTAATTCTCTCTCGTCTTCTCTATATATTAGATTGTAATGATTCTGCATAGATATAAACTTGGTCCATCCATGTTTTTCTGCTACGTACAGTGCCTTTTGGAATTGCCATGCAAACATAGCTGATGCCCCTATATACCTCACTTTTCCAGCCTTTACCAAATCATGAAGGGCTTCCATAGTCTCTTCAATGGGTGTCCTATAATCCCAACGGTGAATGATGTAAAGGTCTATATAATCAGTACCAAGGCGTTTTAGACTTTGATCAACTTGGCTCATAATATGTTTTCTAGAGAGTCCTTCCCCGTTTGGTCCCTCTTGCATACGGAAATATACCTTTGTTGCAATAACTACTTCATCTCTTCTTGTAAAATCCTTTAATACCTTTCCCAGAATTTCTTCACTTCTTCCTAAAGAATATACGTTGGCAGTATCGAAAAAATTAATGCCAAGCTCAATAGCCCTCTTTATTATTGGACGACTATTCTCTTCATCTAATACCCACTTATGAACCCATATATCTTTGTCTCCAAAACCCATACAGCCAAGGCATATTCTTGATACCTCTAAACCAGACCTTCCTAGTTTTACATACTCCATATTATTCACCTCCATTTTCTGAAATTTTATTTCTTGGAATTAACTCTAAGTCAAGAGACTTTAGAGAAATTCTATATTTTGAGGTATATAAATACAATTAAGAAATAGCTCTACCTAAAAGTAGAGCTGAATTATAAGAAAAATTATTTAGAGTTAAGGACTAGATTGTTTTTGACAACAGTTAGTAGTGAATGAACCTGATACTTCACACTCACAGCATGATTCACTAATATTTTCAATTAGCTGTGAAGCTACAAGAAGCCCAGCTCTAATAATTAACTCTGCAGGAATTACTTCACAGCTCTCTTCCTCTATCTCAATAGTCCTACACTCAGAAGGGCCGCAAATATCGCAGCATTGACTCTGACTAACCTTACCTCCGATCCACTCCTCTAAGAGTCTACCATTAATCCAGATTCTATTAGACTGCAAGGTGTCCTTTTCAAATTCTTCAATAGATAACTCTTCCTTCTCTAGAATAACCTGTATACCTAGTGGAGTAAGAGACTGTTCAAGAATCGAAACTGCTCTTTCTAATTCTTCTTCTGTTGACTTACACCTTGGGCAGGTTTGTCCATTAGAAATAAGTCTTTGCCACCTGATCTTCAGTGTTTTCATATCTTCCCTCCTTATCTTTGCTTTTGTTACATTGTTGACTTACTACTCTATAAATATAGCATATTTTTGTTCTAAGTATATAATTAGGCTACAAATTTTGCAAGACGGACAGAAGGTTCTCTAACCTGTAGTCAGCTTTATGCATAGTAAATATTATGCAAAAATTTACCCGTGTATAAAATAGTAAAAAGATATTGACTCTTATAGCAAAGGCCAGTTCAATCAAACAGTAGACAATAGAAAAACAGAGGAATAGCTAAATAACTCAGCTATTCCTGGCTTCTCTCATTAAGGGAAACATTAATCTTATTGATAAAGTAAAAAACATCTTAAAGCTACACTATCCATAAAAAGGCCTAGTCCTCTTACAGAGTGAAATTTCCTTTAGAAATTATGCATATAATCACCAACTCTATCAGCCAATTTTGTAAGATTTACGTTATTTCTGTAGGACTAATACTGGATAACTAAATACCAAATTCTCTTCTAGATACACATTAACTCTATACTCTCCAATTTTAGGAAATATTATGTCTTCTAGTTCATCGTACAGTATTGTTAATGTTTCAGGCTCATGTTCAAAGCTTGCTGGTTCCGACTTGTATAAAATCTTACCATCTGGATCTAAAATTTCTACATACTGAGTAAAAGTTCCATTACCAGAATACCATAGATTGGCTATAATGAAATCGTCAGCAAAAGGAAATATTTTGGACATAAAGTTTTCAAATACACCAGATATCACTGGAAGTTCATTTTCTTTTTTCTCTATAGATGTAGCGGTAACAGATAGTATTAGTACTGGAATTTCTGGTAATCCCTCTACTTTTAATTCTGCTCCCTTTAACTTGATGAATAGAGGTATAGAAAAATCTCGTTTATTATCCAAGATGGCTTCAATCCAGTATACACCTGACTTAGTAAATACAATATTGTTAAAATCGATATTGTAATAATAAACAATATTAGGCATCTCGAAATTAAACTCTATATCTTCTGTGTCTATGATGATATTCCCTTCATTATCTATTATTTGAATCTTTATGGAGTGCAACCCACTTCCTACCCATCTAGAATAGACAGAAAAGTCTTCGACCCCTGGGAACCTTGAAAAGGTAATTGTAGTAAAGATCCCATCTAAGACAACAAGTCCGTTTTCATCTTTACCAATTCTTTCTGATATAGTCAATCCAATATTTAAAGCAGAGTTTTCTTTTGCATCAGCAAAACCTGAAGATAAAGATAAAAGAATAAATAAGACTAATAATAAGATAAATACCCTTTTCATTTTACTGCCCTCCTCTCTATAGATTTTTTATTTTAATCTCCCCGTATTACCGTCCTTATTTATTTTTAAGATGTATAAATCATTTTCTCCAGCACCAAATGGGGCTGTAAATCCTGCTACTACGTAGTCCTTATTAGATGTCTCCTGTATAGATCTTGCTATATCAATCTTCTTCCCACCAAAAGTCTTCTCCCATATCTTATCCCCCTTTTTGTTAAGCTTTATAATATATACGTCTCCGTTAGATAGATCTCCTGTATACCCTCCTATTATGTAACCTCCATCAGAGGTTTCTATTATAGAGTTAGCCTCATCTATTTCATTCTTACCAAACCTTTTCTCCCAGATTTTGTTATAGTTCTTATCTAGTTTTATTACATATACATCATTTCCCTTTGCATCAAAGGACCTAGTGTATCCAGCTATTATATATCCACCATCTGATATAGCACATATAGATCTAGCAACATCTGCATCTTCTCCTCCAAATGTCTTTTCCCAAATTTTATTTCCATTATTGTCTAGTTTTAATAAGTACATATCAGAGTTATCTAGACTGAAAGATGTTGAACTTCCAGCAATTACAAATCCACCATCAGAGGTCATTTCTATAGAGTTACCTATATCATCACCCTTACCCCCAAATACCTTTTCCCAAATCTTTTTACCATTTTTGTCTAACTTCAATACATATATATCAAACCCACCAGAACCAAATGAGGCTGTAGAACCAACTATTATATTACCTCCGTCTGGGGTATTTTTTACATCAACCGCCATATCGACATCTTTTCCACCAAATATTTTTTCCCAAAGTTTATTTCCATTTCTGTCAATCTTTAAGATATAAAAATCATAACTACCAGCCCCAAAAGATGCGGTATGCCCAACTATTATATAACATTTATCTAAAGTTTCTATAATGGAATTAGCACAATCGAAATCTTTACCTCCAAATATCTTCTCCCAGACCTTATCCCCACTTTCTTTTATCTTTAACACATAAACATTTGGACCATCCTCAGCTAGAAAATCTCTATATCCAACTACTATGTAATAACCTTCAGAATCTATATAGATATCGTTTGCTTCATCTATATCTTTTCCACCAAATGTCTTCTGCCATAGAGAACTATCCATCCCTATAATAAAAAATAATAAAAATAAGGCCAATAAAAACCTCTTTATATCCATAATTATCTCCTCCCAAACTTAATTTGATTATACTATAACACAAAAATATGTTATATTAATGAGTTTTTTGAAAAATAGGAGCTCTTATAAAAGGATTTATAATCTAGATATCCTTATTTTTATTGGATATTTCCTTTCTATAATTAATAATCAAATTAAGTAATAAAGAAGTAAAAAATATACTCCAGGCTATAATAGTTAAACGCATCATTAACCTCCTAAACCTTTTTACTTAAAGACTTCATCTTGTACCCCGAGAGTAGCTCTCTTAGTTTATCTGGAAAATTTACAGTCATACTATAGATACCTAGCTCTAGAAGCCTTACCATTGCATCCTCATCCTCTACTCCCCATGCTCTTATATCTATACGGAATTTCTTTATCAAATTTACAATATCCAGTGATATGAATTCTGCCTTGGGACAAACCTGTTCTATCCTAAAAGTCTTTAATACTCTAAGTAAGGTTTCATCTACTTCTTTAGTTAATAAGCCAACCCTTGCCTTTGGCTCTATCTGTCTTATCCTCTTTATGATTTCTATGTCAAAAGATGTAAATGTAACGTTATTTAAAAGATTTAAGACCCTTACCATATTAAGTGTTCCGGCAAACGCTCTTCTCTCCTTTATCTCTAAGACCAGATGGAGTTTATCCCCAAAATAGACAAGAAATTCTCCTAAAGTAGGAATTCTAATCCCAGCAAATTCTGAAGAAAACCATGACCCTGCATCTAGATTATTTATCTCTTCTATAGTAAGTTCACTTACCTTGCCTGTGCCATTAGTTGTCCTATCTACAGTCTCATCATGGATAAGGACTAATATATTATCCCTAGTGCATCTTACATCTGTTTCTATAGCATCAGACTCCATCTTGTAAGCTAATTCAAATGCCGGGAAAGTATTTTCAGGGGCATAAGCAGAAGCTCCTCTATGGGCTATAACATTTATACTATTCATATTATCCCCTCCTGTTATAATATGTTTAAAATTTTAATATTCTCGTCCTCTATCCTGGAGTTTTGTGGATAGAGGACGAGAGATTATTCGAATTAATTTTTTAACTACTCTATTTCTGCTTAAAGAAGAATGTCTCAGGAGCATAGGAAGTAAATCTTCTTAAGTCCCAACCCCATAAGCCCTTCTCAGGAACATTTCTTAGATTGTTCTTTACTACAACTGGATGTGGTGCTAACCCTACAGTACCTATTGTCCACAGGTTTTCTGCATTAGACTTTAATATCTCTTTACCAAGTTTAATCC